>CAZOCQ010000001.1:0-53112 GCA_964578335.1 uncultured Desulfobacca sp.
CGCGATCTCGGAGACGAAGAACGGGTTGCCGCCCGTGACCCGGTGCGCCTCGACGTTTAGATTTATCCCCTCCAGGGCCAGGAATTCGTTGGGCCGGCCGGCGTTGAAGACCTTGCGGATATCTTTGAGTTCAATCATCTCCGCCTCAGGTCCTGATGATGGAATCGGGGTCGGTGGTGGCCGCCCGCCAGGAGGGGATGATGGTGGCCACGGTGTAGGGCAGCACCGTGAGAAAGAACAGGGTGGCGACCTGATAGGCGCTGATGAACGGGGTCAGGCGAAAATCCGGATATAGGGTGGACCAGCCCATCAGGGCCGGCTTAAAGAGGCTGGCCGAAGACAGGAAGATGTGCCCGTAAGCCAGCAGGACTCCCAGCAGAAAAGAGCACAGCGAGACCGCCAGGCCCTCCCAAAATTTCATCTGCAGGACGTCGCCGGTCTCCCAGCCGATGGCCTTGAGGATGCCGATTTCCCTTTTCTCTTCGGCGCTCAGGCCCGCGGCCTTGTCCCAGGCGAAGATGAGAAAGGCCAGCACCGCCCCCGCCAGAATCACCAGGATGAGGCCGCCGCGCCAGTCGAAGGCCGCATCGTAAGTGCTCAAGATGCCCTCCCGCAGGATGGAGCGGGTGTCTGGCAGCAACTGGAAAATCTTGAGGGCAATGGTGGGGACCTCTTTTTTATTGCGCACCGTCACCACCAGATCGGTGGCCTGACCGGCGGGAATCCCGAACACCTTGCGGAAATTCTCCGCGTCGATCAAGATCAGGTCGGAGGAGACCAAGGCCGAATTATCTCCGAAGACTCCCCGGACGGTAAAGTGTTTATAATAACCTTCTTGGTCGCGGAGGGAAATAATGCTGCCACCCCGCGCCTTGAGAAGATTCGAGACCCCCTGGCCCAGGATGACCCCCCGCTCACAGAGCGGGCTGGCCATGATGGTGAAGTTGGCCCGGGTCACCGGGTCGAAATAGTACCCCCAGAGGCGCTCCTTGACTTCGGCCACCCCGCGAATCTTGCTGATTTTTTGCAGGTAGTCCAGGGGGATAAGCTCATGGCGGCCCGCCACCAGGCGCTGCACGATGATCTCCGGGGTCTCCTTGAGGATCAGCCCGGCTTCGCGTTTGATGGCCTGGGTGAAAAACATCACCGAGCCCAGGCTGAAGACCACCAGGGTATAAACCATAATCAGAGCGAGGTTTTTGCCCCGGCGCCGCATCAGGGAAGACAGGGTAAAGTCCAGGATGTGACGCTGTTTTTCAATAAATTGGCGCATCTGTCGGTCGCATCATTTCGGGGGCGTCACGATGGCCCCGGAAGGGAAATATTCCAGAGCCAGGGGGTGGCTTTGGAAGGGGGAATGGCGGTCGGCCTGGGAGGGGTGCCGCAGGTAAGCCGCTTCGGTGGACAGGCACAGGTCGGTAAGGCCCAATTTCCGGACGATTTCCACCTCATAATGGAGCCCGGAAAGCCGCGCCGCCATCTGGAAATGGGCGTGGATGAACATCGCCCCCAGCAGCAGGCAATTGCCCAGAAGGAACAGCAGGAATTTATCGGCCTTTCTCACCGCAACGTCCCATCCTGATTAATCCAGAGGCTTAATCACCTCTTTGGTGATGTCATTAAAGCGATAGATTTGCTGGCCGGCGTGGTCCTTCAGGAAATCTTTGGCCTCCGCTTCTTCCTTGAAAGGGATCAACTCTTTCCCCATGGGACCGTAAACGTCGCTCCCCACCACGTAATAGGCTTTCTGTCCGTCAATGGGGGACAGGCTGTAATAATCCGTCACCCAGATGGCGGCAATATCCGTGAGCTGTTTGTCTTTACGGTACTTCCCCAGTTCGAAGTAATATTTCATCATGTCCTTGACGCCGTCAAAGAAATCCCGGGAGCCGTCCTTGAAGACGATCTGGGCCAGAAAATCGGGATACTTGGCCACGAACATGCCGCACACCGGGCATTTGTCCCCGGCGCCGGGTTGGGCCGGCGCCACTTCGGCCGCCGACGCCGCAGCCGCAGTTAATATGACGGCCGCCAGGAGCAGGCGCAACCAGGTCATTTCTGCCTCCTCAAAGGTGCCGGCGGGATAGCCTCCCCGCCCGCGATGTTCAGCAATTCTTATTTTTGTTGCTGCTGTTGCTGCTTCTGCTGCATCATCAATCTCTTCTTGGCCCGCCTTTCCCGGATCATCTTGGTGTCGGCGTACATATCCTCGTAGGTGGCCTTCATGGCGTCGTCAAAGGAGGCCAATTGCCCGCCGCTCGCCTTGATGAACGCCTCGGCCGCGGCCTTGTCGGCAAAGGCCCACTTGGCCCGCTTGGTCATGACCCCGGGTTTGTCGCCCCCGATGACCCAGTAAGCCTTTTCGGCGTCGATCAGCTTTTTGCTCGGATAATCCGCCGCCTGGATGGCTTGCGGGGTCTTGTCGATGTGTTGGGCCAGGTCAACCGCCAGACAGTGAATGCTGCAGGAACCCAGCTTTGAGCCGTCGGTGTATTCGATCAACATCCGGCTGTGGCCAAATTTTTCCCGGTCCATGCCGCAGTATTTGCAACTGGGAAATAGTTTAATGTCATCAGCTACCTGCGCCCAGGCGCACGTTCCGCTCAACACCAATATGGCCGCCGGCAGCCAACTCCAAAGTTTCCTCTTCATTTTCCTCCCTCCATTTTCCCCAGCGGTTTGAATTGCCACTTGGCAAGAATTATCAACCGAAAGTGAAATTTGTATGAACTTAAGTTCAGAATCCACAAAATGCAATAGGTATTTTTTCCTAATTTTTAGCCTGAGGCTATTCAGGAATGGGGGCGATAAGAACCTTTAATAACATTTTCGTAATAATTTTGTTTGCATTTTGCTTTTAAATCAACCAAAATGAAAGAAAACCTTTTCAAACCATCTTCAGGCCGACATATGGACGAATTAACCCTGCTTTACGAAATTACCGAAAACTTAAGCACCCTGGGACCTTTGCCCCGCAGTCTGCAACGGGTCCTGCAAGTCCTGGCCCAACGCATGGGCATGCGCCGGGGCACCATCTCCATCCTCAACCCCGAGACCTCCGAATTGCAAATCGAAGTGGCCCAGGGCCTCACCGCCGAAGCCCGCAAGCGCGGGCGCTACAAATTGGGGGAAGGCATCACCGGCCGGGTGGTGGAAACCGGCGAACCCGCGGTGGTGCCGGTGGTCAGCCAGGAGCCCCTCTTCCTGAACCGCACCCGTTCCCGGGGCGCCCGGGAGAAGGACGAAATCTCCTTTATCTGCGTGCCCATCAAGATCAACCACCAGACCATCGGCGCCCTCTCGGTGGACCGCCTCCGCCGGGACCTGGACCTGGACCACGACCTGCGGCTGCTCACCATCATCGCCTCCATCATCGCCCAGACGGTGAACAACCTCTTGCTCATCGACCGGGAGAAGGAGCGCCTCCAGACCGAAAACCTGAAGCTCAAAGGCCAGTTGCAGGAGCGTTTCCAGGTGGGCAACATCATCGGCAAATCCGGGCGCATGCGCCAGGTCTTCGAGATGATTGACCGGGTGGCCAAAAGCAACGCCACCATCCTCATCCGGGGCGAATCCGGCACCGGCAAGGAATTGGTGGCTTCCGCCGTCCATTATAACAGTCTCCGGGCCGACAAGCCCTTCATCAAGGTCAACGTCGCCGCCCTCCCCGAGACCCTGGTGGAGAGCGAACTCTTCGGGCACGAACGGGGGGCCTTCACCGGGGCCTTGCAGCGCAAGCAGGGCCGCTTCGAACTGGCCCAGGGCGGCACCATCTTCCTGGATGAAATCGGCGACCTCAGCCCCAACGTCCAGCTCAAGCTGCTGCGGGTCATCCAGGAGCGGGAGTTCACCCGCCTGGGGGGCGCCGCCACCCTGAAGGCCGACGTGCGGCTGCTGGCCGCCACCCACCGGGACCTGGAACAGGCCGTGGCCAAGGCCCTCTTCCGGGAGGACCTCTACTACCGGCTCAACGTCTTTCCCATCTATCTGCCGCCGCTCCGGGAGCGCATGGCCGACATCCCCCTTCTCTCCGACCACTTCCTGGCCAAGTACTCCGGCGAGCACCAGAAACCGGTGCAGCGCCTCTCGGCCCCGGCCCTGGACCTGCTCATGCAGTACCCCTGGCCCGGCAACGTCCGGGAGTTGGAAAACATCATCGAGCGGGCCGTGCTGGTCTGCGACGAGGACACCATCCTCAGCGTCCACCTGCCGCCCTCCCTGCAGCGCCAGGAGCCCGGCGCCTCCCCCAACAGCGGCCTGGCCTCCCAGGTGGAGAAGCTGGAGAAGGAGCTGATCACCGAGGCCCTGCGCCAGACCCGGGGCAACCAGAGCAAGGCCGCCCATATCCTGGACACCAGCCTCCGCATCCTGGGCTACAAGATCAAGCAGTACGGCATCGAAACCCGCCGCTTCCGCGCCGCCTGACGCCAGGAGATCAGCAGGGGAGTAATAAGGGAGACGCCGGTTTTGCCCCGAAAGTCTTTCCTCCGGGAAGCCGCGGTGAACCGGTGTTTATGTGGAACAGCCGCAGATGTAGCGGGAAAGCGCCCCGCCTCCCGTTTTTTGCTTTTTTATCCCCTCGAGGACCATCGGGATGGAATATTTTTTTTCACGAAATTGCCAGCCGCAACACTCTCCAAAAAGTATTAACGTAACGGTCTTTACTCGTGGCATAATGTTTCTGAGTGAGACCTGATGAACCTCTTCGAAACCTATATCCTGGAACTTCACCAGATCCGCTCCACCGGGGCGGCCACCCCGGAGACTTCCTACTACCCTGCGTTATCCAATCTTTTCAACGAAATCGGCAAGACCCTCAAGCCCAAAGTCCGGTGCCTCATCAACTTGAAGAACCGGGGAGCCGGTCTCCCGGACGGCGGCCTTTTTACCCCTGACCAGTTCCAGAAGACGACCACTGAACCAATGCCCGGCGCCGTCCCGGCCCGTGGGGTCATTGAAGTAAAGCCCGCCGGCGAGGACGCCTGGCTCACCGCCGGCGGGGAGCAGGTCTCCCGATATTGGGGAAAATATCGGCAGGTGTTGGTTACCAATCTGCGGGACTTCCTATTGGTGGGACAGGATGCCGAAGGCAACCAGGTGAAGCTGGAAGCCTACCGCCTGGCCCCCAATGAAGCCGACTTTTGGAGAGAAGCCGCCCACCCCCGCCGCCTGGCCGCGGCCCACGGCGAACGCTTCATCGAGTTCCTAAAGCGCGTCATGCTCCAGGCCGCACCCCTGGCCGCCCCCAAGGAGGTGGCCTGGTTCCTGGCCTCTTACGCCCGGGACGCCAGGGCCCGGATTGAGGGGGTCGCACTCCCGGCCCTGGACACGCTTAGGAATGCCCTGGAAGAGGCCCTCGGGCTGAAGTTCGAGGGCACCAAGGCCGACCCCGACAAAGGCGAGCACTTTTTCCGCTCCACCCTGGTGCAGACCATCTTTTACGGGGTCTTCTCCGCCTGGGTGCTGTGGCATAAAAAGCATCTCCCCATCAATCCGAAGGACAGGTTTCACTGGCGGGAGGCCGCCTGGCATCTCCACGTCCCCATGATTCAGGCGCTGTTCGAGCAACTCTCCATGCCCTCCAAACTGGAACCCCTGGGCCTGGTGGAAGTCCTGGACTGGACCGAGGCCTGCCTGAACCGGGTGAGCCGGGCCGACTTTTTCGCCCAGTTCGAGGAAGGCCATGCGGTTCAGTATTTTTATGAACCCTTCCTGGAAGCCTTTGACCCCAAGCTGAGGAAAGACCTGGGGGTCTGGTACACCCCGCCGGAAATCGTGCAATACATGGTCGCCAGGGTGGACGCCGTGCTTCGCCAGGAACTGGACCTCCCCGACGGCCTGGCCGACCCCAGGGTCTACGTCCTCGACCCCTGCTGCGGCACCGGGGCCTACCTGGTGGAGGTCTTGAAGAGCATCCACGCCACCCTGCAAGCCCAAGGGGGTGACGGCCTGGTGGCCCACAAGGTCAAGCTGGCCGCCCTGGGCCGGGTCTTCGGCTTTGAAATCCTGCCCGCCCCCTTTGTCGTGGCCCACTTGCAGTTGGGCCTCTATCTGCAAAACCTGGGTGCGCCCCTGGCCGCAGAGACCACTATCAAGAAGGGGGAGCGGGCCGGGGTCTATCTCACCAATGCCTTGACGGGTTGGGAGCCGCCCGCCGGCCCCAAGAAACAGCTGGCCTTCCCCCAGATGGAGGAGGAACGGGACGCGGCCGAAGAAGTGAAGCGGGACCGGCCCATCCTGGTCATTCTCGGCAATCCCCCCTACAACGCCTTCGCCGGGGTGAGCGCCGCCGCCGAAAAAATCCTGGTGGAGCCTTACAAGGAAGGCCTGGTTAAAAAGTGGGGTATCAAGAAGTTCAACCTGGACGACCTCTACGTCCGGTTCTTCGGCCTGGCCGAACGCCGCATCGCCGGGATGACCGGCCAGGGGGTGGTCTCTTTCATCTCCAACTTTTCCTACCTGGGCGACCCCTCGTTTTTGGTCCTGCGCCGGCGTTTTCTGGCCGAATTTGACGCCCTGTGGTTCGATTGCCTGAACGGCGACAGCCGGGAGACCGGCAAGCTCACTCCGGACGGCAAGCCTGACCCCAGTGTCTTTTCCACTGAATACAACCGGGAGGGCATCCGGGTAGGCACCGCCGTTTGCCTGATGGTGCGAAAAGATGTGGAACAGCCGCCCTCGGCTGTTTCTTTGCGGGGCCTCAACTCGGTGCATTTCCGCCATTTCTGGGGAGCGACCAAGCGGGCCGACTTGCTGGAAAGTCTGAAGGCGCCAGACTTTTCTGCGCAATATCAACAGGCCCACCCGGAGGAGGGCAACAGGTTCTCATTCCGGCCTTTAACTGTGGCGTCCCATTATTTGGACTGGCCGAGCCTTGATGCCCTTGCCGAACGGTTTTTTGCCGGAATAGCGGAAGATAGACAAAAAGCCCTCATTTCTATCGACCGCTCACTACTACAGGATCGAATGAAGCAGTATTTTGATCCAGATACAGATTGGGAAACGTTAGTAGGCCTAAAAACCACTTTAACGAAGAATGTCCCTCGATTTGATGCAAAAAAGGCAAGAGCCGGCCTGCTTGAGGCTGAGAAGTATGAAGAAACCAGAATTTTGCCTTTTGCTATGCGTCCTTTTGATTTGCAGTGGTGCTACTACTCGCCAGTTCGCCCACTATGGCGAGAACCACGTCCTGAATACTGGTTTTCTTTTAAGTCAGGAGAACCAGCAATCGTTACGAGATTCCAAGGCGTAAAATCCCCCGAAGGCCCGCCTCTCACATTCGCCCGGCAGCTTTGCGATTACCACATGATGCCGCCCAATTCATTTATTTTCCCCATACTTCTTCACAAAAACCGACCCCAAAATAATAATTCAGGGCAAAATCATCTTTTTGAGGAGAGCGCTCCTTACGAAATCATCGGAGCCAACCTCTCCGCTACCGCCCGGACCTATTTGGCCGCCCTGGGGCTACCAGACCCGGACACCAACGCCGAGACCGCCGGGCTTATCTGGATGCACGCCCTGGCCGTAGGCTATGCCCCTGCCTACCTGACGGAGAACGCCGACGGCATTCGCCAGGATTGGCCCAGGGTTCCCCTGCCGGACACCGCCGCGGCCCTGAATAACTCTGCCCAACTGGGCCGACAGGTGGCCGCCCTGCTGGACACGGAAAACCCGGTTACAGGAGTCACGGCGGGAACTCCCCGGCCTGAGATGAAAGTCCTGGCCGTCATCGCCAGGGAGGGCGGCGGCCCCCTGAACCCGGACGCCGGCGACCTGGCCCTCACTGCCGGCTGGGGCTATGGCGGCAAGGACGGCGTGACCATGCCGGGGAAAGGCAAGGCGGTGCCGCGGGATTACACCCCCGAGGAACTGGCGGCCATCCGGGAGGGCGCTCCGGCCCTGGGCCTCACCGTGGAGGCGGCCCTGGAGCGCCTGGGAGAATCCACCTACGACATCTATCTGAACGGAGTGGCCTACTGGCGGAATATCCCGGAGAAGGTCTGGAACTACTACATCGGCGGCTACCAGGTCATTAAAAAGTGGCTCTCCTACCGGGAACGGCCCCTTTTGGGCCGCCCCCTGACCCCGGACGAGGTTGAAGAAGTCACCCGTATGGCCCGCCGCCTGGCCGCCCTCATTCTGCTGCAGCCAGCCTTAAACGCCAACTACCGGGAGGTAAAGGAATCCACTTATAGCTGGCCCAAGAGTTTAGCCCGTAGCCGGTAGCGGGAAAGCGAAGCGCCTCCCGCCTTTAGCATCCTTGAACTCTCTTTATCCGCGTCAACTGTCCCAGCCTTTCTGGAAATTTCTTGCCCCCGCCCTTAAGCTATCGGCATGAGGAAATTATCCGCCCCGCTCCCGGAGCGCCCGGTCCCCAGGCGGCACAAATGCGGTGCAACCGCGGCGCGGAGTCGGCGCCGGACCGCCCAGCCGACGGCTCCTTAGCGAACTAAAGTTAGCAAAATAAGGTAGTTATGCGAACCAAACTGCGGAAATTCTTCAGGTGCCGGCACAGGTTGGCCCCCCAGGCCCGGAATTCCGCGCCCAAGGCCCCCAAAAAAGGCCGGCTCAATCAGGAAAACTTAGCAATATGGCTAACTTGGCAGAGGCACAGTTTTTTCTTCCCTAAGTTGTACTTATACTTGCCTTTTTCGCCGCCAAGAGACCCTGGCGCGCTTTTTCGAGCAAAAATGCAACTTGAAAGGAGGTGAAGCTGCGCGGTGGCCTCTTTTCTTGCCTCGCTAAAATGATTCGTAAAAGGTGGCCTGCAGCGCGTCCACCTTGCCGGAATGAATCTGGTATTTGGCCACCACCAGTTCCAGGCGCTGATGATCCAGGGCCTCACTGATGATCCGGCTCTGCCGCCGCAGGGCCTCCTCCAGGTTCAGCAGGTGCTGCGCGGTGGCCGCCTCCACCAACTCGGCCCCGCTTTTGCCGGTACCCCGGGCCATCTCCGCCGCCGGGGCGATCTGCTGCACGATGGCCCCGATATGGCCCTCCGAGTGCTCGGGATGCTGCACCGCCGCGGTGACCGCGCCGCAGCTTTCATGGCCCTTGATCACCAGCAGGGGCACGTGCAAATGGGCCACCGCGTATTCCAGGCTGCCGATGCTGGTGGGTTCCAGCACCATGCCGGCGGTGCGCACCACAAAAAGATCGCCCAGACTTTGATCAAAGACGATTTCCGCCGGCACCCGGGAATCCGAACAACAGAGCACCGCGGCCTTGGGCGCCTGTCCCCCGGTCAGTTCGCCGCGCAAGTCCAGCAAATTGCGGCCCCGGAAGAGGCCTTGCACAAAGCGCATATTCCCTTCCATCAACCTGTACCAAACCTGCCTGCCGGTGAATTTCTGGCTGGAAGGCGTCATAAATGATTCTCCTCTGCTGCGGCGCAGGATCGCCGTAATTGATGGTAAAGGCGGGCGGAATGGGGGCCGGTTAGCTGACAATAATGTCCTCCAGCCTCCTTTTGGGCACGTGGTGCACCCCCGCCGCGTCCCGCCAGTACTTGATGCTGCCGTCGGGTCCCACCTCTTCCAGGACCACGGTCTCTTGGGGGCGGCCCAGGGCCAGCACCAGGAGAATTTCCAGGTGCCCCGGAAGCTGGAGCAATTCCCGCAGCCGGTCCCGCTGGATGGAACCCAGCATACAGCCGCCCAGCCCCTTCTCGCGGGCCCCCAATAGGATGGATTGGGCCGCGATGCCGTGGTCGCAGCCGAAGTTCTTGGAAATCTCCGTATCCCCCAGGATGACAAGGTAGGCGGCGGGGCGTTCGCCCTCCACCGGACCTCGCCAGTCCCACAAATAGGCGGCCCAGGCCAGGCAGGAGAAGATGGCGGAGTTGCTTTCCGGCTCCCAGGATAGGAAATATTTGAGCGGCTGGAGATTGGCGGCGGAGGCGCTCAGCCGGGCCAAATTCACCAATTCCAGCAGCGTTTCCCTGGACACCGGCTCCTCCTGATGGAAACGGCGGTAGCTGCGGTTTCCCTTAATCAGCTCTGTGATCATGGCGGCCTCCTGGTCAGTGAGCAGTGAGCAGTTTTATGGCTTATTGGTCATTACGCCTTTCCAGCCGGAAGACCCCCTCCGGGGTGAGGATGGCGTCCAGTCCCAGCGTTTCCAGAAACTGTGACAGGGGCCGGCCCAGGAGCAGTTCGGTGGCCGTCGGGGTCAACTCCCAGTCATTGATCAACATCTGGCGCAGGTAGTGGTCGAAGTGCAGGGCCTCGAACAAGACCTCTTCGGTTTCTTCCCGGCCCGCGGTCAGCGCCGCCAGGGCCTGGGCCACCCTGGCGCAGTCGCAGCGCTCCTGATGCGCGTGGATCAGGTTCCAGACTTCCGGCACCGCCTCGAACAGGTGCTTGCGGCTCAGAAGCTGGGCCACCGCCGGGGGCCGGGGCGGCTCGCCCCAGCAGTTCTGACGCCGGCATTGCTCCGGGCGCTGGTCGTAGATGCGACAGGAATTATTGGCGGCCATAAAGAACCAGCATTGGCGGCTGCCGGGCAGTTCCCGGATCTTCAGGCGTTCCTCCGTCAGGGGCTCCACCTGGCCCTCGCGGTTGGCAACCTGCTCCCCGGGCCGCAGGGTATAGACATCGTTCCAGGTGAGGATTTCCTGCTGAAACAGGGGCAGGTCATGAATGAGCAGGGTAGGGCTGCCCAAGGTGCAGCACTCCCCGCAGCGGATGCAGTCTTCCGAGACCTCCGCATATTTATTCCCGGCCGCGTTCATCAGGCGGCGCCAGGCTGCGCCCCGGGCCGCCAGGGGCAGGTCGTTCCAGCTATCGAATATTTCTTTGAACCCGGCGGAGTCCTCGATCTGACGGCGCAGCAGCTTAAACCGCTCGCTTTCGGCGGAGATTTCCAGGACCGCAGCCAAATATTCCTCCCAGATGGAGGCCATCACCTCCCGGGGTCCTTTGGCCAAAGCCTCCCCGGGGTCTTGATGGATTTTGCCTTTAAACTTGCGTGGTGACATGCATGTTCCTTGCGTTACTTTTATGATTTTCAAAATAGTAACATTTTTTTCCCCGGCTGTCCTACCTGTCCGGGGAAAAAAGTCCCCTTGGCGGCGAATTGGGACAGACCCGGGCGTGAAAAAGGAAAAACCAAGGTCGTTTGGACCTTGGCTCCTTTGCCTCCCTTTTTGCTAATCCTGGTTGCGGGCTACCTCTGTTTTCCCTGGGCCAGGCGCCGGGCGGTGGTAGTGTGGAAAGGGGCGTCGGGCTGGTTTGTCTGGAGATGCAGGGCATCCCGGTAAAGCTGGCGGTTCAGGTCCCGGTCCTCGCCGCCGCCGGTGATGAGCTCCAGAATGGCCTCCACCAGTTCCGGTTCGGTCTCCAGTTCGGTTAGAAAATCGCGGGCCTTAGCCGGCTCCACCCGGTGCAGCAGGACCGCGGCCAGCACCACCTTGGGGTCGCCGCCTTCGGCCTTGAGGAGGTCCTGGGCATAGTGCATCGCCGCCTCGGTGGCCTCCCAGGCGGCCTCATCCTGGAGATATTGGCGCACCTGCTCCGCCAGAATTTCCTTGAAGGTCTGGGCCGCTTTTTTGGCCCGCACCAGGTCGGGGACGCACTTTTCGGCGTACTGGCACCATTCGGCGCAGCCCAGCTCGATCTTGGGATTATAAAACATGTGGCCGCACCAGGCGCAGCGCCGCCGGGCGTCATCCTTGAAAAACTCGATCTCCGCGCCGCACTTGGGACATTCGGCCACAAAGATGTCGCCGGGTTTCCAGAAACGGGTGTCCTGACCGGGGCATTTCATCTGTTCCATGACCGCGCCTCACTTTCCCCGCACTTTCTGCTGTTGCAGGACCTGGCCGGCGGTGCCCAGGGTGCAGATGGTGACCGGCGGGGTCTTGCCGGCGGCTTCCATGGCCTGGCGCACCACCTGCACCAGCCCGAAGCAGCAGGGCACTTCCATGTTGACGATGGTGATTTCCTGAATCTCGTTCTCTCTGAGGATGGCCGTCAGCTTGGCCACGCTGGCCTCGGCCTCCTCGAACTTGGGGCAGCCGCAGACCACCGCCTGGCCTTGCAGGAAGCGGGCGTGGAAGTCCCCGGCGGCAAAGGGGGCGCAGTCGGCCGCCACCAGGAGCTTGGCGTCTTTCAGAAAGGGGGCCTTGGGGGCCACCAGCCGGAGTTTCACCGGCCAGTGGGCCAGGGCCGATTCCCCGGCGGCCGGGGTTCCCGTGCGCTCAAACTGCCGCATGGCGCTGCCGGGGCAGACGAAGGCCGGGGCTTCCGGCGCCGGATGGTGCACTTCGTATCCCGGAGCCGGGCCCACAAACTCTTCAGCCTCTCGCTCCTCGATGGTCAGCGCGCCCTGGGGACATTCCCCCAGGCAGGCCCCCAACCCGTCGCAGAACTTGTCCGCCAGCAACTGCGCCTTGCCGTCCACGATCTGGATGGCCCCTTCGGCGCACGACGGCGCGCAGAGCCCGCAGCCGTCACATTTTTCCTGGTCTATCCTGATGATTTGCCGCTTTGCCATGGTCGTCTTCCCTCGGTGAAATTTCGCTTAATATCTTTCCGGGCGTACCCGAATAATCTGCGCCTTGCTTTTATCTATATTTTAATCACCTGGATTGACGGTACCATGACTTAAGTCAAGCCAGCCCAAAATAGTCAGGGCGGCCATTTCGGGCCGCCCCACTGGAAAAATAGGGACACCTCCTATTTTTCAATTCTTTCAAGCCATGAGGTAATTACCTTGAAAAATAGGAGGTGTCCCTATTTTTCTACATATTCAGGTCATCCCGGGTGCGGGCCACCGCAGCCGCCGACTTTTGCAGCATGGCCTCTTCTTCCCTGGTGAGCTCCAGGGAGATGATCTTCTCGATGCCGCCGCCACCCAGGATCACCGGCACCCCGAAATAGATGTCGTTGAGGCCGTATTCCCCGGTGAGGTAGGCGCTCACCGGCACCATCCGGCGGTGGTTCTTGATGATGGCCTCGGCCATCTGCACCGCGGCCGCGGCCGGGGCGTAATAGGCCGAGCCGGTCTTGAGCAGGGCCACGATTTCGCCGCCGCCCTTGCGGGTGCGCTCCACCAGGGCGTCGATGCGCTTCTTGGAGAGCAGGCTGGTCAGCGGCACCCCGGAGACGTTGGTGGCGCTGACCACCGGCACCATGTCGTCGCCGTGGCCGCCCAGCACCATGGCCTGGATCTCCTCCACCGCCACCTTCAGTTCCATGGCGATGAAGCAGCGGAAGCGGGCGGTGTCCAAAATGCCGGCCATGCCCATGACCCGCTTGCTGGGGAAGCCGCTCACCTTCAGGGCCACGTAGGACATGGCGTCCAGGGGATTGGCCACCACAATGATAAAGGCGTTGGGGGAGCGGGCCGCCACCTCTTTGGTGACCGCGGAAACGATGTTTTTATTAGTATTGATCAAGTCTTCCCGGCTCATCCCGGGTTTCCGGGGGATGCCGGCGGTGATAATCACCACTTGCGAACCTTTGGTGGCTTCGTAGTCGTTGGCCCCCGCCACGTTGACGTTGAAGCCGAAGATGGGCCGGGCCTGCATCAGGTCCAGGGCCTTGCCCTGGGGCAGGCCCTCCACCACGTCCACCAGCACCACGTCGGCCAACTCCCGGGCCGCGGCCCAATGGGCGCAGGTGGCCCCCACGTTGCCGGCCCCCACCACGGTTATCTTCGGGCGAGCCATGATTCATTCCTCCTCGGTTATTATTTTGAGGGGAGGGCCGGGAGAGTTTGGGTGAGTTTGGAAGCCCCTGGTCCCCTCTCCATAAAAATCTTAAACACTGAATTCTAGCCATTTTGGCTGCATCCTGCAATGAAATTATCTCTATCCGGTTTGCCAGGCGAAAAGCTGACCCGGGGGTTTCAGCCGGAGTTGCCCCAGCTGAGGCGACTTTGCGGCGATTTGCGGAACAAGAAAGACGAGAGCCGGTTTGAGGACAGCGATTTTCGGGAAAAGACACGGCAGTGCCTCTGGAAGCGAAATTCCGGGATTTCAGGGATGCTTATCAAAAAGGGGGTTTTGGGGGCCAGCACGAGTGGGATGAATGGCAATAATTTTTGGCAACCGCTAAAAAAACTCGAACTCGGAACTCGGAACTCGGAACTCGAAACTCTTCCAAGTTGACAGGCCCAGGCCGGACTCCTATAATCCCCCCAAACTGGGGCAGGTTTATGACTACCATACTAATTTTTTTCAAGGCCCTGAGATTGCCCTTTCTCACCGGGTCGCTCTTGCCGGTGACCGTGGCCACGGCCCTGGCCTATTGGCTGCACCAGAGCTTCAATCTGTTATTTTTCTGCCTCAACCTGCTGGGGGTGGCGGCCCTCCATTCCGGGGCCAATCTGATCAACGACTATTACGACTCCTTCGGCAGCGATCCCCTGAATCTCCATGTCACCCCCTTCAGCGGCGGCAGCCGGGTGATCCAGGACGGAGACCTGGCGGCCGAAACGGTAAAGACCCTGGCCTATTTCTTCCTGGCCCTGGGGGTGGTCTGCGGCCTGGCCCTGATTTATTACGCCCAGCGCCCCTGGGTGGCGGTTTTCGGCTTTCTGGGCCTGCTGGCCGGTTTCTGCTATTCCGCCTCGCCGGTGCAGTTGATGAGCCTGGGCCTGGGTGAGGCCCTCATCTTTGGCGCCTTCGGGCCGCTGCTCACCCTGGGGAGCTACTACGTCCAGAGCGGCCGGCTCCAGCCGGTGGGGGCCGCGGTGGGCCTGCCCCTGGCCTTCCTCATCACCGCCATCATCTGGATCAACGAATTTCCCGACCTGGAGGCCGACGTGGCCGCGGCCAAGCGCCACCTGGTGGCCCGCCTGGGGCTTAAACGCTCCCGCTGGATTTACGCCGTCCTGATGCTGGCTCCCTTTGCCAGCCTCTTCTTCCTGCTGGAATACTTCGTGTTGCCCGATCTCATCATTGCCGCCCTGGTGGCCCTGCCCCCGGCCCTGGGGGCCATCCGCCTGGTTTGGCGCCATGCCCCCACTGAAGCCGAATTCGTCCGGGCCCAGGCCCTCACCATCCAGACCCACTTCCTTACCGGCCTCACCCTGACCTTGGCCCTGCTCTACGCCGCCTGGTGGCGGTGATCCGGTCCGGCGGCCGCCACCCCGCCTTCCCCAGACCATTACATTTTGCCGCAAGGTCTTGGCATTTTTTACTAAAATTAGATTTTTCAAGTCTTGAGCAGTCATGATACTGAATCGAACCAATGCTCATAAAACAAAAAATAAGTCAAACGTTGGCTAATAATTAGTCTATAAAATAAAACCGGATTATGGGTGCTCATCATCACGAGGCAGCTAAGGATCATCTGCTAATTAATAGCCAAAGTTAATAAAAGGATATGACCTAAAACTTGATAATATTTTAGTAATAATTATTAACAAATAATAACATGCTTAGAAATAGGTACTTATACCGATATATAATAGGTATTTATACCTATTGACTAACCCCGATGAATCCTTAAGATAAACCCATCAAAAACTAACCTGTATTTCCTTTCTTAATAAATCCTCAATATATAGCGATAAGTCGGGATAGCGCCTGGCCAAGCCCGAATTGTGTCGGCGTTGCGTGAATTGTGCCTCCGAATTCCTCAAGAGTATTGTGAGTGTAACATGGGGATGGTAGCTCATGAGTTGCATAACAGGAATGAGATCTAATGTTCTTGGCATGTTTGATCTGAAGATATTACCAAAAATATTATGGAGAGGGGAAGGGGTTATGAAAATTATAACGTGTATCATGGTAGTAGTTTTCTGTGTTGCGTCCCTGGCGGCGGCTTATGACGAGAATGATTTTAACTCCACCGGCCGGGTGCACCAACCCGCGCCGCAGGGGCACGTCCCCGGCAAGGACAATGGAGCGGGGGTTGGTCTGCACCAGGCCGGCGTGCAATGCGGCAATTGTCACACCCCGGGAGGCGCCGCCCAGACCAAACTCTGGACCATCGCGGGCACCCTGTATGCCGACAAGGCCGGCAAAACCCCGCTGCCGGGGGGTGAGATCATCGTGGAAGACCGGGCCGGAAATATTATCAGCGTCACCGCCAATGAGGTGGGCAATTTCTGGACCGCCGCTCCCATCGCCAGCAACCCTTACGCCGTTTACAGTCACGGCGGCGTGACCGAACCGATGTATGTTTTAGATGAGGAATGCAACCTGGTGCAGCCGGCCGATCCCGCCGATCCGCGGACCTGGCAATACAAGTGCTGGGTGCGCTATGGCAATGTGGTCCGCCCCATGGTGACCGTGGCCCCGGTGGGCTCGGCCACCGGCAAGTACATGTCCTGCAACATGCACCACAGCCCCACAGGCTCCCGAGGCGCCCTGCGGGTTTCCCACCTGCCCATGCAGCCTTCCTATCCGGCCTCGGGACTGCTCTACACCAAGCATATCCAGCCCATCTTCAGCAGCAAATGCGCCCCCTGCCATATCCAAGGCAGCACCAAGACCCGCCTGGTCACCATGACCGATATAGAGCCGCCGTCCACCTCCATTGACTATAGTTGCACCCTGGACCTCATCAATTACCGGGGGTCCGCGGTGAGCGGCAACGTCAAGCGGGGAGTGCGCGCCGTGGCGAATACCGCCGATCCGGGGCAGAGCCTGATGCTGCAAAAGACCCTTCCCGGCGCCCTGCACGGCGGCGGGGCCTTTTGGGACCAGGCCGATCCGGACTACCTGGCCCTGCGCCAGTGGATCGCCGAAGGCGCGCAGAATAATATCTACACCACCCTGCGGGCGGTTAATTTGTTGATTGGTGATTAGCACAGGCAATTTTCTGCATAAGTCTCCAGGGGCGTGATTAATCCAGGCGAATGAATTGCGCCTCTGCATACCCCTTCCTGGAAATTTCGTTGCATCCTCCCCCCTGCTGGTTTTAAATGTAGGAGATCCCAAACGGAAGTTTTCATCTCGTCCCCAAGCTCCTGCTTGGGGACGCCCTTTGGCGCCAAGCTCCAGCTTGGCAAAAATTGATTGTATCGTCGCGATGGCCGTTTCGCAAAGCAGAGCTTTGAACCAAAGTGGGTTCCCAAGCGGGAGCTTGGGAACCAGAAGAAGATTTGGTGGGTCCTGCCCACTTTATTTTAATGGCTTTTTAAGCTGAAAGCTGACCGCTGAAAGCTATAAGCAAAGGAAAATCCATGTCAAATTTTTCAACCCCCCCGGTTTTAGTGGAAGTCACCCGCGGCCCCGAAGTGGAAAGCCGCCACCGCGGCCAGATAGTGGTCGCGGATGCGCAGGGTAAGCTGATCCACCAGGTGGGCGACCCGGAGGTCTGGGTCTGCCTGCGCTCCCTGGCCAAGCCCTTTCAGGCCCTGGCGGTGGTCACCAGCGGGGCGGCGGCGGCCTTCGGCTTCAAGGGGGCGGAACTGGCCCTGTTCTCCGGGTCGCTCTCCGGCCAGGAATTTCAGGTCTTCCTGATCACTTCGATCCTGGAACGCCTGGGCCTGAAATCCGACGCCCTGCAATGCGGCGTCCACCCGCCCCTGCACAAACCCACGGCCCAGGCCCTGGCCCAGGCCGGACAGAAACCAAGCCCCCTGCACCACACCTGCGCCGGCAAACACGCCGCCATGCTGGCCCTCTGCGTATACCACAAATGGCCCATCGAGGATTATCTGAATCCGGCCCACCCGGTGCAGCAGCTCATCCTGGGCCACGTGGCCCGGATCACCGGAGTGCCGAAGCCGCAGATCAAGGTGGCCATTGACGGCTGCGGCGCCCCGGTGTTCTATGTGCCCCTGAAAAATATCGCCCTGGGCTACGCCCGCCTGGCCGCGGCGCAAGAAGGCTCTCCGGCGGGCGACCTGATGGCGGGCATCCTGTCGCACCCGCGGCACATCGCCGGCGACGGCCGCCTGGAAACCATGGCCATGCAGGCCCTGCCGCAGAAAATCTTCGCCAAATCAGGCTCGGAAGGGGGTTACGCCCTGAGCATCATGGACGGCGGCCTGGGGGTGGCCCTGAAGATCGAAGACGGCGGGGTGCGGGCCATGAACCCCAGCGTGGTGGCCCTGCTGGAGCAGTTGGGGCTGATGACCCCGGAGGCCGGACCGGCCCTGGCCCCCTTCCGGGAGCCGGCCATTCTTAATCACCGGAAGGAGGAGGTGGGGCGGATAAGGCCGGTGTTTAACATTAAGGACTAAAAGCCTGGTAGCGCAGGCTTCCAGCCTGTGGTTATGGGGCAATTTGAAGGAAAAAATTTACCACAGAGACACAGAGGACACAGAGAAAGGCACAGAGGCGAGAAGCAAAAATTATTTTTCTCTCTGTGAAGTCTCTGTGCTCTCTGTGCCTCTGTGGTGAATCTTTGCTTCACTGGTGAGTCGCAAAGAACCGAATTGCCGAAGGCGGGAGGGGCTGCGCTTTCCCGCTTTACGGCCTTATTCATCCAGAAGCAGGTAATTTATAGGGCGGGCTGCGCCCGCCGAATTACGGCGGCCACAGGCCGCCCTATAAGTTTACTGAAGATCGAAGACGGCGGGGTGCGGGCCATGAACCCCAGCGTGGTGGCCCTGCTGGAGCAGTTGGGGCTGATGACCCCGGAGGCCGGACCGGCCCTGGCCCCCTTCCGGGAGCCGGCCATTCTTAATCACCGGAAGGAGGAGGTGGGGCGGATAAGGCCGGTGTTTTCACTGAAAAGCCCTTGAATCTTTGGGCGGGCGTGCTATATTCCTAGAATTCGGTTGTCCCGCAGGGGAGAAAGGGGAATCCGTCAGCAGCATGAAAGTCTTGTGGGCCCCGTGGCGCATGGATTATATCCTGGGCCAGGATAAGCAGCCGGGCTGCATCTTCTGCCCGGAAGCCGGGGAGGACCTGGCCCAGCGGCTGGTGCTCTTCAGCGGCCGCCTTACCCGGATCATGATGAATAAATACCCGTACATCAACGGGCATCTGCTCATCTCGCCCCTGCGGCATACCCCCGGTCTGGATGAACTCACCCCGGAGGAGAACCTGGACCTGATGGTCAAGCTGCGGGAAGCGTTGGCCATTTTAAAGCAGGTGATGCGCCCCGACGGCTTCAACGTCGGGCTCAATCTGGGCATCGTGGCCGGGGCCGGGGTGGAGAGCCACCTCCACTTCCATGTGGTGCCCCGTTGGAACGGCGACACCAACTTTATTCCGGTTTTTGCCGACGTCCGGGTGATCCCGGAGCACTTTCGCCAGACCTATGAGCGCCTGGCGCCCCAATTTCAGGCCATCTGCGACGAGGAGCGGACATGCGTTTCCTTAAAGTGATAGTCTCCACCATTATCATTCTACTGGCCATCGTCTTTATCGTCGAAAACCTGGAGATGTTGCGGCACACGGTGACCCTGAAGCTCGATCTCTATCTGGTCAAATTCAAGAGCCCCGACATGCCTCTGTGGGTGATGGTCCTGTTCTGCTTTTTCCTGGGGGCCTTCACCGCCTCCCTGTACGGCATCTACGAGGTCATCGTGCAGCGCTCGACCATCCGCCAGCTCAAACACAACCTGGAGATTCTGGCCCAGGAACTGAAGCAGGCAGGCTTGGCGGCCGAGGCCGCGCCGGAGTTCAAAAGCACTTCCCAACCTGAATGATGACCGTCAGGACCCAAGCCCGCCTCCGGATTGGGTCCTCTGATAAAATCCCGCAAGCCGTTTGTTGCCGTCATGGCCGACTCCCCGCCGGATAAACTCACCCCCATGCTCCGGCAGTACCTGGACCTCAAGGCCCGGTACGCCGACGCCCTGCTTCTCTTCCAGATGGGGGACTTTTACGAGACCTTTTTCGAGGACGCCGAAAAGACCGCGGCGGCCCTGAACATCGCCCTCACTTCCCGGAGCCGGGCCGAAGCCGAGCGCATCCCCATGGCCGGCTTTCCCATCCACGCGGCCCAAAGTTATATCGCCAAATTGCTGGACGCGGGCTTCAAGGTGGTGGTCTGCGACCAGACCGAGGACCCGGCCCAGGCCAAGGGCCTGGTGCGCCGGGAGGTGACCCGGGTTCTCACCCGGGGCACCCTGGTGGACCCCGCCGCGCTGGACGCCCGGCAGGACAACTACCTGGCCGCGGTGAATTGTAAGGGTCCCCACTGGGGCCTGGCCTATCTGTCCCTGTCCACCGGGGAGTTTCGCCTTACCCAGGGAGAAGGAGCCGACGGCCTGAGTGATGAGCTCTGGCGCTTGAAGCCGGCGGAGCTCATCGTGCCGGAAGACGACGACCAGACCCTGCTGAGCGCGGCTCTGGCGCCCTTTGATACTCCGCCCACCCGGCGGCTACTGGGCCGCCACGCCTTCGATCCGGAGGCGGCTCGGCAAGAGTTGGGCCGGACCCTGGGCACCCTGTTTCTGGACGGCTTCGGGGTGGAGGACCAGGCCCTGGGAGTGGCCGCAGCCGGGGCCATCCTGCGCTATCTGCACGACTCCCAGACCCCGGAGCTGCCCCACCTGGACCGGCTCCTGCCTTACTCCCGGGATGACTACCTGGGACTGGACGAAGCCACCCTGCGGCACCTGGAGATCTTCGAGACCTGGCGCAGCCGCTCCCGCCAGGGCTCGCTGCTGGATGTGCTGGACTGCACCATCACCCCCATGGGGGCGAGGGAGCTGGCCCGCTGGCTGCGCTATCCCTTGAAAGAGCCGGCGCCCATCGAGGCCCGGCTGGACGGGGTGGAATTCTTTAAGGAGCACGGCTTGCTGCGGCCAGGCTTTCGCCAGACCCTGAAGGGCCTGGGGGATTTGGAGCGCCTCACCGCCCGGCTGGCCCTGGAACAGGCCACCCCCCGGGAGGTGGCCGCCATCCGGCTGGGCCTGGAAAGGGTGCCGCGGCTCAAGGAATTATTGCCCGAGGAGCTCCCGGCCCTGGTGGCTGAGGCGGCCGGTGACCTGGACCCTTTGCCCCACCTCCAGGACCTGATCGCCCGGGCCCTGGTGGACGACCCGCCCCAGGGGCTCAAGGACGGCGGCCTTATTCGGGAGGGGTATGACGCCGAACTGGACGAACTCATCGGTCTCAGCCGGGAGGGCAAGGACTGGATCGCCCGCCTGGAGGCCCAGGAGCGCGCCGCCACCGGCATCAACAGCCTCAAGGTGCGCTACAACAAGGTCTTCGGCTATTACCTGGAGATTTCCAAGGCCAACCTGCACCTGGCCCCGGCCCACTACATCCGCAAACAGACTCTGGTGAACGCCGAGCGCTTCATCACCGCGGACCTCAAGGAGTACGAGTCCCGGGTCCTGGGGGCGGAAGAGCGGCGCATCAAACGCGAGGCCGAACTCTTCCTGGACCTGCGGAAGCGGCTAGGCGTGGAGGTCCCGCGGCTCAAGGAGGTGGCCCGAGCCTTGGCCCTCTTGGACGCGCTGGCGGCGCTGGCCGAACTGGCCGCCCTGCACCGTTACTGCCGCCCGCTATTGTCCCCGGAGCCGATGCTGGAGATCAGGCAGGGGCGCCACCCGGTAATCGAGCGGCTGCTGCCCGCCGGGGCCTTTGTCCCCAACGACGTCACCCTGGACGCCGGGGCCCAGGTGCTCATCGTCACCGGCCCCAACATGTCGGGAAAATCCACCATCCTGCGGCAGGTGGCCCTTATTACGCTTATGGCCCACCTGGGGAGCTTCGTGCCGGCCGAGGCGGCCCATATCGGCCTCACCGACCGCATCTTCACCAGGGTGGGAGCGGTGGACGACATCGGCCGGGGTCAAAGCACTTTCCTGGTGGAAATGCATGAGACGGCCCGCATCCTGCACCAGGCCAGCCCCCGCAGCCTGGTGATCCTGGACGAGATCGGCCGGGGCACCTCCACCTTTGACGGCCTGGCCCTGGCCTGGGCGGTGGCCGAGCACCTCCACGACCTGGAGGGCGCCGGGGTCAAGACCCTGTTCGCCACCCATTACCAGGAACTCACCGAACTGACCCGCCTCAAACCCCGGGTGAAGAATTTTCAGGTCCTCGTGTCCGAAGCCGGGGCCGACATCGTTTTTCTGCACCAACTGGCCCCCGGGGCCGCGCCCCAGAGCTACGGCATCCAGGTGGCCCGGCTGGCCGGGGTGCCTCAGGAGGTTATCGATCGGGCCCGGGAAGTGCTGGAAAACCTGGAGGCCGGCAGCCTGGACCCCATGGGCCTGCCCCGCCTGGCCCGCTCCCGGCGGCGGCCGGCCAGCCGGGAGGCGCCGCAGTTAAAATTGTTCGACGCCCAGCAGGATGATTGAAAAAGCGGTCCGCGGTCAACCATGAGCCAAAGAAACCCGAATAAATACGGCCACAGGGTTATCATGAGAATCCCTTGATTTTCCGGGGTTTAAGCGGAAACCGGAAACCGGAAACTGAAAACCGGTTTTTTCCCCTTGACAAGCCGGGCAATTTTACGAAAATATCTTAATACAGCGAGCGGGAATAACTCAGTGGTAGAGTGCAACCTTGCCAAGGTTGAAGTCGCGGGTTCGAATCCCGTTTCCCGCTCCAGTTCTTTTTAGAGGCGGCATAGCCAAGAGGTAAGGCAACGGTCTGCAAAACCGTTATTCTCCGGTTCGAATCCGGATGCCGCCTCCAGCTAGGCCAAACCCCATCCCCGGTTTTCCTGTCCGACCTAAACCCGGGCGCCGGTTCCACAGACCTCCTCCCCGGGTTGTCAATTTTTTCCGGTTAGCCGTTTGGAAATGTTATAACTTTATTATTAACAATTATTTCAATAGGTTATTGATAGAACAGAGACCGCCGCCCGGTTGAGGCCGCTTTTTTCCGGGGAAGCCTTGATGAGCAGGTCTTGGTCTGATGAATGATTCGCCGGAATGCCCCGATTGCGGGAAGCAGATGGTCCGGGTAAGGAGAAGGTGGTGGATGCGCCTGATTCCTGGAAGCAGGCATTATTTTTGTCGGGACTGCCTGCGCAGATTCCTGTTGACCTGGCCCGGACTAATACCGGTATCCCGAAAAGCCCGCTGAGATTCTTGCGAGAGGGTCGCCACTCAAAGCTTTGCTCCTCCGGGTTGGGAAAAATCCTTCCCTGGGGTTGCCCCTCTCCATAACAATTGTTACCTGATATTTACGGCTGATGATGAGTTTCCGGCTTGGTTAAGCCGGCCAGGTCTCCAGACCGGCTTAACATTTCGGTCTTAGACGAAAACTTTGCGGCAGCAACGCTTCCAGGCCCATTTCCACCGGGCCATCGGGTCCTGGGAAGATGATGACCGCTTCCTCGGCGAACTCGGCGATCACCTGGCGGCAGGCGCCGCAAGGCGGGCAGGCCCCCGGGGCGTCTGAGAGCACGGCCAGGGCCCGGATCTTCAGGCCCGGGCCTTCGGCGGCCACGGCCGCGGCGATGGCGGCCCGCTCGGCGCAGAGGCTCAGGCCGTAGGAGGCATTCTCCACGTTGGCCCCGGAGAAGATGTTCCCCCGGGCAGTCAGGAGAGCCGCGCCCACCCGGAAATGGGAGTAAGGGGCATAGGCCCGCTCTTTAACCTCCCGGGCCGCGTCCAGGAGCCGGGAGCGCTGGGTGGCAGGAATCATGAGCGCCTCCTAAAAAACAGAAATTTTGCCGACTGCTTGCCTAAAATTAGGTCCGGTCGGGAGCAAAAGAAAGGGGCCTCAGGAACGCTCCGGCTGAAACCATTCCCGCGGGGAAGATAATTTCCGCTGCCGAAGCAGTAAAGCCAAAATTTTGCTTTACCTTTGCGTCCGATTTTGTTTATAATTTGGCCAAATTAGCCGATACGCCGAAGTCACCCCCGGTCCGGGACTGCGGCGCATCCCACCAAGGAGTAGAGCGGCATGAATAAGTCGCAGCTCATCGAGGCCCTGGCCAAAGCCGAAAACATCACCCTGAAGAAGGCGGAAATGGTGGTGAACGCCGTTTTTGAAAACATGGCGGAGGCCCTCGTGCAACAGGAGCGCATCGAAATCCGCGGCTTTGGTAGCTTTAAGGTCAAGTTTTACAACGGCTACAAGGGCCGGAACCCCAAGACTGGCGATCTCATCAAAGTGGAGGGCAAGAAATTGCCCTTCTTTAAGGTTGGCAAAGAGATGCGGGAGCGGGTTGATCGTTGAGCGCCCGTGATCTCGAGCAGTTATATGCCTGGCCGTGCTAGATGGGGAGTTAGCGGTGCCCTGTAACCCGAGAACCGCTTATGCGGGGTTGAAGTCCCTTCCTGAGGGTCGCAGCGCTGCCGGGGTGGGCTGACCAGGGCGGCGGATTGGACCCTGCGCAACAGACGCTGGTGAACCCCGTCAGGTCCGGAAGGAAGCAGCGGTAAGCCAGGCGGTCTGTGTCGCGGCGGACGCTAATCCATCAACCCCCTGGCCCGCCGCACCGGTGGTGGCGGATTCGAAGAAGGGTGCACGGCCAGGATTTTTACCACCAAGACACCAAGAATAATTAAGGCGCCCGGGACATTCCCTGGCGCCTTAACTTTCTTGATGTCCTTGGAGCTTTGACGGTGGTTTTTTGGTTACTCCGCTGCTTCCGGGTCACCGTCCATCCTGAGGTACAGGAATCCAGGAAAGCGCTATATTTTCAAAAGAACAACCATACAATCCAAACCAATCTTTTTCCACATTTTTCCCTGGCCCCTTGCCACTTGGCCCAAATTTGTGCTAAGATGAACGTGAATTAATCCACAAAGACTATTTTAAATGTAAACTTAATAAGTTAGGAGTGCTCCATGGACTTTCGCACCGTTTCCACCACCTGTTCCTATTGCGGCTGCGGCTGCGGCATTTTGCTGGAAGTTTTAAACGAGGACGTCATCTCCTCGCTGCCGGTGAAGACCCACCCGGTGAGCGAAGGCAGCCTCTGCATCAAGGGCTGGAATATTCATGAGTTCATCGGCAGCGACCAGCGCCTGAAGACCCCCATGCTCAGGAAAAACGGCGAGTTGGCGCCGGTGGGCTGGGACGAAGCCATGGACGCCGCGGCCTCGGGGCTGAAAAAAGTCATCGAGAAATACGGGCCGGACGCGGTGGCGGTGCTGGCCTCGGCCAAGGTGACCAACGAAGAGAATTACCTGATCCAGAAGCTCACCCGGGCCGCCATCGGCACCAACAACGTGGACCACTGCGCCAGGCTCTGACACAGCTCCACCGTGGTCGGTCTGGCCGCGGCTTTCGGTTCCGGCGCCATGACGAACTCCATCCCCGAGTTTGCCGACGCCAAAGCGATTTTTATCATCGGCTCCAACACTACGGAAAACCATCCCATCGCCGCCAAATGGATCATGCGGGGCCGGGCCAACGGCGCCAAGATCGTGGTGGCCGACCCCCGCTGGATTCAGATGTCCGACCTGGCGGAGATCGCGGTGCAGCAGCGCCTGGGCTCCGACGTCGCCCTGATTAACGGCCTGATGCACATCATCCTCAAGGAAGGCTGGCAGGACCAGGCCTACATCGATGAACGCTGTGAAAATTTTGAGGCCCTGAAGGCCAAGCTGGAAGAGTATCCGCCGGACAAGGTGGCCCAGATCACCGGCGTCCCGGCGGAGACCCTGCGTCAGATGGCGGAGATCTACGCCACCAACAAGCCGGCCGCCATTGTTTACTGCATGGGCATCACCCAGCACACCACCGGGGTGGACAATGTCAAGGATCTGGCCAACCTGGCCATGATCACCGGCAACGTCGGGGTGGCCTCCGGCGGGGTTAATCCCCTGCGGGGCCAGAACAACGTCCAGGGGGCCTGCGACATGGGCGGCCTGCCCAACGTCTTCACCGGCTACCAGCCGGTAGCCGACGAGACCGCCAACAAGAAATTCTCCGAGGCTTACGGCAAACCCCTGCCCAACAAACCCGGCCTCACCATCCTGGAGATGTTCAACGGCATTGACGAAGGCAAGATCAAGGCCCTCTACGTGGTGGGCGAAAACCCCATGGTCACCGACCCGGACCTGCACCACGTGGAAGCGGCCCTGAAGAAGCTGGAATGCTTCATCGTCCAGGACGTTTTCCTGACCCAGACGGCCAAGCTGGCCCAGGTGGTGCTGCCCGGCACCTCCTTCGCCGAAAAGGACGGCACCTTCTCCAACACCGAGCGCCGGGTCCTCTTGGTGCGCCAGGCCGTCAAGCCCATCGGCGACTCCCGCCCCGACTGGCAGATCATCTGCGACCTCTCCACCCGCTTGGGTTACCCCATGAGCTACGCCTCGCCGGAAGAGATCTTCAACGAGATGCGCAAGCTCACCCCCAGCTACGCCGGCATGACCTATGCGCGCCTGGAGAAAGCCGGCCTGCAGTGGCCCTGTCCCACCGAGGACCACCCCGGCACCGTGTTTCTCCACAAGGACCGCTTCAGCCGGGGCAAGGGTATGCTCCACGCCATCGACTATAAGCCGCCGGCGGAGGAGCCGGACGCCGACTATCCCATGTTCCTCACCACCGGCCGGGCCTTCGTGCATTACCACTCCGGCACCATGACCCGGGTCTCCCCCACCCTGCACCGGGAGATGGGCACCGGCTACGTGGAGATCAGCCCCACCGACGCCAAAAACCTGGGCATCAAGAACGGCGAGCGCATCAAGGTGAGCTCCCGCCGGGGCGAAATCCAGATCAAGGCCAAGATCAGCCGCAAAGTGAACCGGGGCGTGGTCTTCATTCCCTTCCACTTCGCCGAGGCCGCGGCCAACATGCTCACCAACCCGGCCTACGATCCCACCGCCAAGATCCCGGAATATAAGGCCTGCGCCGTCAAGGTGGAGAAACTGGCGGCGTAGTGTAATGAAAAGATGGTGATTTTGGGGAGGGGGCTAAGGGCTGACGACCTTACCCCCAAACCCCTCCCCCAATCCCGTATAATTTAAATAAAGATGCAGGGCGACCCGCTGGGTCGCCCCTCCTTTTTTCTTAGTGCCCTTGCTGCCTTGGTGGTGATAAAATCGCCCCATGAATAATGACTTGCTGTCCACCATCAAGACCCAGGCCCAGGAAATGACGGGGGAACTCGTCGCCTTGCGCCGGGATTTTCATCAGCACCCGGAACTCTCCCATGAAGAGGAGCGCACCGCCCGGGTGGTGGCCGCATACCTGCGGGATTTGGGGTTGGCGGTGCAGACCGGCGTCGCCGGCCACGGGGTGGTGGCTGACCTTAAAGGCGCCCGGCCCGGCCGCACCGTGGCCTGGCGGGCCGACATGGACGCCCTGCCCATCGTCGAGAAGGTCCAGGTCCCCTGGTGTTCCAGGGTTGATGGGGTGATGCACGCCTGCGGCCACGATTTTCACGTCAGCATCGCCCTGGCCGCGGCCAAATTGCTGGCCGAACTTAAGGACCATCTGGCCGGACAGGTCCGCTTCATCTTCCAGCCCGCCGAAGAACGGCCGGCCCCCGAAGGGGTGAGCGGCGCCCAGGCCATGGTGGCGGCCGGGGTCTTGGACCTGCGGCCGCGGCCGGCGGCCATCCTGGCCCTGCACGTGGCCCCCAACCTGGAGGCCGGCTGCCTCCGCCACGGCTCCGGGGTGATTATGGCCGGGGCCGACCGGGTCACCCTGACCATCACCGGCAAATCGGCCCACGGCGCCACCCCGCACCGGGGGGTGGACCCCATTCTCATCAGCGCCCTGGTGCTGAACCACATCCAGGCCTTCCTGGCCCAGCAGATCGACAGCCGGGCCGCGAAAATCCTGACCTTCGGGCGCATCGCCGGCGGCAATCGCTTCAACATCCTGGCCGACGAAGTGACCCTGGTGGGCAGCCTCCGCTATTTGCAGGACAACACCCGCACCGAACTGCTCAACGGCCTGCGGCGGCTGCTGGCGGGGCTGTCCCAGACCACCGGGGCTAAAATCAGCCTGGAGCCCAACCGCACTTACCCCATCCTGCAGAACGACCCCGAACTGAGCGGGCGGGCTGTGCCGGTGCTGGAAACCCTGTTGGGCCCCCAGCGTTTGAAGCCGCTCCGTCCCGCCATGGGCAGCGAAGATTTCTCTTATTTCGCGGCAAAGGTTCCGGGCTTTTACTTTTTCCTGGGGGTGCGGCCCCCCGGCGGCCGGGGCCAGGCCCTGCACTCCCCGGAGTTCAACCCCAGCGAGGAGGCCCTGCCCTGGGGCCTCACCGCCGCCGCCGGGTTGCTGGCCGCCCTGAGCGAGCCCCAGGAGGCGTAGGCCAATGGCGGGATGCGCTGCGCTTTCCCGCCCTACGGGCTACGGGCTAAGCGAGCCGGAATAACCATGTTGGCGGCCGGTAAGAACTTTAGCACAGGAGGAAGGACAAAAGCCTTGAGCGAGAGATGTAGATATTAGGCGATTGTGAGAAGGCGCTCGGCGATTCTCACAACCGCCTGTTTCATTCGCGGGTAAACAGTTCTTCCCTAATACCTGCCAGATAGCCTTTAGTTTTCCGGTTTATAAGACTACCCCCTATGATGGTCGCTTCGTAGGTGTCGCCAGCGGGGGGCCATTGGTAATCAAGAATTAATTTATTCCCTTCTTGGCGCTTCGCCAATATAGGGAAGGTTAATCGCAAAGGGGGACCACTACCTTGAATTTCAATTATCAGGGTTAACTCATTTATCTCACTTAACTTATCTCCCCGAATAAATATCACTTGCGCCAAGTTGCTCCCTCTATAGACATATTTCCCCCCCGGGCTTGGATCATTATAGAGGTCTTCGGCGGCGCTCTGGGCCTGTCCAGTGGACGTGGCCGCCAACACCAGCATGAAGGCCGCCATCAATGCAATACTTAGAGTTTTCATGTGTTGCTCCTTAAACGTGCAGCAAGTGCCTGGCCTTACTGTTCCGGCGATGGAGCTTAAGGACCCCAGGCCAGCACGCCCGATAATGGTGAGCCAGAGGAAAGGGTAAGCATCATTGTCATCTAGGATTCCTTGCCATTATCCGCAAATCCCTTGAAATTGCCTAAAAATTGAAGCTATGATTCCCTTACCGAGCGGGGTTCTCGGCGGACGGGGGAAAAAGGCAGCAACGCCTAAAATGCTAATCCCCCGCCGGCCGGGGGCGCTTGACCCACTCCGGGGCAATCGCGTCGGGAATCGCGTCGCCCTTGGGGATATAAGGCTTCAGGTCCACGAGGGGGGTGCCGTCCAGGGCGTCCAGGCCGGCCACTTCCACCACATTGCCTTCTATTTTGACGATCTTGCAGGCGGAGAGGCCGATGAGGTTGGGGCGCACCGGGGCCCGGCAGGCGAAGACCCCGGTGAGGGGGTTGGCCGGGTCCCGGCGGGGGTGCACCTGGAGGGTGGCCCGGCCCTCCGGGTTGTCGTTGCCGTGGAACCAATAAAAGACCCACAAGTGGGAAAAGTCTTCCAGTCCCTTCAGGGCCGGGGCGAATTCTCCTTTAATTTCCAAATAACTGCGTTCATCCTGCTTTTTCACCAAACCGACCGGCTGAATGGTAAAAGTGATTGATTCAGACAATTTTGCGCCTTTCCGCCCGGGACCGGGATCGCCACTGTAGCCTGGCCCTGCCGCAGCGGCCAGCAGCAACAGGGCCAGGGCTGTGCTCCAAGGTTTCATAAACCACTGCCTACCAATGCTGGAACTACTTCTTAGCTGGCACTACTTCCATCTCGTAAACGATTAATTTGCCATCCACTTTGATCCCTTCCACCTTAACCTGCGTTCCCACCGCCGGCTTGGCGAATTTTTCGTCCACTTTGCTGTCAGCCACCAGGTAAATGGTACGGTTATCAACCTGCCACTGGCCGACATAACCTGCTTGGGGCATCTGTTTGATGACCCCGTAAAATTTTTCTTTGGCAACCGCAGCAGCCGCCAGGGACAGGAAGGCCAGGCAAGCTAAAATAACCACAAATTTTTTTGGCATAAGCGCTCCTTGGGCGGATATGTTACCAAAATATCGTCAATTTTTAAATGCCACATTTAAGCAAAATAGTTTTAATCCCCTAACAGCAGGGAAAGGAGCGGCGGCAGGGGTGGGGCGAACTGGTTCTGCCAGTGAGTCGGCATCGCCAGTTGGGTCAGGGTCAGTTGCACCGGTTGGGGGTCGGGGAAGGAGTGGCCCCAGTTATCCACCCAGACGATGCGGGTACCGTCGTTGCTGATGGTGGCGTGGGTCTCCTCCCAGTACTGCTGGGTGGTGTTATAGAGCTTCGCCAGGTAAACCGCCCGGGGACGGTTCCCGTCCAGCCGGACCAGGATATTGCAGCGGTCCAGCCAGTTCTGTTCCGGTCGGGCCGGGGCAATGTGGGTGGAGACCACGGCATAGCCGGGATAGTTGCAGGAGATATGGAGGCCGTCGCTGTTCAGACCGATGGGCGAGCCGGAGTCATAGTAGAGGATGACCAGGGGTTTAATCACGTTGTTATTATAGTCGGCCAGGGTATCTACAGGCTTTGCCTGTAAATCCAGGGGGATCAGGTCCACCCGGTCCGTCTGGGCGTTTTGCATGACGATGACTTCCCGGCCCCGGCTATCCAGCCCCACGTCGGCGTGGCCGGTGTTCTGGTGGAGCAGATGCAGCACCGAGAAGTCCTTGCTGGCCATCATCAGGCCCCAGTTGGGAGGGACCCCGCCTTCGGATTCGGCGCCGATGACCACCCAATTGCCCAGGCTGGACATGCCCACCCAGTCGAGACGCTGGCCCTGGGCCAGGGAAAGGGGATAGGTCCCCAGGACCTGATTTTGCAGGCGGTCCCAGGTAAAAAGATATTTGCACAGGTAGTCCCATTCGGGGTGAGCCGGGTCGGCGCCGTTCTGCAGGGCCAGGGCCCAGAATCTCTTGTCCCGGGAGGATTCCCCTTCGTCCTTGCAGGTTATTCGATAAATGAAGGGATTGGCCGCCAGGAGGGGGGCGATGGCGGCATCGGCGGCGAAATCCTTGACCACGGTCCCCACCCCGGTGAGCACGTTGAGCCGGATGATGCTGAAATCCCTAAACCCCCAGAGGATGTCGGGGTCGCTGGGGTCCCAGCGCATCTCCCCCAGGTTGTTGATGGTCTGCACTAAATTGGCCGGCTGGTCATAAGGCAGCAATTGGGTCCGATAAACCCGCCATTCACCCGTGGTCAAATCCATCAGGAGGAGCATGGTTTGATTGCAGTTGAAGGGGTCGAAGCGGGAATATTCGTGCCTCAGGGCAGTGTTTTGGGTGACCCGGGTCTGCACGGTGCCGAAGCGGGAGTCGGTCCATGACTGTCCCGGGGTCGGCTCGGTCCTGGGAATGAGGGGATAGGTGGGGTTGTTGGGGGCCAGGGGGTTCGGCACCTCGATAAACCGGAAATCCGGCGGGTAAACCTGGGCCAGTCCGGAGAGCGGCAGGACTACTAAGGCCAGGCTACAGACCAGGAACAACAGCCTGAAGGTGCGAACCGCAGGGCAGGGCAACAGGACCTTTTTCATCGGAACCTCCTTGCCGCCGAGTTGGCTCCCCCTAAGGATTTACTATCAGAATTGGTAGATTTTGTAAAGAAAGAGATTATTGGGAAAGATGAGCCCTGTACGAGTTCTATGTTAAAATTTCGCAGGCTGGAAGCCTGCGCTACCAAGTCATTTCCATTTTGTGATTACCGGCAGCTGACCATTGATCTCAGCCAGGGCCTGCTCAATCAGGGGCAGGGGCACGTCCTGATGAACCACCGCCTCTCCCAGGCGGCGCAGCAGGATGAAGGGCACTCCGGTTTCCTGGCGTTTCTTATCCAGCGCCAAGGCGGTCAGGACGGCGGCCTGGTCCAGAGGCGGCAGGGGCTTCCGGGTAAGGCCCAGGTTAAGGAGCAGCCGCCGGCCGCGGTCGGCCTCCTCAGGAGGCAAGCCGGCCAGCCTCTCCGACAGGCCCAGGGCCGTCAGCATCCCCCAGGCCACCGCCCGGCCATGGGGCAGCTTGAAGGCGGAGGCCTGCTCCAGGCCGTGCCCCAGGGTGTGGCCGAAGTTGAGGATGCGGCGCAGGCCGCCCTCCCGCTCATCGGCGGCCACCACTTCCGCCTTAATGGCCGCGGCCCGGAAAATGATTTCGGTCAGTTCCTCCTGCTGGCGCAACAGCCGGGATGGGCCGGCTGCCAGACGCTCCAGCAGTCCGGCGTCCCGGATGAAGCCGGCCTTGACCACTTCGGCCAGGCCGTTCAGGAATTCGCTCCGGGGCAGGGTCTGGAGGAACTCCGGGTCAATGGCCACCAGGCGGGGCTGGTGGAAAGTGCCCAGGAGGTTTTTGCCTTCCCGCAGGTTGATGGCGGTCTTGCCGCCGATGGCGGCGTCCACCATGGCCAGCAGGGTGGTGGGCGCCTGGAGGAAGGGCAGGCCCCGCATGAAGATGGAGGCCAGGAAGCCGGTGAGGTCGCCCACCACCCCGCCTCCCAAAGCCAGCAGGAGCGAGCTCCGGTGCGCCCCGCGCCCCAGCAGTTCCCGAGCCAGGCGTTGGACCACCGGCCAGCTTTTGGCGCGTTCGCCCGGCGGGGCGGTGAGCAGCAACGGTTCCAGGCCAGCCTCTTCTAAGGCTTGCTGCACTTGGGCATAATGTAGGCGGGCCACCCGGCGGTCGGAGATCACGAATAGTCGGCGGGGCAGGTTGAACGGTTTGATTAAAGCGCCGAGGCGGAGACGGAGGCCCGGTTCGACCCGAATCCGGTAGCTCTGATCCCGGCCCGGCAGCGGGAGCAGAATCTCCCTCACTTCCAGCCTCCGGGGCGTAAGGTCTTAATCTCCTCCATCAAGGCGGCGAATTGCTCCGGATAGAGGGACTGCGCCCCGTCGGACAGGGCCTTTTCCGGTTCATGGTGCACTTCGATCAGGAGGCCGTCGCAACCCGCGGCCACTGCGGCCCGGGTCAGAGGAGCCACCAGGTCCCGGCGGCCGGCGGCATGGCTCGGGTCCACGACGATGGGCAGGTGGGACTCGCGCCGGGCGGCCGGGATGACCGCCAGGTCCAGAAGATTGCGCACGTGCTCACCGATGGAGCGCACCCCCCGTTCACAGAGGATGACCCGGGGATTGCCTTCGGCCATGATGTATTCCGCCGCCATGAGCCATTCTTCCAGGGTGGCGTACATGCCCCGCTTCAGGAGGACCGGCTTGCCGGTGCGCCCGGCGCAGCGCAGCAGGGAAAAATTCTGCATGTTCCGGGCCCCGATCTGGATGATGTCGGCGTATTCCGACACCAGGCGCAACGAATCGTGGTCAATGGCTTCGGTGACCGTCAGGAGGCCGGTCTCCTCGCGCACCTTTTTCAAGATCTTCAGCCCGGCCTTGCCCAACCCCTGGTAACTGTAAGGGGAGGTGCGGGGCTTGTAGGCCCCGCCCCGGAAGACTTGGGCCCCGGCGGCCTTCACCTTGGCGGCGATGGTCAGGGCCTGGGTTTCGCTCTCGATGGCGCAAGGGCCGGCCATCACCACAAAGCGGCCCCGGCCCAACTCCAGTTCGGGCCAGCGGATGATGGTGTCCTCCCGCTTCAATTCCCGGCTCACCAGCTTGTAGGGCCGGGTAACCGGAATGGCCTGCACCACCCCGGCCAGGTCCACGAACAGGGCCGGGTCCACCGGCCCGGGGTTGCGTAGAATGGCAATGGCCACCCGCTCCCCCCCGGGCATGGGCTGGGCTTCGAATCCCAGGCCCTGGATCTTTAGCACCACCGCCTCAATTTGAGCCGGGGTGGCATCCTTGTCCATCACAATGAGCATGTCCCATCTCCGTTATCCAATAAAGGGTGGCCGAATATCTCTCCGAACCGCCTGCGGCTCGGGGAAGGGGCGGGTTGCCTGCGTCTCTTCAATTAAAGCCATATTTATCAGGGATCGAAGGCAAAATCAACTAAGGGCCGGGAATGCCGAGGAAGGCGCGGGCGCCTGCTTCGACAAAATTGGATGGGAGAGACCTCCGGTGAAAAAGCAGCAAAAAATCAGGGAGAGCGCGGCGGCTCTCCCTGAGAAAGGTCCGGCGGGAACCAAATTTATTGCCGCATTAATTAACCAGTTTGGGCGGCAGGGCGGAGCCGAGATGCTCCCCGCCGGCGCCAGTGGCCTTGGGATTCATATAGTTGGGCACGAAATGCCCTGAGACCCAGGGATCGTTGCCGGAACCGCTGCAGCCGGTAATCTTAAAGGCCGACCAGGCCTTGACTTCGGCATAGGCTCCCAAGGTGAAGCTGTCGGGGATTACCGCCACCATGTAAATCTTATTGGGATTGCTGTTAAATTGGGTTTCAACGGTATTGTAGATGGAGCTTTTCTCCCCGACCTGGATATAGATTTGGTCGCCCACGGACAGGGAAACCGGATTCCCGTTGATGATCAGGCCGGAGACATAGGAGGCGGAATTATCCGTGGTCTTGAAGGTGGTCCACTGCCCCCCGTCGGAGACATGTTGGGCGGAGCCGACATAAAAAGTCACCGGCGGGTCCTTATACCAGTTATTCTTGACGTAGGTATAAGGAATGGCGAAGGGAAAGGCGTCCCCGGCGGCGATGGTGGTGGGAGAGGGCCGCACCGCCACCACTGACGAAACGCGGCTGTTCATGCTGCCGGAACCCAGGATGGAGGCGAACACGGTGTTGACCGGTGAGAGGACGCCGGTGCCTCCCTCAGCCTTGTTGAGCATCACCCTGACCGCGGCGACCTCGTTGGCGCTGGCGGGGGTGTAGGCCGCCGGATTGAGATAGCCCAACAGGTGACCATTGGCGGGCGGGGTGTTGGGAATGCCCTTGGTCCAGGTGATATCCCAGTAGCCCAGCTCAACAATATTGGGTAGTTCGGCGGGGTCAATGCCGGCGAGGGAGGCGTTATCCACGTTATTTTGCTGAAGCGCTTCCAACGCTACGGTCTTGGCATAAGTCCAGTTCCATTCCTGGTTGGGTTGGCGCTGCTGGTCCAGGCCCCGGGCTCCGGCCAGGGCGCCGGCTTCGGCGGCTTTTTGCATTTCGCTCTTCACCAGGGTCAGGTGCGCAATATCCACGGCCAGGGCGGCGATCCCCAAAAAGGCCACCAATCCTACGACGGCGATCACAGAGATGCTTCCGGCCTGGTCCTTAAAGAACCTGCTGTTGCCCTTCCGCATGGCTTGCCCCCTCCTATTTTTTAACTTTCGTTAAATTGCGCTATCTGAAGCCCCCCCTGGGATGGCCCCGGGGGGGAACCACGGCCTCAATTAACCAGCTTGGGCGGCAGGGTGGAGCCCAGATGCTCCCCGCTGGCGCCGCTGGCCTTGGGATTCATATAGTCGGGGACGAACTTGCCCGAGATCCAGGGGTCTCCGCCGGCGCCGGAACCGCTGCACCCGGTAATTTGAAAGGAGCAGTAGGCCTTAACCTGAACGAAGGTTTTAGGCGCAAGGCTGCCTTCCACCACCGGCAGCATATAAATCTTATTGGGATGGCTCTGATACTGATGGAGAACAGTATTATAAACCGAGCTTTTGACCCCGGGCTGAATGTAAATGTCGTCGCCGACGGCTAGCGAAACGGGATTGCCGTTAATAACCAGGCCCGAGACATAGGAAGCAGCGTTGTTGGTTTCCTTGAAAGTGGTCCACTGACCGCCGCAGTCGGGAGTTTTAAGCGCGGACCCCATATAGAAGTTTACCGGGGGGTCCTTGTACCAGAAATCCTTGACGTACTGATAAGGAATGGCGAAGGGAAAGCCGTCTCCGCCGGGTATGGTGGTAGGCGAGGGCCTGATGGCAACGATGGAGGAGGCGCGGCTATTCATAGCGCCGGAGCCCAGGATTGAAGCAAACACGCTGTTCACCGGGGCCAGGACGCCGCTGCCCCCTTCGGCCTTGGCCAGATTCACCCTGACTGCGGCGATTTCGTTGGCGCTGGCCGGCACATACCACTCCGGATTGGCATAGCCCAGCAGATGGCCGTTGGCGGGCGGGGTATTGGGGATGCCGTTGGTCCAGGTGATATCCCAATAGCCCACCTCAACGATGTTGGGAATTTCCACCGGGTCGATCCCGGCCAGGGAACCTTCATCCACGCTATTTTTTTGGACCGCGTCGATTGCCGTGGTCTTGGCGTAGCTCCAATTCCACTTTTGGTTGGGCTGACGATTCTGGTCCAGGCCCCGGGATCCCGCCAGCGCGCCGGCTTCGGCGGCCTTCTGCAATTCGCTTTTCACCAGGGTCAGGTGGGCGATATCCACGGCCAGGGCTGCGAACCCCAACAAGCCCACCATTCCCAGGACGGCGATCACGGATATGCTTCCCGCCTGGTCCTTAACGAATCTTCGGCATCCGTTTCGCACGGTTTGCCCCTCCTGCTACTCGCATTTCATGGTGGTGGCCACCGATAAGTCTTTATAATCTCCCAGCGTCGGGACGAAGGCGCCGATGATGAACCAATATTTCCGGGCCGTGATGGTCACCTTCAAATCTTCAGAGGTTGGGTAGTTCAACTTGGCAGGATCGGTTTCCGTGGCCGCCGGCCCACCCAGCGTGACCTGGGTATTGCCATCGGCGGGCATGAATTGCAGGAGTCCCCAGCCGCCTTTGCCGCCGTTTTCCGCGTCGGTTTTTAAAATGTAATTCTGGACGGAGGGGTTTAGATCTTTAGGCAGGATACGAGTTTTGGTAGTCGGATCAATCCAGTAGCGGGTGCCGTAGCGGGCTCCTTCCCGGCTGGCATTGGCCATGAGGTTTTTGATGTACCAGACATGGCTCAAATCCAAGACCCCGCCCACCAGGAAGAGTAAGACGGTGCCGATAATGGCGAATTCTACGGCTGACGCTCCTTCTGTCCGGCGCCCCAAACCTCGCCAACGACCCCAGGCCTTTTTTGCCAGCCGTCTCATGTCATCACCATACTCAACTATTCCCTAGTTATGCGGGCTTGCCCCCGCTGTCCCTGCGCCCTCCGGCCTGTGACTCCTTACCTTGCCCGAATTCTAAACATGATCACCACAATTTAAAATCAGGGAATCCCTAATCTTTGCCCGCCATTTCCCGGAATTCCGACTAAGAAAAAGACTAATTCGGTTTTCATATAATTTTTAATAAAATTATATTTTATGAAAACAAAATTCTAAATGACTGAAAAATCATTGAATAGGAAATCTCTCCTGGTTTACGGAAATGGCAAAAAAAAGGAGGGCCCGAAGGCCCCCCTGGTCTGAGCTGACCGGAAGCTAATTGACCGGGATCAGCTTGGGAATATTGCCGTAAGCGGTGACCCCGGTCATGGCGTTGGCATTGAGCTGCTTATAGGTGGCCCCGCCGGGGTATCCGGCGGCGTTGTTGTTGGTCAGGCTGCTGTTGGTAATTTGGGAATTGGGGGTATTCAGCGGAATATTCGGAATCACGGTGCTGAGATTGGTCACGTTCCGCATGGTGGCCACGTTGGAATTCCAGCAGCTGGCGGCCAGCCGGGTCAGGCAGTCCTTTTTATTGGCATAGGTGACGCCGTCAATGGTTTTGGGATAGGTGTAATTGCATTGGTTGCAATGAACCGTGGAGGGGCTGACGTCGGTAAAGGTGACGTTGGTGATGTCCACGTTGACAAAGCCGTTGACATAGATGTGCGGCGGGACGGCAAAGGAATAGCAGGCGTTGGCCTCCGTCGGCCCCATCATCCAGGCCAGGAACCGGAAGGCCTTGTCCAGGCGCCGGCTGGCGCTCAAGGGGTATTGCGTGCCGCTATAGAGCGGCAGGGTGACTCGCCAGATGCCGCTGGCGTTTTTCTTGGCATCGTAGGCCGCCTTTAAATACTTAAACGGGTTTTGGAGATAGTAGGGGGAGGCATAATACTTGTACTCGCTCCTGGCGAAGATCTCCTGGCCGTATTTCAGCGCGTCCACAAAATAGATAGTCCTGCCGGTGGTGGTCAGGGAAGTGCTGGAATTTTGGTTAGTATGAGTGCTGAGAGCCGCTTCCTGCAGTATTCGCAGGATGGTGTTGGGCACCGAGTCATTGGGGTTGCACACGAACCAATAGCCCGTTTCGCCGTCCGGGGTGGGGTTATTGCTTAGACTGGTATTGACGTTGTTGCCGCCGGTGTCTTTAAAGTAGAAGGTCTTCCAGGTGGCGGTTTGGGCCACGGCGTCGGAAGGGCCGAACAGCCGGGCATACCAGCTGGAAGCGGGTTTGGATTCCGAGTAAAGGGGAGAATTAGGCCCGTTGACCGGCACGGCCACAGGGATGGGCACGGTGCCCAGGGGCACCCCCAGGATGCTGCTCATGTAGGCCCGCGACTTGGCTTTCACCGTGGAGGCGCCTAAACCGAAGATCCCGCCGAAGAAGTTGGCCACCGGACCATAGGTCCCGGTGTTGCCCCGCTGCAGGGTGATCTCTACGGCATTGGCGGTGGAGTTGGTGGTGACGTTGGTCTTGTTGCCGATGAGGGTCCAGGTAAGGGCTTTGTCGTCCCAGTAGCCGAAGTTGATGGAGAGCCCCGGGTCCGAATCGTTGATGCTGGCCAAACCCAGGGCCGTACCGGCGGTATTAATGGTGCCCATGGCCTGGGTCACCGCGCCGTCGGCGTCCTTAAAGACCACGCCGTTGACGTCCTGCTGGATCAGGCCCATGACGGCGGCCTGCGCCGCGGCATCGGTGGTGTTCTGTAGTTCACTGCGCACCGAATAGAGATGGCCCATGTCAACCGCCAGGCTGGCTATGCCGACAATTGCCACCATCAGGCCAACGGCGAAGATCATCGCGATCGACCCCTTCTCATCCCGTCTGAATCCATTGAGCCCTTGCCACCGCATAATGTTTTCCTCCTCCCTCACTCATCCTAAGCTGGGCTAAATGTTAAAGGGGTCGATACCCCGCGCCGCCAAATTCGTTGCCCTAAGCCGAAACCGGTTAACAGTTGGTACTGCCGGGGCCTCACTCCAAGCGCATCACCGTAGTGGCCGATATCGTGGTGGAGGACGTGCCCAAAATAAAACCGACAAACCACCAGGATTTGGTGGCTGAAACCGTCACCCGCAAAGGGTCGCCCATGGCGCCGCTGGTATAGCCGGTTCCGCCCGGGGTTACCTGGGGGTTGAGATTGGCGACCAGGGTCTGCGAGATATAATTGTTAATGACGTAATTTTGGATGGTTGGAGAATAGCTGGACGGTGGAATGCGGGCGAGACTGGTGGGGTTCAGCTGGGTATGGGCCACCCCGTAGCGGGCCCCCTCCCGGCTGGCGTTGGTCACCACCTGCCGGATGTAATAGGCGTGGCCGAAATCCAACACCCCTCCCACCACCATCATAAAAACCATGCCCAGGATGGCGAACTCCACCGCGGCGCCGCCTTCCGTCCGGCGTCCGAAACCCCGGCAATTTCCACTGTTCAATCGCAACCGCAGTTTCATACCACAATTTTCCTGAATGAGGGCCCTTGCCCGTAAGCCGACTTAAGGTCTTAAATTTATTTCTTTGATTAAATCAACTATACGAAAAAATCAATCAGTGGTTCCCTGATTTTTTTACAGGAAATCCCTGATTTTTTAACCTGAATTTAGTCAACATGCACGCCCCATGCCAAATCGCCCCTTCCGACCCGGACCCGATACCTTCTGAGGCCCTAAATTTTTAGTGCGCTGGCAGCTTCCTTAAAAAAAAATTTTTCCTTTAATTTTGATATAGCAACTATCTTTCAAAATCAATCAGCGACTCCCTGATTTATCGGTAGGGAATCCCTGATTTTTTTAGCGCCGAACATGGTCATCAGGCTGGATAGACCACAGGTTGACTAAATGGCCGGCTGGTTATTTTTCTTTTTGATGAATACCCTGAAAGGGTCGGCATGATGACAATTTATAAATAAATCCTGCATATTAATAGCCGGACCGGCCGGTTTTCTCCGGGATGGCGGCGGCTTTAATCCATATAAACAAACGGACTTGTAAGGTAAAAGGTGGTGCGGGCCTGTCCGAGAGTCGGGCCTGCGGATTTCTAAGCGGTATTTATCAAGGCGCAATTATTTGCTAAAAGGAGTGGGGACAACCAGGATTATCAGGGCAAGGAGCGCTTCATGGTCAACATCCTCCTCATCCAACCGCAGCCCGTTTCCCGGATGGATAGTCCGGAGAATCTAAAATTGGCCCAGGCCCTGCTGGCGGACTGCCGCGGGCGTGGGGCCGACCTTATTTGCCTGCCGGAGTATTTTCCCTATGCCGGCGACGCGGAGCTGGCGCAGGCGGCCCGTGACCTGGGGGCTTACTTGGTGGCCGGGCTGGTGGCGGAAGATGGGGGCCGGCGTTACAATACCGCCACTCTGTTCGATCGCCGGGGCAATCTGCTGGGGCGTCAGGCCAAGGTCAATCTGGGCAACCTGGAGCGCCGGGGTTTTGGGGTGGCTCCGGGAGAGGGTTTTCGAGTGTGGCAGACCGATTTCGGGAGGCTGGGCCTGCCGGTGTGCATTGATTTTTGGGGCCAGCCGGAGGCCGCCCGGCAACTGGCGGCCCAAGGGGCCGACCTCATCGTTAATCCCAGCCTCTTCCCCATTATGCGGGGCCACTGGTCCATGGGCGCCCTGGTGCGGGCCTTCGACTATTTCCTGCCGGTGGTGGGGGTGAACACCGCCGCCTTTACCGCCGAAGTGGCCGGGCGGCGCTACTCCATGCAGGGCGGCCGATCCTTTGCCATTCAGCCGCCGGCGCCCCCGGATGAAAAGGTCCTGGCGCAGTGGGTCAGCGCCTGGGATGACCTGAACCATTGGATCGTGTTGACCGGCGGCGAAGGCCCGGAGATCCTGGCCGTCTCCCTGGACCTCAAGGGCCCCGCGGCCTGGCGCCCGCAAATCCGCCGCCGCTTTGGCTTCACCTTATAAGGCGGCGGGGCGCGGGGAAATGACCGGTGGGCGCCGGCCGTCTGCCCGGCAGAAGGGTGTTTCAAATTGGAAGTGTTGCCGGGATTTATTCGCAATCGACTATCGGCCTGACAACCTAAGCTAATTATTGAGTTTTTTCTAAGCTATAATATTTGAGTCAATTCTTGACATTGAAAAATAAAGCATTATCTAGTGCCAATAGAACGACGGGGCGGCTATGACTTCCAACCAGGATAAGGAGAGAGATGATGCAGAATGCCCGCAAATGCTTGATCGTTATGGTAGCAACGGCGCTTTGTCTGGCCTTAACCATCCCGGCCTTGGCCCAACCCAAGGGCGGCGCTTTGATGACGGAAGACGTCTTTACCCCCATTGCCAAAGGCTATGACTTCATCCGGGAAGGTAAATACGAGGCCGCCAAATTTGAATTCGCTGACGCGGTAAAACGCGACAAATTTAACCCCTTTGCCCTCAACAACATGGCGGTCCTGGAAGAACGGGAAGGCAAGCTAAATGATGCCCTGGCCAACCTGATGACTGCCACTACCTATGCCACCGAATACAAAAACAAAGTGCAGCAGACCTGTTTTGCCGGCGGTGGCTGCCTGGCGGTCAAGCCGACCAAGGAGGCTGGGGAGACCAGCTCCATTGCCCCCATCATCCAGGAAAACATCGCTAAGCTGAAGGCCAAGATTGCCGCCACCGGAACCCCTCCGCCCCCAGGTTCGCCGCCTCCCATGGTGCCTAAGTCGGGGGCGAAGTAATCATTGGGGACTGCCCCTACCGCCCCGTTCCTCGCTAGGGGTCAGGCCTTAGGCTGAAAAAGACAGAACCGAGCCAGTCACTCTTATTCTTCATCAGTTTGGGGGTCAGGGGATGTTAATCCTCTGGCCCTTCTCTCATCCGGACTTCTCCGACACACCACAACCCGGCCGGGTTTCCAGGCATAATTGCTCCCGCGGTGCGGCAGGCTGAGGATGGGGGCCTTAAGACCGAGAAAGCAGCAGGTGCAGCTCCCGAAGTCCTTGTTGGGCCAGGCGCAGGGAGTGGCGGAGTTGCGCCGGCTTGGGAATTTCCGGGGGCAGGAAGGCGCGGTACGGGGGCAAGGAAACGGCGGGCCCCGCCTGCAATTGGGCCAGCAAGGTGCTCAGTTCCCGGATCAAATGCAGATAAACGGCCCCCAGGGGTTCGGGGCCGCCCTGGACCTGGGGCCCCGATGGAGAGCTCCGCCCGGCTTCTTCCGACTGTTCGGCCAGGGCCTGGGTTAGAGGCAGCTTTGCAAGCTTGGTCGTTTTGCCGGCAAGCTGTTTCTTTTTTGCCATATCTCCAAAAATTCCCGGGTCAGGTTCCAATGATCCTGAGCCCCGGAGCATCTGGGCTCAAAATCAAAGATGGCCTTTTGGGCAATCTGAGCCTGGTTTAAGGCTTCGTTTTTATTGATCACGGCCTTAAAGGTCTTGTCCCGGTAAGGCGCCAGTTGCTCCAGGATATATTCGTTGGTGACCCGGTTGCGGCGGTCAAACATGGTGAGGAGGATGCGGAAGAGATCCTCTTCAAACAGCTCCTCCAGCGCCAGGTTTTTCACGGTCTCCACGGTGGTGAGCAAATCCGCCAGGCCGTCCAGGGAATACCGGGAAATCTGGCAGGGAATAATAAGGAAATCACAGGCGTAGAGCGAGTTGGTGGTGAGCACTCCCAAGGAGGGCGGACAATCGATAAGCACAAAATCATAATCCGCCTCCTTGAGGGATTGGGCCAGAATGGCCTCGCGGAAGACTCGGGTGTACACCTGTTCCGCCGCCCGGGCCAAATGGATGGTGGCCGGAGCCACCTCCAGACCCAGGATATAAGTGGGCACGGCCACCTGGGTGATGCTCAGCCGGGGCACGGTCATCAAGTCCGCCATGGACTTGGTGACTGTGTCCGGATCTACGCCCAGGCCGATGGTGCTGTGCCCCTGGGGGTCCAGGTCGATGATCAGGGTCCGGTAGCCCTGATAAGCCAGACAGGCCCCCAAATTCAGGGTGGTGGTGGTCTTGCCGGTGCCGCCCTTCTGGTTGATGATTGCCACTACATGCGACATGATTCGGCCTTTGACTTCGGGAGAAGCGGCAATAATGCCATCATGCCCCAAATGATAGATGATAGGTCCAATGGCGTCAAGGAATATCTGAGGTTGGCAAACGGCCTCCCGGGCAGACCTTTTATTGTAAAGATCTCAACCCCCTTGGCATAACCTCTGCATTATGAGTAATGCTCAAGTATCGCAAACTCGAAAGCACCGTCTTCTCTCCTTTGGAAAGAAGGCGGTTCAGCCGCTTCATCATTCCTCTGGAAGTGCGCTATCAAACCTGCTGCCCGGTGACCGGTGAGCTGCACCGGGGCCAGGGGGTTCTCCGGGACCTCAGCCTGTGCGGCGGTTTTTTCCACCTCGATCATCCCGTTAACTTCCAACACGGCCAGGTCCTGGATCTTACCATCGCCGCTCCCTTGCCGATGCTGGATTCCAAACAGACTTCCCACTTCTCGGTCAAGGGGGAAGTGGTGCGGCTGGAACCGGCCGGCCCAACCAATTCCAAGCACGGCGTGGCCGTCAACTTCCTGCAAAAACTCTCCTTTGCCGACGTTTAACCTTTTTGATATCTTATAAAAAAACGCCTTCCGGTGTTCATTTCCATGAACCTGAAGTGTCTGAGTTTGGCGGCGAGGCCAAGATTGTCAATGATATTAAATAATTAAATAATATCCTAACTAGTTTATATTACGTTACAAATTTATTAAGAATCTTAAACAAAAAATGAGCATCTCTTCAGGAAGACAGATTTATCCCGGCTCCCGGATTAGGATTTATGATTAATCAGGACCCCGGATTCACGCACTCCTCCCCAGGGTTGCAGCCGTGATGCGCCCCTGGGCTGTCATTTGGCGCGGCCGCCGGATTTGGCATGACCGGGTCTGACCCCATGGTAGCCGTGGCCCTGAGCGGCGGGGTGGACAGCGCCGTGGCCGCGGCCCTGCTCCTCCGGCAGGGGTACCGCGCCCGCGGGGTTCACCTGCGCTTGAGCGAGCCCGGCCCTCCGGCCGGGCGCCTGGAGGCCCTGGCCCGGGGTCTGGGTCTGGACCTCGCCTTCGTGGACCTCCGGGAAGAATTCGCCCGGCAGGTGGTGGACTATTTTGTGGCCGAATATCTCCGGGGCCGCACCCCCAATCCCTGCGTGCAGTGCAACGCGGCCGTCAAATTCGGCCGCCTCTTTCAGTTGCTCCAGGAAGGAGGGCCGACCCGGCTGGCCACCGGCCACTACGCCCGCCTGCAAACCGCGCCCGACGGCTCCCTGGGCCTCTTCCGGGGCGCGGACCGGCGCAAGGACCAGTCCTACTTCCTTAGCCGCCTGCCCCGGGAGCTGCTGCCCCGCCTCATCTTTCCCCTGGGGGAGCTGACCAAGCCGGAGGTGCGCCGCCGTTACCGGGAGCTGAGCCTGCCGGGGTCCGAACCTGCCCCGGAGAGCGTGGAACTCTGTTTCATCCCGGAGGGCCGCTACTCTGATTTCATCCGGACCCACGGCGGCCGGGGCGCCCCGGGGGATTTGGTGGACCTGTCAGGCCGGCTTCTGGGCCGGCACCGGGGCCTGGAGCACTACACCGTGGGCCAGCGCCGGGGTCTGGGGATCCCGGCCCGGGAACCCTATTACGTGCTGGAGATCCACCCCGAGACCAACCGGGTGGTGCTGGGCTTCAAGGGGGAGACGCTCTCCGCCGGCCTGCGGGCCGGCCGGATGAACTGGCTCATCGAACCGCCCGCCGCAGAATTCGAGGCCCAGGCGGTCATCCGCTACCGCCATCCGGGGGTGATGGCCAGGATTACGCCCTTAAGCCAGGGGGAAGCGCAGGTGATCTTCGCCACGCCGCAAGCGGCCGTAGCCCCGGGCCAGGCCGTGGTCTTCTACGACCGGGACCGGGTCCTGGGCGGCGGCTGGATCGAGGCGCGGATTAAGTGATATTTTCATGACCACCGAAAACCGAAAACCGAAAACCGAAAACCGCTTTTACCGCCTCATCACCTTCGGCTGCAAGGTCAACCAGGTGGACTCCGCCGGCCTCAGCCAGGAACTGTCGCGTCAAGGTTGGCTGGCCGCCCCGCCTGGGGCCGCGCCCGACCTGATCCTGGTCAACACCTGCACCGTCACGAGCCGCGCCGACCAGCAGGCCCGCCAGGCCATCCGCCGGTTGAGTCGGGAATACCCCGGCGCGGCCCTCTGGGTCACCGGCTGCTACGCCCAGCGGGCCCCGGAGGAAGTGGCCGCCCTGCCGGGGGTGCAGGCCGTCCTGGGGAACAAAGAAAAAGGACATTTGAGTGAAATCCTCCAGTGTTTTCGGACCGGTTTTCCCAGTAACTCCATCCCGGCGGCTCCCAGTCTTTCTCCCTCCCCCTTGAGGGGGGAGGGCAGGGGAGGGGGTGGCTCCGCCTGCGCTCCCTTTCCTGCTGCGGAGGTCGGCCGATGGGTCAGCCCCTTTGCCGAACCCGGCGAGCCTTTTCAGCCCTGGCGTATCCGGGATTTTCCCGGCCGCACCCGGGCCTGGCTGAAAATCCAGGAAGGCTGCAACCACCAATGCAGTTACTGCATCGTCCCCCGGGTGAGGGGGCCCCGGCGCAGCTGGCCGCCGGCTGAAGTGGCCGCGGCCCTGCGGGAACTGGCCGCCGCCGGTTACCGGGAGGTGGTCCTCACCGGCATTGACCTGGGGCAATACGGCCTGGACCTGAACCCGGCCGGCAGCCTGGCCGGGTTGGTGCGGCGCTTACAGGGAGAACACTGGCCCTTCCGGGTCCGTTGCAGTTCCCTGGAGCCTCAGGAAGTAACCGGAGAACTCCTTACGGAACTGGCCTCCTGGGACGCCTTCTGCCCCCATTTCCATCTACCCCTGCAGAGCGGGGCGGCCCCGGTGCTGGCCGCCATGAACCGCCCCTATGCCCCTGGGGACTTCCGGGACCTGGTCCTGGAGATCGCCCGGCGTTTCCCCCACGCCGCCCTGGGTCTGGACGTGCTGGCGGGTTTCCCGGGAGAAACCGCCGCCGACTTCGAGGCCACCTATGACCTGGTGGCCTCCCTGCCGGTGACCTATCTGCACGTCTTCCCCTTTTCGCTCCGGCCCGGCACTCCGGCGGCTGCTCTCAAACCGCTGCCCGGCCGGGAGGTGCGGCGCCGCGCCGGCCTGCTGCGGAAATTGGGCCAGCATAAAAAGCTATCGTTCCTGCAAGCTCAAAAGGGGCGGGTGTTGCAGGTCCTGGTGGAGGGTCCGGCCCCCCGGCCGGGTTGGCTGAAGGGGCTGAGCGCCAACTATCTGCGGGTCAGTTTCCCCGGCCCCGCCGCCTGGCGCAACCGCCTGCTGCCGGTGCGGATCGTCGAAGTCGGGGAGGAAATCCTGCTGGGCGAGCCCCTGCCTCAGGGAAACCCATAAAACCACCGAAGCCTCTGGTTTTTTATTTGCCTGCATCCAAAGATCGCTATGGTATTTCCTCGGAAGTGACCAGCGAAAGGGAGCCCCTCATGATGAAGATCAACCTCGCCCTGCTAATTGGCAGTCTCTCCTGGATGATGGGCCTGGCAGTTGTCTCTGCGTCGTCCGGCGGGGAGCCGGCCGCTATCCCCACCCAGAAAATCAATGCCGAATTGCGGCAGCAGCTACCCTGGGCGGACCGGCAGGATTTTGCGGACGTCCAGCGGGGTTTCATTGCCCCGCTGCCGGATAATGGGGTGATTCGCGGCAAAGAGGGCCAACCGGTGTGGGATCTGAGCAGCCTGGCCTTCATTAAGCCGGACGCGGCGGCGCCTGATTCGGTCAATCCCAGCCTTTGGCGCCAGTCCCAGCTCCTGATGCACGCCGGCCTCTTTAAAGTGGTGGACCGGGTCTATCAGGTCCGGGGCGCCGACGCCTCCAATATCACCTTCATCGAAGGCGACACCGGCCTGATCGTGGTGGACCCGCTGATCTCGACGGAAACCGCCCGGACCGCCCTGGCTCTCTATTATCAGCATCGGCCGCAGAAGCCGGTGAAGGCGGTGATTTATCGAAGGGCGGGCCGAGAAGGTCGGGGAATTGTTTTCGCTGTTGGATAACTACTCCCCCTGGTTCAATATCGTCACTCCGAACCCCTGACCGTCGTTCCCCAACGATGAAAATCCCGGTGGCATAGGCTTTCCAGCCTGTGCCGGGACAGCCGGGGGCGGCTGTCCTACACAAGACTGAACTCAGCCGTAGAATTGGTATTCGCGGGGGAGGAGGCTGCGGCGCTTTCCCCGCAGTTTGCCTTTGACCAAGCGGAAGACCAGGGCCCGGTCGTCTTGGTTTTCTCTGAGTTTCTTGAACAACCGGTCGTCTTGGCAAAGTTGCAGAAACTTGGCCAGCCCCTCCGGGCTATCGAGCCGGGAAATTTTTTCCTCCACTGCGGAAAATGGCGGATACCCTGCCATCCGCTCCACAAAGAAGCGCTCCAGCGTCGGGTTGGGGATGACCCGCGGCGTAGAGGGTTCAGCCTCAGGTGGGAGTTCCTCCAGCAAATTGCTGAAATCAACGTAGCAGGAACCGTTGCCATAGAGATAAAAGCAGGAAACGAGATTTTCCCGCTCCCACATTCTTCTCATTTGGGCAATTGCCTGGGTCCGGGCCGGGGAGAGCGGCAGGGGGCGGCGCAAACAGAGATATTCCCGGAAGTGCTCTTCTCCGGCCCGCGCTGCGAAACTGCCCTCGTAAACCAGGTTTTCGGGGAACAGGGCGCAGGGCAGGGGCCGCACCGGATAAATGCCGCATAGGTCGTTTTCCAGAAAGGGGCAGGGTTTCCTGACCTTCAAGGCTGCCATTCTGAGCCAATCGTGGCGCCCGTTGGCGAGGAGAGCCCAGGCATATTGCCGCCGATACAGGACGGATACCGGCTCCTCCAGGTGCAGGGCCGCGCCGGCCAGATCAACGAGATTCACCGGGACCTGCAAATCTGTATTTCGGCAGCCCGGCCTGGTGCAGACGGGATCACAGTTGAAGTCCGAGTCGCAGCAAGCCAGTTGCGCCCGGGTCTGAAAATAGTCCGTCAGCCATGACCGGAGCTTTTCTGCGGGGAAAGTCGTATCCGGACTGTTCCTAATAACCGCCATAGCTTATCTCGCCGGTGACGACCATAATGATTTCATAGCGCACACTTCGCCTTACTGCCGGATTTGGCAGATTTGTCTGGTTAATTGTTGGTTGCTTGGCAATAACTATGCTGGGCACTCCTGGGGGGAGAACCCCATTACCACAGGTTGGGCGTATTTTTCACCGGCGGGAACACCGGCCAGGGGAACCTCACCTGGTCATGCAAGGTTATGGGAGTGCGCCTCGGGGTCACTTGTCGGACCAGTTGTGGAGGCGGGGCGGCAAGAGTAACGGAATTTTCTTTCAGGCATTGTTCGGCTAAGCCGGCCGCCACTTTTTCCACCTTTATCCCCCCGTCAAGGGTGGATATGGCCATTTCCAAGGGTTGTATCCGGCGCTGTTGGGCCGAAGAGCGATTTTTAACCAATATAGTCGAAGAATCTTTAAGACATATAATTCGGTCAGGCTGGGCCAGCGCCATTACGCCATCGGCCCGACTCGCCTGTACTGCGGTGGCGGGGCTGACAATTTGGAGATAGGCTCCAGGAGTATTTATGGCTGTAATGAAACGGATTTTGCCTTGTAATAATCTTAGACTGACCTTTTCCGCAGCAGCCTTCCCCTCATCCCGGTAATCAATTACCTCCAAGGCAGTATTTTCACTAAGAATAATGACGCAATCCGGTTTAAAAAAGAGCTTCGCCTTGCCATGCTCCATAGTTTTAATAGTAGCGCCGGCCGGAGTGGGGTCCAATAGACGGACCGGTTGCACCTCAGCCTTGCCGCTCTTTAAATAAACTTCACCCTCAACGGCGATTATTTCTGCTCCGGCCTTGATATGAATAATTAATGGGCCGCTCCCGATAATCAGCGCCGCGGCCAGCAGCTTGGCCATGATTTTAAAACCATGTTTAAATTTTAATCGTCTCATGGTTATTCCTAAAAGAAGTCCCAACTTAATAAAAACGTTACCAGATGCCTGTCATATTGATAAGATTTATTAATTGATTCCTGAGTGTTATAACCGTAACCAAGCCAGCAGGATAATTTTTGGGTTACCGGTTTTTTCAGCAACAATTGTATGGAAAAGACATTATCAGAGCGTTTTCGATAAACTCCCTGAAAGTTATAGGCGTTCCAATCATAGGTCAGGTTATCAAAATGAGTATAAGCGTATTCCAAGGTCGTCCACCAGGTCACTTCCCAGGGTAAAAAGATTACACTATTCAGCGAAGTTCGCACCGTCGAAGCAGTGATCCAGGACCCTTCCGCCAAATCCCGCTCAAAGGCCGCGCCGATTCTTAATACACCTATATTGGATAAGGTTAGCCCTTGAAATAACCCCACCTGGTGTTCCCAGCCGCTCCGCCGATTATCCAAGATAGTCCCATAGCGGAACGATTTGTTCAGAGCCCGGTAAATGATCTCTCCTTTCAACCAGTTGGTCTCAGGCCAGTTAAGAATGACGCCGTACTGGCTGAAATCGCTGTACCTGGCGCCGGCATAGAAGGTTTTATCATAAGCAAAGAGGGGTTCGATGAGAACGGGGCCGACCTTGAAATTAGAGAACACCTCCAAACGGGCGTTGCACCAATTCCAGTTATCCAACCAGGTATGCGCATCGTAAAAAGCCTTCAGCCGGGCCCCGAAATTATAATTGGGCTTCATGACCGGATAAACTTCGAAGCGGCTCCCCAGCCGGCCGGCCCAATCCACCGAACTGCCGCGCTTGCGCACGTACGGCGATTCGCGGTCGGTCAACAGCGGCACATTGGAGTCATACTCCGCCCCGGCCATCAGGGACAGCCGCACCGGCTGGGGCCGCACATCCGCCGGCACCAGGGCCAGGTCCTCATAAGTTTTGCAGAAGACGGCCAATTCAGGGTTGAGGCGGCGACTGCGGCGAAACTCGGTGACCGCCTCCCGGGGGTGGTTTAAGTGGAGCGCGGCAAGGCCCAAATAATAGCTGGCTAAGCCGTTTTTCGGGGCCAGTTCCTTGGCTTTGCTGAGATTAGCCCTGGATTCCCGGAAATCCTTTAAAAAATACGCACTGATACCCAGGTAAAGATAACCGCCGGGAATGTTGGGATCCAACTGCAGGGCCTGGCGGAAATTATCCCGAGCGGGCTGGAAGTCCTGCAAAGCCAACTGGCAAAGCCCCAGGGTGAGATGAATGCCGGGGTTTTGGGGGTCAAGCAGGGCGGCCGGCGCCAGCAGCCCCCTGGCTTTCTCATATTCCCCGGCCAGGTACAGCTCGCATCCCTGAGCATACATGATCTCGGAATCAATTGCAGCCAGGGCGAAATTCACCCTAAGGATCAGCAGGAGGAGAAAAATAAGGCAGAACCGAAAACTCAGCTTGCACATGATCCGACAACCCGGCCGCACTGCTATTATTCTCGTTGCCCAGAGATAAGGCGGCCATCCTGGCTAAGCAGCAGAAAAATGGTTTTGGGGAAGAACCCCCCGGCGCCATTCCTTCAACCCGGGTCCGTTAATCGGCCATATGATAGCATAAAATTCGCAGTAAAAAAGATTTTTCTCTAAATGTTTAACCCACAGAGCCTGTAGCGGATGAATCATGGCTTAAAGGATGAGGGGGAAACTGGAAAGTTTGACGGGAAGGGTGGGGCGGCTCAACCGGGAATTGCCCCATTTAGCGGCACAGCCTAAAAATGAAAAAGGCAAGCCGTGACACAGAGTCCCTGACTTGCCTTATTAGCATCAAAATTTGGTGGAGCTGAGGGGATTTGAACCCCTGACCCCTTGAATGCCATTCAAGTGCTCTTCCAGCTGAGCTACAGCCCCACGCCCGAACTTAATTTTTGTAACAAAACCGCCCAGGGCTGTCAAGGGCATAAGAGGAAAATTGGCGGAGAAAAACCGATGGATTGGCCGCTTGAAGCGAAATTGCGTCCCGTCGGACGCAATTTTGATATAATTCAATCATGTTGGCCAGTAAGCCAAAGCGGCCGGACGGGCGCCTCAAGGTCTTACATTTATTGGTGACCATGCCGGTGGGCGGCGCCGAGGACCTGGTGGCCGCCATCGTAGGGGGGCTTGACCCGGCGCGTTTTGCCGCGGGCGTGGCCTGCCTGGGCCTCCCCGGCCCGGTGGGTGAGGAACTGGCCGCCGCCGGCTTTCCCGTGATTTCCCTGGGGTTCGATATCAAGCACACCTCCACCTGGCGCCTGGCGGCGGCGGTGCGGCGTCTCCTGCGGGAGCAGCGCCCGGATATCCTCCACACCCACCTGTACCACCCCAATCTCTATGGCCGCCTGGCCGCCTTGGGGTTGGGGCTCTCCGGGGTGGTGGCGTCGGTGCACAACTCCTACAGCCGGGTAAAATTCCATCGCCGCCTGTGGAATTATCTCCTGGCCCGGGTCACCGACCGCATCCTGGTGGCCAGCCCCCAGGTCTGGGAAGACCTGCGGCGTTATGACGGGGCGCCGGCCTCCCGCCTGCTCCTCCTGCCCTACGGCATCCGCCTGGAAGAGCTGGACACGCCGGTAAGCCGGGAGGAAGCCCGCCAGGCCCTGGGGGTTACGGGCTTCATCCTGGGCGCCGTGGGCCGCCTGGAAGAGCAGAAAGGCCATGCTCATCTGCTGGAGGCCCTGGCCCGGGTGCAGGAGGAAATGCCGGACGCCCTCCTGCTCCTGGTGGGCGACGGGCGGCGGCGGGTCGTCCTGGAGGACCAGGCCCGGGAGTCGGGGCTGGCCGAGCGGGTGCGCTTTTTGGGGACCCGGCGGGATTTGCCCCTGATTTACCGGGCCCTGGACCTCTTTGTGCAGCCGTCCCTGTGGGAGGGACTGCCCCTGGCCTTGCTCCAGGCCATGGGGGCCGGCCTGCCGGTATTGGCCACCGAGGTGAGCGGCGTCCGGGAGGTGGTGGCGGACGGGGTCAACGGCCGCCTGGCGCCTCCCGGCGCCCCCGCGGCCCTGGCGGCGGCCCTGGTGGAACTGTACCGGCAGCCGGAGGCCCGCGCCCGGATAGGCGCCGCGGCCCACTTGACTATTCGGGAGCACTATTCCCTGTCGGCCATGCTGAACCGCCTGGAGCAGCTTTACCTGGAGCTAGGGGGGAAATCTCCACGTCGGCCACGCCTGGCTAGATGACCGTTATGCCCTCGCGGAAATATACCATTTTGCACACCGAATCCTCCCTGGGCTGGGGCGGCCAGGAACGCCGCATCCTGGCGGAGGCCGAAATTATGCGGCGGCGGGGGCACCAAGTGCTGCTGGCCTGCGATCCCCGGGGGCAGCTTTTTCTGAAGGCCCGGGAACAAGGCTTTTCCCCCTATCCCCTGGCCTGCGGCGGGCGGCGCAATCTTGGGGCCTGGCGGCGGCTGCGGCGCCTCCTCCGGGAGCAACCGGTGGACATCCTGAATACCCACAGTTCCCTGGACTCCTGGATCGGCGCCCTGGCCTGGCGCAGCCTGAGGAACCGTCCCCGTCTGGTGCGCACCCGGCACCTCTCCACCCGGGTTAACGCCAATTTCCCCACCCGCTGGCTCTACCGGGTCCCGGGGGCCATCATTACCACCGGAGAAGTCACCCGGGAGTTGCTCCATCACCATTTGGGGGTCCCGCCGGAGCGCTTGTTTTCCATTCCCACCGGCATCCCTTTGGATAAATTCGCCCCCCGGGACCCGGACCCGGAACTGCTGGCCCGCCTGCAAATCCCGCCGGGGACTTTCGTCTGCGGCGCGGTGGCGGTGCTGCGCTCCTGGAAGGGCCATCTCTATCTACTGGAGGCCCTCCGGGAACTGCTCCGCACCGGCAAACCGGCCTATCTGCTGGTGGTGGGGGACGGCCCTTACCGGGTGGTGATTGAAGCCAAGGTTCGGGAGCTGGACCTGGAACCCTGGGTCCGTTTGGCCGGGTACCAGGAGGAGGTGGCCCCCTGGATCGCCCTGATGGACGCAGTGGTCCTGGCTTCCTACGCCAATGAAGGGGTGCCGCAGGCCCTGCTGCAGGCCATGGCCATGGGCAAGGCCGTGGTGGGCACCGCCCTGGGGGGCATCCCGGAGGTGGTGATGGAAGGCGAAACCGAGCGTACCACCGACCTCCGCAGCGAACCGCTGCTTGGCTTCGAGGAGGAGGATGAAGATGAAGATGTATAACGGCGACAAGATCATTCCCGGGCTGATCGCGTTTCTGGTCATCATGACGTTCCCGGTCTGGTACAACATGGGGAAAGCCGCTCCGACTCCTCAAATCAAGATAGATACGCCGGTCATCCAGCAGATGGGGGATAAGAAGTGCGTGTTGCCCAAGGCCGACATGCGCACCGAGCACATGCAGATGCTCAATGACTGGCGGACCTGGGTGGTGCGTGACAACCAGCGGCTGTACACGGCGGTGGACGGCAAGACCTACAACATGAG
>CAZOCQ010000002.1:0-24450 GCA_964578335.1 uncultured Desulfobacca sp.
CATGAGGTCTTCTCCATAAACGCTTGAGGGTAAGGTAATTTCTCCGCGGTATTAAGTCAGCATAAGGAACCGGCTAACGCTTGCGCCAGGCCTCCCACATGGGCCGGCCCTGGGAGTCGCGCAGCATCAGCAGGTGATCTCCCGCGGTCACCTGGGCCGCGATCAGGCGCACCTTCCCCTGCTCCTCCAGGCAGACGCCCTGGACTTCCACTTGCTGGCCCGGACTGAGGGTAAATTCCTGGCGCTCCAGGTACCACACCGGCCCCAGGTGCACCCGCACCAGGCCATGGTCCTTGGTGTCCACCGTGAGGGCCATGCCCGGATACATGTTATCCTGCAAGGTTTCGGTAAAGACCCGGGTGACCTTGCCTTTGACAGTCAAAGGCTTGCAGACGCCGGTGGCGGGGCATTCATAGGGGGTATAAGGACAGGGACGAAAGCCCTGGCCGCGGCCCTGGGACCAGGCCGGGCCGGCCGGGGCCAGGGCCCAAGCCGCCAGGAGCGCCAGGGCGATTCCCATAAGGTGCCGCCTTTTCATAAGATGGTCCTCCTTTCAAGCTCATTTAAAAAGCATACACCATGGACAATAACGGTGTCACCGTGGCCGCCGTGTTTTTTCCCACCAGGCTCACGTTTACTCCCAGGGCCAGGGAGAATTTTTCCGTGGCCATGTACTCGATGCCCGGCATCACCGAGAGCAAGGCCCCGGGCGGCACGTTGGCCTGATGGCCGAATAAGCGCCCGCCGTCCCAATAACTGGTGAGTTCGAGCAGCGCCACCCACTTCTTGGTGATGGGGTATTCCGCCGCCAGGTTCACGGTGACGTAGTCCCTGGGGTAGTTGCGGGAATAAAAGGAGTTGCCGTCTTCATCCTCGCCCCGGGTGCTGAACGCGGTCTGCATGGAGTACCAGAAGTTGGCGTAGAAGATAAAGGGCTTGACCCATTTGGAGAGGTTGAGGCCGGTGGTGAAGGCGTAAGCCCCTCCGCCGATCTGGTCCACTCCCAGATGCATGGGGCTGAGTTTGCGATAGTGGCCGGTGGGGAAACCGGTGGCGAAGAGCGCGGTCACTGTGGGCTTCACCTCGGTCTCTTCCACCAGGCGATATTTAAAGGTCAGGTTGATATCGCCCAGTCCGCCAAAGTCGGCGGCGCGCTCCCCATTCGGTCCCACCGGGCTGACGTTGCTGGCCCAGTTGTGAACATAGGGGATCACCACAAAGACTTCCAGGTTGTTCCACAAGCCGTAAGTGAATTTCCAATCCATGCCGAAACTCTGGAAATTGCCCCCGGCCGAGACCCGCCGCCAGCTCTGAGTCAAGTTGTGGGTGACAAAGCCCAGGCCGAAGGTGGGCTGGACGGCGAACTTCCCTTTGTCAATGGGGATGGCGGTGTCGGTGATGATGGGTCCGAAGGTGGTGGGACATTCCTCCTTTTCCTCTTTGGGGGGGCAGGGTTCCTCGGCTTTTTCCAATTGAATCTCTCCTTCCACCACTTTCGGGGGAGAAGTTGATTTTTTTTGCTCTTCAGCCGCCCAGAGGGGGGTCAGCCAGCCGGCGGCCAAGAAAAGGGAAAAGCCTAGCGGTAGCCAGAATCCCCGAATTTGCCCATGCTTCATCTTATCCATTCCTCCTGAAAGCCGCAGTCAGTTTCGGCAAGCCTGCGGTCTTGAAAAATTTTAATGCAACTTGGTTGCATGTAATTGTTTTTGCTTATACCCGGTTTCAAGCAGATTACCAACAAAAATTTCCAGGTCAAAAGCGGACATTTGCCATAAAGCCGCTCTACCCGATTAGCTCGTTAATTGCAACTCAGTGTTTCTCAACCTCGCCGCCCAGGAAAAAGAAAAGCCACGCGCTTCAAGCGTTTTCCAACGCCCAAGCCTTCGTGGCTGTTTTCTTCCAAATAATTGCAACTAAACTGGACCGGGGTTCATCCCCGGAATTACTATTTTTATTCCAGGTGAAAGAAAAAGTCAAGCCCGCTCTCCAGAAACGCCGAACCTCGGTAGAATCCTGACGGAGCCGCCTAACCGTTGAGCCGCAGGGGCGGATGCAGCGGCCGCAGGCGCGCCTCCTGGGTCTGCGCCACCAACAGCCGGATGTCCCCGCAACCCTTGGTATAGAGGTGGTGCCAGGCCTCCTCCACCGCGAAAAATCCCTCCGGCGGGCCGACCAACTCCACGCGATCCGCCTGCAGTCCCAACTCCCGGCATTGGCCGGCCAGATCAAGCCCTTCGGGCAACTCCGCTCCGCCCACCAGATAGACGATCAGCCCGCTTTTCATAGGGCCTCCTGGAAGCCTTTCAAAGCCTGGGCCAGATGGTCCAGATAAATGTCGATAATGCCGTCCTGATAACCCAGCCCTTGGGTAATCCCTTCGATGCGGTAGGCTTTTTGTTTCAGGAGTTCCGATTTCCAGCTTTCCGGCTCAGCCCCCAGCATATCCTTGGCCACGTGTTCGCCGGCCACCAGCATGAAGGGCATCAGGACCACGGTGGCCGGGTTGGCTTGCTTGACGGCTGCAAAAGCCTCGTCCTTGCTGGGTTTGCCCTCCACGGCGGCCAGGAAGACCTTCCGGTAGCGGGCCTTTAAGAGCCGGTCAAAGTCCAGGTAGGTTTTCTCCCCCTCCGGCACGGGGCTGCCGTGGGCCATCAGGACCACCACGGTATCTTTAAAATCCCGGGGAAAAGTCTGCGCCACGACCTTCAGGGTCCGTTCCTGGTCCGCCTGGCTGCTCAGCAGCGGTTTCCCCAAGGCCACCTTTAGGCCGGGAATTTGCCGGCTGATCTGCACCACTTTCTTGTCCCACTCCTCCCCCGGCACGAGGTGCAGGGACTGGACCACCACCTGGCTATAACCGGCGGCTTTTAAGTCCTTTAGAGTCGTGCCCAAGTCGTGAAGCTTTTTGCCCTTTTCCCGGGCCACCTTGGCCCGCACCTTATGGGAAGTGAAGGCCCAGCGGACTTCATAACCGGGAAAGCGCTCCTTGACCCGCTGGTCGATCCTGTCGTAGGTGGCAAAGGCCGGGGTGGTGGTGCCGAAGGCCGCCAAGACGATGGCGGGCTTGGCCTGGGGGGGTGAGGCCGCCTGCAGGGTCCAGGGCAGGCCGGCCAGCAAGATAAAGAGCACCAGAAACTTGAACTTCCTAACCATGTCATCCTCCTTGTTGGGGTTAAGTTAAAAAAAAATCCTTAAGTCGCAAAGACTTAAGGATTGCACCCAGCTTCTTGATCCTTAATGGCGGCCCGAGCCCACTATGCCTCGTAGGGGCTTAGCCTTGATTCGGGCAGGTCTTCTGACTTCCGGATCAACCGAGCCCCTGCGCCTTCCCATTTCGCTTCAGCGAAACAGTGGCCTGATGCAGGCGTCGTCCCCGGTTACAGCGGCGGGACCGCGCCGGTCTTGCACCGGCTTCCCTATTATGCCCTATATGGGCACCCGAATGACTTGCACCACAACATATATGAAAGCAATTTTCCTGTCAAGGAATAATGCGGTTTTCGGTTTTCAGTTTTCGGTTTTCGGTGAAAAATATAGCAATATAAGCAAGTTAATTGGTTGATTTGCTGCAACTGAATATAAAAATGGTATAAATCGCGCCGAACTGAAAAGCCGGCGCCGCCGATTCCAGGAACTGTCGGCACAAAAAGGGGGAAGGACTCCGAGAAGCCCTTTCCCCCCACTTTTCACTAACGGAAGCCAATCATTTCAGTACGCTAGGTGTCCATCAGCAACAGCAACAGGGTGGCCGGGCTAAAGTCCGCCGGGCCGGCGAAGGCCTGGGCCAGTTGATTGCGGCTGATGCCGTTGTAAAGGCTGAAATAGCCGCCGATGAGCACCTTGCCGCTGGACAGCCATTTCAGCGCATAAGCGCTCACCTTGTAGGCGGCGGAGGAGGGTTCCGCCAGACCGGCGCCGGGATTAAAAGAAGCGTCCAGGTCGCCGTTGGAGAGTATCCGGGCGATGCGGTTGCGGTTGTCGGGCTGGCCCATGTCCGGCAGATTATAGCGAGTAAAGCTGCCGCCGATAAGAATCTTGCCGTTGGGCTGCAAGGCCATGGCTTCAATGACGTTGTTGGCCCCGATATTGGTGGTGAAGGTGGGGTCCAGGAAGCCGTCGGCGGTGAAGCGGGCGATACGCCCCCGTTGGGGTCGGGACCAGGAGCCGTCAATGATCTCGGAAAAGTTGCCGCTGACCATGATCCGCTGGTCCTTCTGGAGGGCCAGGTCCATCACCTCGCCCGCGGTGATATTGACGTTGGGCGAGGGGGTGGGCGGCGCCGTGGGTCCGAAGGTGGGATCCAGAGCGCCGGTGTCGGTGAGGCGGGTGAGAAAGCCCCGGGCCAGGCCCTCAAAGGTAACATAACCGGCCACCACGTATTTGCCGCCCACTTCCGCCACCCGGTTGGCCCGGACATTGGTGCCGGAAGTTATGGTGATCTGGGCGTCGAAGCTGGTGTCCAGCAGGCCGTCGGAGAACAGTCGGACCAGGGCGGTGCGGGTGAGGCCGCCGGCCTTGCGCAAATGCCCGGCCACCATGATCTGGCCGTTGGCTAGAGGGACCGCCTGTTTCAGATCGCTCACGGAGCCGTCCAGCTTGGTGACCACCGGTTTAAAGGTGGTGTCGAAGGAACTATTGGAGCTGAGCCGGGCCAGACTGGTGCAGGCATAATGCTGCGCCGCCCCGAAATAGCCGGCCAGCAGGATCTTGCCGTCGGGCTGGACGGCGAGGCCTTTGACATATGTCCCGTCCACTCCGCCTTTAAAAGCGGTGTCCAGGGAGCCGTCGGGGTTGAGGCGGGCGAAACCGCTGTGGAACTTGCCCTGATAGCCGGTGAAGTCGCCGCCGATGAGGATTTTGCCGTCGCTTTGCCGGGCCAGGGCGTAAACCGTGCCGAGGGCGGTGGAGTTCACCGTCAAGGCGGCGTAGGAGTCGGTAAGGGCGCCGTCCAGGTTCAGGAGGGCGACGCCGTTCCGGGCGGCGCCGTTATAGGCGCGAAAGGCGCCAAAGATAAACCAGCCGACGCCGCCGTTGTCCGCCAGGTTGAAGATGCGGTCGTCGGCGCCGCTCCCGCCGGGATTGAAGGCGGCATCCACCGGGCCGTCGGCGTTGAGGCGCACCAGGTAGCCGCACGGGGTCCCGTTAAATGAATCGAAATTGCCCGCCAGGACCACCTTGTCATCCGCCTGGACCGTAACCTGCGTCACCGCGCCATTGGGGCCGGCGCCGAAGTTAAAGGAGGTGTCCAGGGTCATGTCGGCGTTGAAGCGGGCGACGCGGTTCCTTGCCACTCCCAGGACGTTTTGGAACTGGCCGCCGATGATTAATTTGCCGCTGCTCTGCTGGGCCAGGTTGAGGATGGGGCCGTCCACCATTTCATCCCCGATATTGCTCTGCGCCACCCCGCTGTTGTTGAGGACCAGCAGGTAATCCACGTGGCTGCCGCCGGTGCGGGGCAGGGTCCCCAAAATGCGGGACAAATCGCCGGCCAGCACTTTCACCGAAGAGACATAGCCGGCCGGGGCCGACTGGTTGGGATAGCCGGTGTCCAAGCCGCCGTTGGCTTGCAGCCGCACCAGGTGGTAGGTGGTGGTCTGCCCGTAAGGAGCCAGGGAATAGCCCCCCACCATGATCTTGCCGTCGGATTGCACCGCCAGACCATTAACTGCCCCGTAATAATCAAAGGTTTGGGTGAAGCTGGTGTCCAGGGAGCCGTCGCTGTTCAAGCGGGCCAGATTGTAGTAGGTGGTGGGCCAACTGCCGACGCTGAAAACGCCGCCGATGAGAAACTTGCCGTCGGGCAAAAGCAGCACGCGGCGCACTTCTCCGTTAATGGCGGGATTGAAGGGGTCCAAGCCGCCGCCGGAGGTTAATACGGCAATGGAGGAGCGGTTGACGCCGTTCACTGAGGTAAAGAAACCATAGAACATGGTCCGGCCGCTGCCGTCGGTGAAGTCGATCTTACCCCGGACGATGGGAATCTTCTGGGCCCCGGCGCCGGGATTGAAAGAGGGGTCCAGGGCGCCGTCCGCGGCCCAGGCGGAGCCGAGCCAGGCCAGGGCCAGGCAGCAGGCCCCCAGTAAAACCGCCGTTCTGCTCCAGCCGTGGCCACAGGCCGTTCGAGATGGTTGCCTCCGTCGGATACCGAACAAGAATTGAAGACTCATAGTCCCTCCGATTAATTTGTTGCCATCAAGCCGTAAGCGGGTGGCCGTTAAGCTCGGAGCTCATGGCCCGAGTTCATTTGGCGATTTGCAGAAAAGAGAGTGTTAATAAAGGGCCTGGATCGCCTCCAGGATTTCGAGCCAGCATAGCACAGTTCTCCCCCATGTTATACTTTTTTATTTCCATACAAGATATTGCTGGCAAGCAGTTTGGGAAGGGAAGGAGAAGTATTGCGCCCTGGCCTGGGCGAGGATTAGGGAAGGAGGAGTGGTGATGCCGGGGAAAAAAGTCGGGGGAAGGCCGAAGGCGCATTCCGGCGTCTTCCCCCGGGGTCCATTCCCAGGCCGTTTTTTATGTTGGAGGCCGCGCTTCTCCCCCGGGAATCACGGAAGAGTGACGGCCCCGGAATCAGACTAGACCGGCAAGATCAGTGAAAATCCCCTTTGCCGGCCTCGATTTCCGTCACCGGCCGCTCGCAGGCCGAAGCGGCGCTGTCGCACCACTCGGGCAGGGGTTCGCCGCTGCCCTCCACCGGGCGCTCGAACTGGGAGATCACCGCCCAGCCCTTGTCCTTCCAGGCGGACAGCGGCGGGGGCGGGGCGCCGCCGAACTTGAAGTTCTTCGGCCCCTTGGTATCCAACATCTGCACGTCCACGATGTGGTCGCCTTTCTGCACCCGATACCCCCACTCAAAATTATTGGTGGTGTTGGGGGTGGTGTTTTTGCCAAAGTAGAAGATGGTGTTGGCGTCGCGCTTAACCCTGGAGAAGGTGAAGCAGCAATCGCCGCTGCCGGCGCCGCCGGGGCCGGTCAAACCGCCGCAGCCGCAATTGGCGGCCTGGAGTTCCAGGCCGTCCACCTGGTAACCTGCGTGTATCTTTTCGAAGCAACCCATATCGTTCTCCTTGTCAGTATTGGCAGATAACTATCTTGAAAGTTAGGGGCCACACGCTTCACCGCCGGAGGCAGCGGGAAGGAAAGTGGTAAGCATTTATTATGTTTAAATATTTACAATTATAACGACTAAAAGTTAATAACCGTCGGGGTTGAAGCCAATAGGTAAAAATGCCTATTTTGGTTGGGTTAGGCAAAATTACCATGGGAGGCGGGCAGGCCGGGACTGCGCCAGCCCCGGCAAAAAATTAGGGTTTCTGGGGGGCTAACGATTCTTCGATTCGATATAGGCGTAGGCGGAATGGTTGTGAATGGACTCGAAGTTCTCCGACTCCACCGCGTACCAGGTGAAGTTGTCGTTCTGGCTGAGGCGGTGGGCGATTTCCCGCACCACGTCCTCCACGAACATGGGGTTGGTGTAGGCCTTTTCGGTGACGAATTTTTCGTCCTGGCGCTTTAAGAGGGCGTAAACCTCACAGGAAGCGGACTCCTCCACCAGACGGATCAGGTCTTCGATCCAGAAGAATTTGCGGTAGCGCACCTGGACCCGCACTTCGCCCCGCTGGTTGTGGGCCCCCACCTGGCTGATCTCCTTGGAGCAGGGGCACAGGGTGGTAATGGGCACGGTAATCCCCACCACCAGGTCCAACTTGCCGTGTTCGTCCATGGCCCCGGCAAAGGTGCAGATGTACTCCATCAAGCCCCGGGCCTTGGTGACCGGAGCCTCCTTGTCGATGAAGTAAGGGAAGGTCATCTCGAGGTGGGCCGACTGGGCGTGCAGGCGCCGGCGGGTCTCCTCCAGGATGGGGCCGATCTTCTTGAGGCTGACGTCCCGCCGGTATTCGCTGAGGATCTCGATGAACCGGCTCATGTGGGTGCCCTTGTGGCGGTGGGGCAGGTTGACGTACATGTTGATGCGGGCCACGGTGTGCTGGGTGCCGTTGAACTTGTCCAAGACGACGATGGGATAGGAGATGTCCTTGACCCCCACTTTGTCGATATCAATGGTGTGGGGACTGACGTGATTCTGGACGTCGCTCAGTTCGGAGACTGGAATGACGGCGATGGGAGGTTTATGGGTCGGCATGGCTGCTATCCTGCAAAATCTTTATGGGTCAGGGTTATCACCGTTAAGCATAGCGGAAACGCTCAGCCACGGCCCGGGCGTGGATCAGCAGGCCCTCGTTTTCCGCCAGGGTGACCACCGTGTCCTTCAGGGACTCCAGGGCCTCCCGGGAGAGGTGCTGGAACGTCGGTTTCTTGATGAAATCGTCCACCGACAGGCCGGAGAACATCCGGGCGCAGCCGCCGGTGGGCAGCACGTGGTTGGTCCCCGAGGCGTAGTCCCCCACCGGCACCGGGGCGTACGGCCCCAGAAAGATGGAGCCGGCGTGGCGGATGCGGGGCAGCACCGCGAAAGGCTCTTTAGTCACTATTTGCAAATGTTCGGCGGCGTAAAGGTTGGCGAAGTCAACGGCTTCGTCCAGGCCCTCCACCACCAGGACGGCGGAGTATTTGGCGAGGGCCGCCTCGATGATCTCCCGCCGCGGCAGGTGGGGCAGTTCGGCCATGATGAGGTCAACTACCTTTTGGGCCAGGGTCGCGGAGGGCGTCGCCAAAACCGCGGCGGCTTCGGGGTCGTGCTCCACCTGGGAGAGGAAGTCCAGGGCCAGAAAGCGCGGCTCGGCGGAGTCATCCGCCAGGATCAGGGCCTCGCTGGGGCCGGCCGGCGAGTCGATGTCCACGGCGCCGAAGACCAGGAGCTTGGCCGCGGTGACGTACTTATTGCCCGGCCCCACGATCTTGTCCACCTTGGGAACCAGTCCGGTGCCATAGGCGAAAGAACCGATGGCCCAGGGGCCGCCTATCTTAAAAAGGCGCTGCGCCCCGGCCAGGTGGGCCGCCACCAGGGTGGCGGGGTTTACCGCCATTTCCGGCCCCGGCGGGGTAGCGGCAATGATCTCTTTCACCCCGGCCACCTTGGCCGGGATGAGGTTCATCAGGGCGCTGGAAGGGTAGGAGGCCAGGCCCCCGGGGATATAGCAGCCCACCCGGTCCAGGGGGCGCGTCAGCCGCCCGGCCAGGAGGCCGGGCTGCACTTCCATGGCCCACATTTCCCGCTGCCGCTGAGCGGAGTGAAATTTTTCGATGTTGGCCGCCGCGGCCTTGAGGGCCGCCAGCACCGCCGGGTCCACGGCCCGGTAAGCCGCCTCTATTTCTGCTTCCTTTACTTCCAGGTCGGCGGGAAAGAGGCCGGGCTTAAGGCCGTGCTGCCGTAAGTTTTCTTCGTCCCCGTCTTGGCGCAGGGCCGCCAGGATGGGCGCCACCACGGCCAGCACCTCGCTGACGTCCACTTGGGACCGGCTGAGGATGGCCTGCCGCCGGGCCGGGTCCAGCGTTTTCAGGTATTCTATCTGCAAACCTGCCATGCGCAGGCGCCGCCTTTCTGCGAGAAAGATATCTTGCCAACTAAAAATTATATAAGATTGTTAACCAAAGCACAAATCTAATCGAATTGGCCGAGGTTGGCGGCTCTGCGGCCCCTGGGCGCAACGAAAATGGAGTCCACCCGAAAATTAATAATATTTCTCGCAAAGGCCCAAAGGGCGCAAAGAGCGGCAAAAAATAAGACTTTTTTCTGGTTCCCAAGCTCCTGCTTGGGAACCTGCATTTTAAGCAAAGCTCCTGCTTTGCATGTTTGATCCTCAGGGCATATCTTAATATGATCCGGCGATGCCCAAGCAGAGCTTGGGTCAAATTTGCGTTCCCAAGCCGGAGCTTGGGAACGAGAGCGAAAGCGATTGCACATGCCCCTGACAAAAAAGACCGCCGCCGACGCCTTCTTTGTCTTGCAGCTCGCCCTGGCCCTGATCTCCGGCGGCAGCGAATTCCTCACCCTGCTTGAAACCACTGAGGGCATCAACCTGAGTTGGCTGGCCAGTTGGCTGGCCTTCCTGCTGCTCAACCTAAGCCTGACCATCCGGGGCCACCGCCATCAACCCAGCCGGGTGACTCGCCAGGCGGTCCTGACCTACGCCGCCTGGACCGTAATGATTGCCGCCTGCCTGGGGGCGATGTTGTGGAAGGCGGACGATCTTTGGGACGCCAAGGACACCACCACCACCCTGCTGGTGGCCGCGGGTCTGGCCTCGGTCGGTCTCTGGGCCTGGCGGCGGGGTCTGGGGCCGGCCGACCCCATGGTGCACGCCGGCTTTGCCGCCTGCTTCATCGGCCTGCCGCAGTTGACTCTCACCTACAAAATCTTTACTGAAGGCGGGGCCGGCATGGCCGGGCTGATGCTGCTGGCCGGGCACATCGGCATCCTCACCCGGTTGGGGCAGCTCTGGTTCGCCATCCGGGAAGCGGGCTGGGACCGCCACCGCCTGGGCGCGGCCCTCAGCGAGCTGGCCAATGAGGCCACCTGGCTGCTGGTCACCCTGGCCTGGCTGGTGAAATAGCTTTCAGCTTTTAGCTTTCAGCTTTCAGGAAAAACCTGCAAACGTTCAGGCCTGCTTTGGGCGCCTGAACCTGCAGGGCGCACCCGGGCGGTTCGGGAACCGCCCCTAAAATTCCCGGCCAAGCCGCGAGGTTTTTTTCCAGGGAAGCGATTAGAGGTCCCGGCCATTTGTCTTCTTGCATAACCTCCTTGAAAGAATTATGATTTTGGGCAGGAGAAGGGTGACATGAACAAGGTTGAGAAAATCGGGCGGGAGATCCAGGAATTTTCACCGGCGGAGCTCGCGGCCTTCCGCAAGTGGTTCCGGGAATTCGACGCTGAAGAATGGGACCGGCAGATTATGGAAGATGTGCAAACCGGCAAATTGGAGGCTTTGGCGGAGGCGGCCCTCAAGACTTACGCTTCAGGCAGGTGTGAGGAAATGTGAATCATTTTGCTTCACCCGAATTTTGGGCTTATTATCGAGCCCTGCCCAAGCAGGTTCAAGAACTTGCTGATAAAAGCTTCGCCTTGTTGAAAAACGACCCCCACCATCCTTCTTTGCATTTCAAAAAATTGGTCGTTTCCGGTCGGTGCGTATCGGTCTTTCTTACCGGGCCTTAGCTGTTGATATTCCAGAAGGGGTGTTGTGGTTTTGGATTGGTAGCCATGCAGACTATGACAGCCTTTTAGTTTGACAAACTCCCTGAGCCTGATCACCCATGAAGGATAAAAAGCTTATCCCCCCCCAACCCCTGCCCTCCGTCCATCTGCTGGGCGGCGGCACGCCCATGTGCGCCGGGTGCGGGGGCCTGGAGGTGCTCCACGAGGTCTATGACCTGCTGGGGACCAAGACGGTGTTCGTCAACGCCGCGGGCTGTCTGACGCTGTTGGCCACCTATCCCTTCACGCCCTTCCGGGGCTCCTGGCTCTACACCGCCATGGCTTCGGCCCCGGCCGGGGCCCAGGGGGTGCGGGACGCCCTGGACCTGCTGCTGGCCCAGGGCCGCATGGGCCCGGAAGAGGACCTGGAGGTGGTGGTCCTCACCGGGGACGGCTCGGCCTACGGCATGGGGATTTCCGCCACCTCCGGCGCCCTGGAGCGGGGCCTCAATTTTCTCTATCTCTGCTACGACAACGAGGGCTTCGGGAACACCGGCCAGCAGTATTCGGCGGCCACCCCCCACGCGGCCCGCACCGCCACCAGCCTGAGCGCCCGGGGCTTTCCGGGCTATAAAAAGGACCTCTTCGCCATCTGGACCGCGCATCGGCCGGCATATGCCGCCACCGCGCTGGGCGCCGAACCGCTGGATTTGGCCCGGAAGATCGAGAAGGCCAAAAACCTCCGGGGACCCCGCCTGATCCTCAGCCTGGCCCCCTGTCCGCCGGGCTGGGACTTCGACCCCAAAGAAACGGTGGAAATCGGCCGGCTGGCGGTGAAGACCGGCATCTGGCCCCTCAAGGAATACCTGGACGGCCAGGTGGTCCATACCAAGATTCCCCACCCCCGCCTCCCGGTGGAGGAATACCTCAAAAGGCAGGGCCGTTTCGCCCACCTCTTCCAGCCGGAGCGCAACGACGCCCTCATCCGGGAAATCCAGGCCCAGGTGGACGCCTACTGGGCCGGGGTCGGTTCAACCTGACACTCAATACCTTTCTCCTGTGACGAAAAGCCAAATCGGTAGCGCAGGCTTCCAGCCTGTGCTTTTTTTGGCGAGCAGGGCGCACCCTTACTGGCTGACTTCCAGCCCCTCGCTGCTTTTAAGGCTCCTGCATGGTCACTTTAAAGAAAGCCAGACCCAGGAAGAAGTCGGCCACCAGGATGGCGAGGTCCGGCAAGGTGGTGAGCAGCAGCCAGCCGAAAAAATCGGCTCCGGGCCTAATCGGCAGTTGGCCGGCCAGGGTGGCGCTGAGGGAGTAGTCGGCCATCATGATGATCCCCAGAAAGGCGATGAAGCTGTTGAGGATCAGGGCCGGCAAGGCGGTGTGGCGGGACAGGAACAGCAGGCTCACCGCCACCAGGTCGAGCCAGGAGAAGAGGTTGGGCCAGAGATAGGTGAGCTCCGTCGGGGGATGCACCCGCAAATGGAGCAGGGCGGCGCCCGCGGCCAGGGCCGCCAAAGCTATCCAGAGTTGCAGGCGTGGGGGTTTCATGGCGGCCTAAAATTTTATGCTGTAGCCCAGGAGAAACAACAGGGCGATGGCCAGGGCATGGAGGATGAACCAACCGGCCTTGGGAAACATTATATGGGCGAAGAGCCGGTTCATGCTTCAGCCTTTCAGCCAAACAGCCGTCAGGCGGCCGGCGGCATAGATCAGGGCAAACCCCAGAAAATGCGCCAGCCACCAACGCCAGGAGAGGAATTGCCAGCCCGGTCTCATCGGCTCACCCCGCTAAGGTCGGAATTCAGCTCCGAATAGTCCCAAGGTAAGCATGGCGGGGAAAAAATCCAGGGAGCGCCGCCGGGATGTCGCTTAGGGCGGCGCGGGCTGGCGGTTAAGGTCCCGGGCCGACAAGAAGACCTCGGCGGCTCGCCCGGCCTGGAAATACCGGGCCACTTTCTTCAAGGCGGCCAGGCGCTCCAGGGGCGGCGGATGCGAGGCCAGAAAATAGTTGCTTTCGAAGGGGTCATGGGCGCCCACCGCGGCCAGGCGCTCCCAAACGGCCAGGCCCTTGGGGACGTCGTAGCCGGCCTGGAAGGCGTACCAGGCCCCGTAGATGTCCGCCTCCCGCTCATCGTCCCGGGAAAAGACGCTGACCACCGCGTCTCCGGCCACCCGGCGGACATTTGGGGACACCCCCGCCTGCCGCCAATGCAACAATTGATTGAGGGACAAGGTGCTGACCGCAGTGACCGCGTTTCCCAGAAAATTCGCCAATTGGCGGTGGGCCGCGCCCCGGACCAGGTGGCCCAGGGCCTGGTGGGCCAGCTCATGCCCGATGGTCAGGGCCAGTTCATCATCATTAAGGCAAAAATTGACGTAACGCTGGGTGAGGATGATGCGGCCCACCGCGGCGTAGGCATTGAGGCTGCGGCCGGCGGTATCCACCAGGATGGCGTACTCCGCCGGCAGGTGCTGGGGATAGAGGGTCAGGTTAAAGGTTTCTTCCTGCCGTTGAATCAGGAGCTTCACCGGCCCGGTGAGATACCGGCCCCGGGCCTCCAGGTCGAGGTGCTTCAGGTCCAGCATCACGGCGGGCAGCAGTTCCCCGGGGAGCAGCATATAGACGTAGGACTGAACGGTCCTGGAGCGGTAAACCTTCTCGGAGCTGGCGACCGGAATGAAGAAAAGGAAGTCTCGAAAAACCCGGCGCACCGTCTTGATACTGGTGTCCCAGGCCGCCGCCTGGGTGGGAATGGGCCAGTTGTTAACCGCCAGGATGACGTCCCCTTGCCGCAATCCGGCGTCGTGGGCCGGAGAGGGCCGCCAGACCTGGTCGATGGCCACCTGGCCGGCCGCGGTGACCCACCAGTTGAAGCCCAGGAAGGGGTAGGTGCGGCCATGGACCTGGGGCAGGCAGGGCAAGAGGCGGAGAAAGACCCGGGAGACCCGTTCGCCGGACCAGGTCAGGTAGGGATGGCGCCGGGCCGCGGCCAGTTGGGCCTCTTCCACCTCGTGGTGGGAGGGATGGGGCCGGGTCACTTCGGCGCAGGCGGCGCAAAGGAAAAGCATAACCAAGAGGCCGGCCAGTTTAAGCCCCCAGGCTCCCGGGGTTTGTATTTGTTCAGGCTTCTTCATGGAGATTTGTGATGCCAAATAGCAATCAAACGCCTACGGGCGGTTCGAGAACCGCCCCTACCATGGCCGCGTCTCAAAATTTCCAGCGGAACGAGACGCCGGCGGTCCAGAGGCGGTAGTTGTCCACAAATTCCCGGAAATAGAAGAAGTGCAGGTCCATATAAAAATTGGCGACAAATTCCCATTCCAGGGCGGCCAAGCCCTGGAGGGCGGGACCCCAGTCGCCGTGCTGGGTGACCCCCTGCACCGTGCCCTGGAGGATGAGGGTGGGAAGGCGGTAGAGCTGGCGGTCGAAGTCGAAACCCAGGCCGAAAGCGTTGTAGCTGGCAGGGCTGAAGTAGGCCTGACGCTGCTGGGCAAAGGCCGCCAGATAATAATGGGGGGTCAATTCCAGGTGCATCCGGGGCTGCCGGAGGACCTGCCAGGCCAGGCCCTGGTACAGGGTGAAGCGGCGGTTTTGGTCCGAATAAAAGGCCCCGGCGATGGCGCCTCGCCAGTCCAGGCCCGGTTTGAACTGGTGGGTATAAGAGAGGTCGGCCTGATGGTAGGTGGTGACGCGGGCCTCCGCCAGGTTCAGCACCGACTGGTAGAGGCGGGGGAAAAGGTAGGACTCCTGGTCGTAGATGTCCCGGCGGCTGTAGCGCAGGGCGGCGTCGGTGCGGGAGGTGGGCGAGAAGCCGAGCTCCAGGGAGCCCAGGAGGCGGTTGTGGTCGTCTTTGCTGGTAATCCCGGCGCCGGCGGTGGCGTCAAGGGTTTGAAAATGCGGCGGCGGCGGAAAGAGCACCCACTGACGCAGTTGGCCTTGCTGGGTCACAGTATAGTCGTCCCGCTTCCAATAACGCCGGAGGATGAGGTCGCCGCTGAGGCGCAGGCGGTCGTCCACCGACAACGGCCCCAGACCCAGGGAGACTTCGGCCCGGCGCAGGCGGCTGGCCGCGGTGGTGGTCTGGTTATAGACCGGGTTTAAGCCCAGGTTGAGCTGGCCCAACGGCGCCCCGGTCACATTCTGATTGTACTCCCGGTATTCCAGGCCCAGGCGGACGGGCAGCACCTTGGTGAGCCAGAAGCCGCCGGAGAGGCGGACAATCCAGCCATGGAGCTTGTTGCTGTCGGTAAAATAAAGGCTTTCGGGCTGCACCACCGGCAGCACGTCGCTGATGAAGGCCGGCAGGTAGTTGCTCAGACCCAGGCCGCCGGGTTCGCGGCCGAAGCGGGAGAACTGGTAGGGCCGCCGGGCCTCTTCGGGGCGGCGCTCGCCCCGGTAATAGGGGAAGCCCCGGGAGGCCATTTCGGGCCGCATCTGGGCCCGGACGTACTCCAGTTCATTCAGCAGTTGGATATCCTGGGGGGCTTCCTTGAGGGCCGCCTCATAGGCCCGGAAGGCGGCGGACCAGTGCTTGGCGGCCCGGTCCCGGCGGGCCCGGGCCACCCTGGCCGCCTGGGAATGGGGCTGGGCGGCGATGATCTCGCCATAAAGGTCTTTGGCCCGCTGATCCCCCTGGCCTTCCAGGATCAGCGCCTTTTCCATGAGATAGTCGGCGGGGGGAATCCGGCCTTCCAATTGCGCCAGGGTTTGCAGGGCCTCAGGAAAGCTCTTTTCGTGGCGATAAGCCTCCGCCAGGAGCTGCAAATAGGCCACCCGGTCCGGGGAGTCCGGGGGGATGCGCCGGTCCAGGGCCTTGACTCCCTCATATTGGCCGCGGCGCAGATAGATGCGGGCCATCTCCAGGGGAGCGGCGGCATTGTCCGGCTGCTGCTCCAGGTCGGCCAGGAGCTGGCTCCAATCCTGCCGGGCCTCCTGGCACTGGCGCGCCAATTGTTTGATTTGGGGGTCGTTGGGTTTGAGTTTCAAGGCCCGACGGTAATATTGGGCCGCGGCCTGGCGGTCCCCCAGTTCCAGGGCCAGCCAGGCCAGGCCCAGAAGTTCGCCGGGGGAATCGGGCTGGCGGTGATGCTGGTATTCCCGAATTACATGGAGCAGATAGCTCAGCTTGCCCCCCTGACGGCCCAACTGGCCGTCGAAATAGGCCAGGGCCACGGAGAATTCCGGGCCGCCCCGCTTGATGCCGGGGACCCGGTCCATCACATAGTTCAGGTCTTCATAGTGGGGCAGACGGGGCAAGAGCGCGCCAAGGATCAACAGGGAAGGGTGGTGGTAGCGGTTCCGGCGCAGGTTCTGCAAGAGCAGGTCGCAGGTGTGGCGCAACTTTTTGGGGTCCCCGGCATGATAGTAACAGCGGGCCACCAGGGCCCGTTCTTCCAAGGTTAAGTCCGGCAGGGGTTCCAGTTCCCGGCTGGCCAGGTGCAGGGCCTTGGCAAAATCCTGGCTGGCAAGATGGGCCTCCACGGCCGCGGCGATGACCGCCTGGTTGCGGGGCTGCTCCTGGCGCAGGCGGTTGAGCAGCTCCAGGGCCTCCGGGCCTCTTCCCAGGTAGATTAGCACCTGGGCCTGCTCCAGGCGGACCGCGGCCTCCTGGGTTTTCGGCAAAAGCAGATCATAACAGCGCAAAGCGGCCGGCAGGTCCCCGGCCCAGACCAGCAGCCGGGCCTGCTCCCGCAGCAGTCGGGGGTCCTCCGGGACGGGACAGTTTTTCAGCTCCCGGGCCGCCTCCTCCCAGCGCCGGGTCTCCAGGAGCAGGCCGATGCGCCGCAGGCGCAGACCCGGGTCGTCCTTGATTCGGAGAATTTGAGCGTATTCCGTCAAGGCCTCCTCCCGGGTGTCGGGGGCAAAGGACAGGGCCTCGGCCAGTTGCCGGCGCACCTCGATATCCTTGGGCCGCTGTTTCAGGTAGGCGGAAAAGTAATGGGCCGCCTGGCCCCAATCCTTTTGATAAAAATGGAGCTGTCCGGAAAACAGCAGCAGCTTGGGGTCCTGGGAATTCCGGCGGCGCAGGGGTTGCAGGACCTTCAGGGCCTCCCCGTAGCGATGGGCGTAGGAATAGGCGAGGGCCGCCTCCCAGCGCAGCTCCCCTTTCAGGAGCTGCCGCCGTTCGGCTTCCTCCCACATGGCCGCGGCCCTGGCGAACTGTCCCTTTTGGCCATAAAGCCGGGCCAGGTTGACGATGGTCTCCTGGTGGGCGTCCCCGGCCTGCCAGGCCGCCTCATAGGTCTTCCGGGCCTCGGTAAAATTCCCGATAATGAGCAGTTCCAGGGCGTACTGGCGCCGCAGTTCGGGGGCGGGATTATCCTGCATCAGAGGCGCCAGGATGCCGGCGGCCTCGGCATGATTGCCCTTCCGGGACCAGATTTTGGCCAGGGCCAGGGCATATTCCTTCTGGCCCTGGCTGCGGCTGTAGAGCCAGAGATAATGGCTCAGGGCCTGGTCCAGTTGCTGGGCCGCTTCGGCGTTGCGGGCCGCCTCCAGGCGCAAGGCCGCGTCTCCGCCCGCCTTCTCCAGCAGGCGCTGGTAGAGGCGCCCGGCCGCCAGGTAATCCCGCTGCCAGTAATGGAGCAGGGCCAGTTGGCGCAGGGTCTCCGCGTCATGGGGAAACTCGGCCGCCTCTTCTTCCTGGAGCGGCAGGGCTTCGGGGTAGCGGTTCAGGGAGATGAGCAGTTCCACCAATTTCCGCCGGATTTGGGGAGACCGGGTCAAGCGGTAGAGGCGCTGGTAATACTCGATGGCCCGGGGCCGGTCAAAGCTCCCTTGGTCCGCCAGGGCGGCGGCCGTAGCCAGCAGGTCGGCGTCCTCGGGATTATCCTTGAGCCCCCCGGCCAGCAGCTCCAGGGCGGCCGGGCGGTCTCCCAGGCGGTCCAGAGCCAGGGCGTGAATGGTCAGCCTCCGGGGACTCCTGGCTGCCTGGGGCTCCAGGCGGCGGCAGAGGTCCAGGGCCGGTTGCGGCTGGCCGGCCTCCAGATAATATCGGCTCAGGATCAGGCTGTATTCGATATTGGCAGGGTCCCGGCGGCAGGCCTTACGGGCCAGGTCCAGGGCCCGGGGAAAGTCACCCTGACGGGCGGCCTCCTGGGCCTGCTGCATCAGGGAATCGGCCGGTCGCCAGAAATCGGGATCGAAATGCCAGGCCAGGGCGAAGATGAAGACTACGAAAGCCAGGGGAAAGCCCCAATTCAACCAGCGCCAGGGGTTAGCCATAGACTTGCCTCGGGTCCATGGCGGGGGGCCATTTCGGTCTTTCCCAGACGGCCAAAACCAGGTCTCCCATGATCCAGATGAGGCAGGCGGAGAAGATGGAGTTAAAGAAGATCAGCAGAGGAGAGGCCCAACCCTGGACCATGGAGACCACGGGCAGGGTGAGGTGCAGGGAGATGAACCCCAGGTGGGGGGTCACGTGCCACCAACGCCCCCGCTGCAGAAAAGGCGACTGGTTATTGGTCCGGTAAGCGGGCTTGCGCCCGGGCGGATAGAGCAGCGCCGCGCAGGTGGCCAGGGCGTGCACCGGGAACAGGTTGCAGAGCATCTTGAACTGTTTCAGGGGCTCCTTTCGGTAAAACAGATAGCGGAACATTAGAATCGTGGCCGCCAGATAGCTGAATCGCAGGACGCCATAGGGCAGGTCCTGACCCTGCAGGAAGGAAGAGCCCTGCAAATAGACGATCAGGGGGAGGGAGTAGAAAACAGGAAAAGTCAGGCCGCTGGCCAGATAACTGAGCATGATGATGAGAAAATGCCGTTTTTGGGCCCAATTCAGGCCCCTTTTTCTCAAGGGGTTGTCCCAGAAGAAGAGGCGCATGGTGTCCAGACACCACTGGTAGCGCTGGCGATAGACTCCCGCCAGGTTGTCCGGGGCCAGCCCCTGGGACAGGGGGTAAGGGAAGTAAATCCCCTTCCAGCCCCGGCTGAGAAGTTCATAGGAGGTGGTGAAATCCTCCACCAGGTTCCAGGTGGCGAAGCCGCCCATGTCCTCCAGGGCCTGACGGCGGTAAACCACCCCGGAGCCGCAAGAGACCACGGCATCGGCCTGGTCGTTGCTCAATTGCAGGATCTCATAAAAGACCCGGTCGCTGTTGTAATAGGGATCGCCTTCGGGCAACAGAAAGGACTGCCGGCTTTGCACGTAAGCCACCCGCTCCAGGGTAAAAAAGCCCACCAGGCGGGAGAGAATCTCCGGGGCCGGGACTTGATCGGCGTCCAGCACCAGGACCAATTCGCCGCGGCTATGGGCCAGGCCGAAATTGAGATTGCCGCTCTTGGCGTCCTCCAAGGCCAAGCCGGCAGCCGGGCGGGAAAGGTAATGAAAACCCAGGGATCGGGCCAGAGCGGCCACCTCCGGCAACCCTCCGTCGTCCAGGACGTAAACTTCCATAGGGTGGTAGGCCACGGCTTTGACGGCTTGCAGGGTGGTCCCAATGATTTCGAGAGGCTCACGGCAGGTGGGGACGAAGACATCCACCCGCCAGGGCTGCGCCGGGGGCAAACCCTGGGCCCGATGGCCGCGCAAATGCCAGACATCCACAGCCAGCAGAAAAATCAACAGCAGGGCAAGAGCTTCAGCCGCCAGGAAGATGATGAGGGTGGACTCCCGCTTCTGGAGAGTCAGACGGACCAGCCAGACGAGATAGACCAGTCCCAAAATTAGGGTGATTTGGGAAAAGGCCAGGGCGCGGAGGCGGCGGGGACGGTCCTGGAGGTCCAGATGACGCCGGTAAGGCAGGCGATGAAAAAGATCGGCCCAAAAAATAATGAAGGGATTCCGCCACATGTCAGGAATCCCCTCATTTATGCGCAGGGTAAAGCGAGCCGACGCATCCTTGTGTCAACCGGTTTCACGGACATTCACTCCTTAGAATGCTTCCATGATAATCGGACGGTTTTTTGGTTTACATAGGATAAAAAAAAATTAAAAACCTCTAATAGGATATTGAAAACTTTGTTTGGCCAAAAATATAATTCTATTTTCACAAAAATCAAGTTAATTTGTGAAAAAATCAGCATCAATTTATTTTTTTCTCGGAAGTATGAATTATTCTTGATAAAGTTTACAAATTCCCGGACTGAGGCTCGGTATGGAGATGGGGCGGATTTAGCCGAAATGGAGGGTCGGTTGCGGGTGCTTGTACGGCGCGCTATGGACCGGCGCCGGCTTACAGGCTTAAGGCCGGATAACCCAGGAGGTGGTTGAGTTCCTCCACCAGGTGGCCGCTGGGGGTGAGGCCCAGGTCCGGCGGCAAGGCCAGGACGGCTTCTTCGCCGGGGTGGAGGAAATGGAGGAAGGCCGGGACCGGCCCGGCATGGCGGGCCAGGATTTCTTTGAGTTGCACCAGTTGCTCCCGGTTGACCGCGGCGGCCCGCAGGCGCAGGTCCAGGCGGGCCGGCCAGGGCGGCAGGGCGGTGTCCAGAGGGGCGACCTCCTGCACCCGGAGCTTGGGGCCGTTTTCTTCCTGCAGGACATTGCCCTTGATCCACAGGGGCAAGCTTTCCCGGTGCAGCAGGGGCGCGGCCTTCTCAAAGACATCGGCGAAGACCAGGGCTTCGATGCTGCCGGCCAGGTCTTCCAGGGTGCAGACGGCAAAGCGGCTGCCTTTCTTGCCCACCTTCTCCTTCAGGGCAGTGACCACCGCGGCCAAGGAGACTTCCTGGCCGTCGGGGAGGTCGGCCAGATCGGCGGTGGTGAGCTTAACCCGGGTCTTAAGCAGGGTGCGGTGGGCGTCCAGGGGGTGGCCGGAGAGGTAAACCCCCAGGGCCTCCTTTTCCCGGGCCAATTTGACGGATTTCTCCCAGGGCTCCGCCTCCGGCAGCCAGTAGTCGTCACCGACGGAGACCGAAAGACTGCCGAACATGGACATCTGCTTACTGGCCTGGAGGCGTTTCAGGTTTTGCGTTTTTTCCAGGGCTTGATCCAGGCCGGCCATCAGGCGGGCGCGCCGGGGTTGCACCGGGTCGAAGGCCCCGGCCTGGATCAGGGATTCCAGGACTTTGCGGTTCACCTTGTGGAGGCTGAGGCGCTCCAGGAAATCCCGGAAGCTCTCGAAGTGGCCCGCCCGGCGGGCCTCCAGGATTTCCCGGATGGCCCCCGAACCGACGTTTTTCACCCCCGCCAGGCCGAAGCGCACCTTGCCCCCTTCCACGGTGAAGTCCAGGTCGCTTTTATTGATGTCCGGCGGCAGCAGTTCGATTCCCTCGTCCCGGGCTTCCATGATGTGCTTGGCCAGGGCCGCGGTGTTGTTGATTTCGCTATTGAGCACCGCGGCCAGGAACTCCAGGGGATAGTGGGCCTTGAGATAGGCGGTCTGGTAGGCCACCAGGGCGTAGGCGGCGCTGTGGGACTTGTTGAAGCCGTAACCGGCGAATTTTTCGATGAGGTTGAAGAGTTCGGCGGCCTTGTTTTTGTTCACTCCGCGCTCCACCGCCCCGGAGACGAACCGGTCCCGTTGGGCCGCCATCACCGCCGGGTCCTTCTTGCCCATGGCCCGGCGCAAAAGATCCGCCTCCGCCAGGGAAAAGCCGGAGACCGCCGCGGCGATCTGCATCACCTGCTCCTGGTAGAGGATGACCCCGTAGGTCTCCTTTAGAATCGGCTCCAGTTGGGGCAGGAAATACTCCACCCTGGCCTCGCCGTGCTTGCGGCGCACGTAGTCGTCGTGCATCCCGGTTTCCATGGGGCCGGGGCGGTAGAGGGCCACCAGGGCGATGATATCCTCGAAGACCGAGGGCTTGAGGCGCACCATCAAAGCCCGCATGCCGTTGCTTTCCAACTGGAAGACCCCGGCGGTGTTGGCGGCCTGGAGCAGGCGGAAGGCGCCGGGATCGTCCAGCGGAATGGTAGTAACATCAAAATCGGCCTGATGATTTTTACGGATGAGGCGCACCGCCTGGTCAATGACCGTCAGGGTGCGCAGGCCCAGGAAATCGAACTTCACCAGGCCCACCTTTTCCACCCCCTTCATGTCGAACTGGGTCACCAGGTCGCCCCGGTTGTCTTTATAGAGGGGGAGGTATTCGATTAAAGGCTTGTCGGCGATGACCACCGCCGAGGCGTGGGTGGAGGCGTGCCGGGGCAGGCCCTCCAGGACTTGGGCGATGTCCAGCACTTCCTTCACCGCCGGGTTGCCGTCCCGCAGTTCCCGGAGGCGCGGCTCCATCTGCAGGGACTGCTCCAGGGTGATGTTCAGCTTCTCCGGCACCAGTTTGGCGATCTTGTCCACTTCCGGGTAGGACATTTCCAAGGCCCGGCCCACGTCGCGGATCACCTGGCGGGTCTTCATGCTGCCGAAGGTGGTGATGTGGGCCACGTTCTGCCAGCCGTAAGTCTTGGAGACGTAGTCAATGATTTCGCCCCGGCGCTCGTAACAGAAGTCCACGTCGATATCCGGCGGGCTGAGGCGCTCGGGGTTGAGGAAGCGCTCGAAGAAGAGGCCGTAGGCCAAGGGGTCCAGGTCAGTGATCTCCAGGGCGTAAGCCACCAGGCTGCCGGCGGCGGAGCCCCGGCCGGGCCCCACCGGAATCCGCCGTTGCCGGGCGTAACTGATGATATCGGCCATCACCAGAAAATAGCCGGCAAAGCCCATCTTCACCAGGACGCCGAGTTCGAATTCCAGGCGTTGATGGTATTCCTCCTCCGAGGGACGGGGATGGGAGCAGGGGACGGCCAGGCGCTGCCGCAGCCCTTTCCGGGCCCGTTGGGCCATGAGTTCGTCCACGTTGCGGCCCTCGGCCTGGGGATAGACCGGGAAGCGGTAGGTGCCCAGGTCCAGGGTGACGTTGCAGCGGGCGGCGATCTCTCCGGCCGCGGCCAGCGCGGCCGGGTGGGGGATAGCGCGGGCCATCTCCTCCGGGCTTTTGAAATAGAGCTGGTCGGTGTGGAACTTCATGCGGCCGGCGGTGTTGATGGTCTTGCCGGTCTGGATGCAGAGCAGGGCGTCATGGGCCCGGGCGTGTTCCGGCCTTAAGTAGTGGACGTCGTTGGTGGCCACCAGGGGCAGGCCCCAGCGGGGCGCCAGCTCGCAGAAGGCCTGGTTGACCTTGAGCTGCTCCGGCAGTTCGTTGGCTTGGACCTCCAGGTAGAAGCGCTCCGGGAAGATTTCGGCGTATTCCCGAGCCGCGGCTTCGGCCCCCTGGGGGTCGTCGTGGACCAGGCGTTGGGCCACCTCGCCGTGCAGGCAGGCCGACAGGGCGATGAGGCCGCCGCTCAGCTCGCGCAACAACTCCTTGTCCACCCGGGGACGGTAGTAAAAACCCTCCAGATAAGCCTGGCTCACCAGCCGGATGAGGTTCTGATAGCCCTGGTTATTTTCCGCCAGCACCAGTAGATGGTGGTTGTCCCCCTTGCCCTTGCGGTCCTGGCGGGAGCCGGGGGCCACGTAAACCTCGCAGCCCAGGATGGGCTTGATCCCCGCGGCCTTGGCCTTCTGGTAGAAATCCAGGACCCCGAAAAGGGAGCCGTGGTCGGTGACGGCCACCGCCGGCATCTCGAAGGCCGCGGCCTGGGCCAGCAGGTCCTTGATGCGGACCGCCCCGTCCAGCAGACTGTAGGCGGTGTGGACGTGGAGATGGACAAACCGGGACTCGGACATGGGTTTCCAGTGGTCAGTGGTTAGTGGTCAGTGGCCAGTGGCCAGTAAAAAAACAAACAACATAAAGCCTTTACCCAGTCGCCACGTGCAAGGGAGAGGCCCAGGTCAAGAATTATGGTTCATACTTAACCTTTTAGAATTATAACAAAAATTATGCAGGGAGGGAATTGCGCCGGTAAGCTCATCATACCTCGAATGGCGGGCCGGGGGCAAGGGGGAAGTGGGGGGACAGGTCAACCGGATTTATCCGCCAGTCTCTTCCCCCGGCGTGCCGCCCCTTCTTTTCGCCCCAGGGCCTCGGCCAGGACCGCGGTCACCAGGGTGTTCATGCTGACCCCTTCCTGCCTGGCCCTGGCCGCCAGGCGGGCATGAAGACTCTTGGGCAGGCGCTGGACAAACTTGCCGCTCTGCCCTTCCCCTGGTTTGGGGATGGGATCGCCCCATTTCTGAGCCGCCTGAAGCCAGGCAGCCTCGGCGTCTGCGCCGTTGGCGACGGCTTCTTCGATGGTTTCGCCGTCCGACATGCAACCGGGTAAATCGGGGAAGGTAATTAGATAACCGCCGCCCTCTTCAATGGCCAAGGATCGAATTTCAAATGGATATTTCGGCACTATCATAACTAATTTTCTCTTGATCAGGTCTACTTTACATGATACTATATTTAGTATCATTATCAAGGAGCTAATTTGGGTTTCGGGGTGAATATGTGATATGCGATGGGTAAAATTTCGAATATTGAGTTCATT
>CAZOCQ010000002.1:24460-52353 GCA_964578335.1 uncultured Desulfobacca sp.
GAATGAGTGGAAAAATGTGATATTAATGCCTAAATTCACAAACAGGCGCCCAAGGAGGCCCTATTATGACAATTGCTATCGCAGTGAAGGTTCATAATGGGGTAGTTTTCGCGGCGGATAGCGCCGCCACTCTTACAGAAATGACTCGTGATGGACAAAGACAGGTGGTCAACGTATTCAATTCCGCCAGAAAAATATTTAAACTGCATGACGATATTAAAGTCCCCATAGGTCTAATTGTCTGGGGCGAAGGTGGCATTGGGCGAGCCTCGATTTCTACACTTGCAAAAGATCTTAGACAAAAATTTATGGGCATTGATAAGACTAATCCTAATTACGAAATTAATCCTGAAAATTTCACCTTGGAGAATGTGGCCAAGTTAACGAGGCAGTTTTTTTTCGAAGAAACATATATCAATGAATTCAGGGATAACCCAAACAAACCGTTTTTGGGGATGATGGTAGGAGGATATTCCTCTGGGGAGGGCTTGCCCGAGTTATGGGAAATAGATATCCAAGCAGATGGAAATTGTCCGGAGCCAGTTCTTCGCCGCGAGAAAGAGGATATTGGATTATTCTGGGCTGGCCAACCCGAGGTAATTACTAGAATCGTCAGGGGACATGGGATGGATTTGGGGAGCGCCCTCGTGGAACTTGGCTTACCCCCCGATCAGGTCAATCAAGCGGTTGAATTTATTGGTTCTAAACTTAATGCGCCTCTTGTTTATCCACCTATGCCCATTCAGGAAACAATTGATTTGGCTGTCTTTCTGGTCGAGACTGCTATTAATTTTTCTCGGTTTCTTCCTGGATGGCCATTGGTCGGAGGCCCCGTTGATGTTGCAGCCATTACCAAACATGAGGGATTCAGATGGGTTCAACGGAAGTTTTGGTTTCGGTCAGAATTAAATCCAATTAAAAGGAAGGAGAAATATAATGACTTCCAATGATAATTTGAAATTTGCATATCAGCCCATAAACAATGAAAGTTATTCAATATCTTTTAAGAAAACCGACATTAAGTTGTCAAAACCTATTAAATTTAATTTAACAAAACTTCGTGAGACTTTGGCAAAGTACAAAGGAATTGACGCAATTGTTAAAAAATATAAGCGTCGATTCCAGGGAGCATGGGAAGAATTATCTAAAAAATGATATTCTTAACAAAAGATGATATTCTTTCTATTAATAAGGAATTGGTATTATCTTATGGAGGGATATATTATGATGGAATAAAAAATTTAAAAAATGAGAATTCTTTTGAATTCTTGTTAGCTGCTCCAAATCAAAATATATTTGGAATCGAAAGATATCCAAATATATATGAAAAAGCAGCCACTTATCCGTTCTATATTATCAAGGATCATATCTTTTGTGATGGTAATAAAAGAACTGGCATGATGGCTGCTTTTACTTTTTTAGATATTAACGGTATTGAAATAAGCGAATTTATTAACACAAAAAGAATAGTAAAATATGCAGAAAGAATAGCTGGCTGCAAACCAAATATTGGTAATATTTCCAAGTGGTTGAAGAGAATATCTAGAATATAATTTTGGGACATTTCTCCCGCCAGAAGACCTTTCTTGACAACCGCGCCCTTTAGGTAATATGATTCAACATCGAGAAATTACAGTAATAATAAAGACTTGGTGAGGCCCTGCACTGGGCCGAAGGCGAGCCAAGGCAGGTTCTTAATGCTACGGGGGAGGGCAGAACATGCGGCAAGTGCTTATTATCCGGATCCTGACGGTTATTATGCTGGTCCTGTGCCTGGGGGGGTGCGCCGGGATGTCCTCGTATTTTCCGTCCTCGGGTTCGAGAAGCGCGGCCCCGAGTACGGAGTCTGAGGTCCCGCCGGCCGCCCCGGCGCCTGCGCCGGCGGCCCCGGCCTCTACTCCGGCCCCTCCGCCGGACCTGGCGCAGCAGGTGCAAATTCTGGAAACCCGGGTGCAGCGCCTGGAGCGCCAGGTGGCGGACCTGGAAGCCCGCCGGCCTGTCTCCGCCGGTCCAGTCGCCAAGGCCAAGGAGCCGCCCAAGGCGTTGCCCACTTCCAAGGCCGAGTATCCCTCTCCGGCGCCCACCGCCGCGCCGGCGGAGGCCGACAAGGTTTTTGCCGAGGGGATGCGCCTCTATAAGGCCAAGAAATATACCGAGGCCCGCGCCAAGTTCTCCCGGTATCTGAAAGAGCAAGCCAAGGGAGCCAAGGCCCAGGAAGCCAAGTATTACCTGGCCGACAGTTTTTATAAGGAGGGCAACTACCAGCAGGCGGCCTTGGAATTCCACCGGATGGCGGGCCAATTCCCCAAAAGCGTCTTGGCCCCCGCGGCTTTGCTGCGTCAGGCCTTGTCCTATCAAAAATTGCAGCAGACCGGCTCTTACCACCAAACCTTAAATAAACTGATCAAATCCTACCCCAAGAGCCCCGAAGCCAAAGAGGCGGCGAAATGGCTGAAGCAAGATGGTAAGGAGGCTCCGGCCAAACCGGCCCTCAAGCCCCCGGCCAAGCCGGCCAAGGCTGTGGACAAGCCGGAATAGCCCGGCAGCGTGCGTCCGGCGCACCATATGGTAGAATTATTGGTGCGTAGGACGCACCCAACGAAAACTTTTCGAAGCAAAAATAGGACCAACCGGAATATAATTTAGGCAGCCCCTGCCGATCGCAGGAATCTTAACCGGCGGCCCGCGCCGCCGACGGAATAAACCAATATGCTTGAATTCTTACGTAAATACTCGCGCCATTGGGTTATCGGGCTCATTATTTTCGCCATTGCCGTAGTCTTTGTCCTCTCTTTCGGTTTCGGGGGGATTCAATCCGGCCCCCTGAAAGAAGTGGCCCTAGTCAATGGCGAGCCCATTCTGCTGACCGCCTGGCAGCGCCAGTTCCACGACCTGCTGAAGGAGTACCAGGAGCGGAGCCGGGGCGAAATTAACGAGGAGATGGTCAAGGCCCTGCACCTGAAGGAGACGGCCCTGAACCGGCTGATTGACAAGACCCTGCTGCTCCAGGGCAGCCAGCGCCTGGGGCTGACGGCGAGCGACGCCGAACTGCGGCGGCAGATTCAGGGCTATCCCTTTTTCCAGAGGGACGGCAAGTTCGACGAAAAGCTCTATTTCATGCTGCTGGCCCGGAATCGCCTCAGCAGCGCGGATTTTGAGGAACAGGAGCGCCAGCAATTGCGGATCAGGAAGATCATCGAAGAGGTGGGCTCCCTGGCCAAGGTCTCCGACGCCGAAATCCAGGAGATGTTCCACCTCGACAAAGATGCGGTCCAGGTCAGCTATCTCGCCATCACCCCGGAGCGCTTCCTGGCCGGGCAACGCCCCACTGAGGCGGACCTGGGCAAATACTACGAGGAGCATAAGGAGGAATTCCGCCTGCCGGCCCGGGCCCGGGTAAGCTATGTCGTATTTCACTCCAAGGATTTCGAGGATCGGGCCAAGCCCTCCGCCGAGGAAGTGGCGGAATTCATTGCCGACCACCCGACGGAATACCGGCGTCCCAAGGTAATCAAGGTCCGCCAGATCTTTTTGGCGCTGCCGGCCAAGGCCGACCTCAAGGAGAAGCAGCGCCGCAGTAAGGAGGCCCAGGATCTGTTGCAGAAATTGCAGGGCGGGGCGGATTTTGCCCAGGCGGCCAAGGCCCAATCCCAGGACCAGGCCAGTCGGGATAAAGGCGGAGACCTGGGTTATGTGCAGCGGGGCCAGCATCCGCCGGAGTGGGACCGGGCCGCCTTTGCCCTGAAGCCCGGTCAGGTGGGGCGGGCCGATGCCCCCCAGGGGATCTATCTGCTCAAGGTGGAGGAGGTCAAAGAGACCGAGCCGACCCCGGAGGCCGAAGCCAGGGTGACCCAGATTCTCAAGCGGCAGAAGGCCGGGGACCTGGCCCGGGAGGCGGGCAAGGAGGCCCGGATCGCCTTTATGCGGGACTCGGCGGCGGAGCTGGCCAAGAAGTTCGGCGCCGCCTTGAAGGAAACCCCCTTGATCGCGCCGCCGGACCCGGTCCCCGGCCTGGGCAAGGTCCCCGCCTTCAACCAGGCGGCGGTGCAACTCAAGACCGGGGAAGTGAGCCGGGTGGTGAACCTGCCGGACGGCGCCGCGGTCCTGAAGTCCCTGGAGTATCAGGCGGATCACATTCCACCCCTGGACCGGTGCAGGGACAAGGTGGCCCAGGCCGTCAAGAAGCAGGGCGCCCTCAAGGAAGCGGAAAAGGAAGCGGACCGGCTGTTGGCCCGGCTGAAGGCCGGCGAACCGCTGGCCAAGGTGGCGGCCGCCGCCGGCCTGCCCGTCAAGGAGAGCCGGTTTTTCACCCGGTTTGAGGGCTTCGAGGGCCAGCGTCCCGCCGAGGCCCTCACCAGCGCCGCCTTTATCCTGTCCAAGGAGCAGCCGTACGCCGAGCGCCCCATTCCCTGGCAGGAGCAATATTATCTGCTGGCTTTTAAAGAGCGCCGGCCCGGGGACCAGGCGGAGTTCCTGAACAATAGCGCCCAAATGAAGGCCCAATTCCTGGAGCAAAAGAAGCAGATGCTGCTGGCTTCCTGGCTGGAAGCCGAGCGCCGTCAGGCCAAAATCAAGGTTTTTGAGCTGCCCTGAAAAATCATATAAGAGGCAGGACGGGAGGGCGGAGGCCCGCAGGTCGCCCTCTTTTTCTGGAGTCCGGGGAAATAACTGGCAGAATTGTGGTCCGGTTGTGTTAATATTTCGGCAAAATCCCTGGACCTGAGACTGGCGTGCCGCTTGGCGGCCCGGGTTGGCGCCGGAGAGGAGAAGATATGCTGCAAAGTTTGATTGACATATTGTCCAGCGCTTATGTGGAAATAGTGATCCTGTTCTTTTTGCTGGTGGGGTTTGTCATGCACCGCCGGGACCCCCGCCTGGTGGTCTCCAGCATCCGCATCATCCGCACCCTGATAGTGGTGTTGATCTTCTTTTATTTTATGTTCATCTGGGCCAGCACGGTGCAGCCCACCCTGCGCAGCATCAGCGTTTTCGGGATGTTCCTGGTGAACGTGTACATGTTCTACAACCTGATCCTGGCCCGTCTGGAGCGGCCCTACCGGGACGCCCTGGCGGGAATCAACCAGACCCCGGAAAAACCTGAACAGATCCACAATATCTTGCGTGCGGGCAAGAGGTTTTATTATTTGCGTTATGCCTGGTCTTCGCTGTTTAGCGGCAGCAACCCCGTGCGGTTCCTTCACGAACTGGCCACCGACCGGGTGCGGGACGACATCAAGCAAACCTTGCGTAACTATGGGAAGGAACAAAAGTTAATCACCCTGCCGGTGCTGGTGGCCTATTTAAAGAACCGGATGGCCTGCGACGAAAACCTGCCGGCTGATTTTAAAGACCTGATGGCCAAGGCCATTGACGATTTCACCAAGCATCCCTGGATCCAGGAACAGGTCAATGAATTCCTGCAGACGGCCGCGGAGAAGCCTGAAGACCTGCATTTCCCCGAGTGGATGACCAAATTTGACGCCTGTGTCAGGACGGAACAAACCTGAGTCCTATCCGAGCCTTGAGTTCAACTGAGATTCCTGCAAGCAGTTCCAGCCGCGGTATGCCGCCGGCGGCGCCGGCGGTCCGGGCCGCCTGCCATCGGGCCCTGGCGGCCCGGGACCGCATCCTACAAGACTATCCCCACTGGGAAGCCTGGCGCCGGCAGGCCCGGGAGATCAAGGCCGCGGCCATTTCCCGTCTGGATGAATTGCTCGACAGTTTAATCCGGGAGGTGGCGGCCTGGGGCGGCCAGGTGCTCCGGGCCCGGGACGCGGCGGAGGCCCGGGAACTGATCGTGGGCCTGGCCCGGAAGCACCGGGTCACCACGGTGACCAAGTCCAAGTCCATGACCACCGAAGAGATCGGCCTCAACCCGGCCCTGGCGGCGGCGGGCATCCGTCCCTGGGAGACCGATCTGGGGGAGTTCATCGTCCAACTGGCCGGACATAGTCCGGCCCATCTCACCGCCCCGGCCCTGCACCTGGACCGCGGCCAGATTGCCGCGCTCTTTCAGACCCACCTGGGGGGAGACTGTCCCCCCGAGCCGGTAGTCCTGACCCGCCGGGCCACCGAGTATCTTAAACCGCATTTTTGGGAGGCGGGGATGGGCGTCACCGGGGTCAACTTCGCCGCCCCGGACGGCACCCTGGTGTTCCTGGAAAATGAGAGCAACCTGCGGCTCACCGCCACCCTGCCCCGGGTGCAGGTGGCGGTCATGGGGCTGGAGAAGATGATTCCGGCCCTGGAAGACCTGGAAATCCTCCTGCGCCTGCTGCCGGCCAGCGCCACCGGGCAGCGGCTCACCGCGCTGGTCCATTTTCTCCGGGGCCGGAAGTGGCAACCGCCAGGCCCCCAGGCCTTTTATCTGGTCCTGCTGGACAACGGCCGGCGGCGCCTGGCCCAGGACCCGGAGTTCCGGGAAGCCCTCTATTGCCTGCGCTGCGGCGCCTGTCTCAATATCTGTCCGGTCTTTCAACTCCGGGCCGCCCACCTCTACCGGCGGGTCTATCCCGGGGCCATCGGCATCCTGCTGGCCCCCCGCCTGAATCCGGTAGGGGATATCAGCGACCTCTGCACCCAATGCGGGGCCTGCCAGGAGATCTGCCCGGTGCGGATTAATCTGGCGGACAAAATCCGCCAGGTGCGGGCCCACAGTCCCAGGTTTCGCCGCTTCCGGGCGCTGTCGGGCGCGGCCGGCCGGGTCCTGGGCCGCCCGCGGTTGTATCGGGGGCTGGAGCCGGGCCTGCGGTTCCTCCAGACTCTGGGGTCCGGCTGGCAGCGGCGTCTGCCGGGTTTGACCCTGGCCCCGGCCAGTTTTCATCTTGCCCGGCCGGTCTCCCCGGCCCGGCTCGGGGCCGCCGCCCCGGTAATCCCTCCCCGGATAAGCCAAGCTGCTCCCGCCGAAGTTTGTCCGGCTGCCGACCGGCCCCCAGCGCCCCATCCGTCCCTGGCGGCGCGCCTGGCGGAGGCCGGGGCCGAAGGCCACCAGGCGCGGGGCGCGGCCGAGTTGGCCCGGCTGCTGGCCTCCTGGGGAGAACCCCTGTGGCTTCAGGACCACCCCTGGCTACGGGTGGCCGAGGAGGAACTCAGAAAATTGGGGTTGTCACCGCGGTTGGCGGGACCCGACTGGGGTCCGCCGGGGGAGACTGCGGTCATTGTGGGGCTGGGAGCGGTTCCGGAGACCGGCAGCCTGCTCATCGAGTCGGCTTCCGGGCCGGCCGCGGCCCTGTCCTTCCGGGTGCGGCGGCTGGTGGTCCTGATACCAGCCGACCACGCCGGGCTCACGTTGAGCGAGGCCCTGGAGCGGACGGCCCGGGAGAATCGAGGCATGATTAGCTGGCTCACCGGCCCCAGCCGCACCGCGGACATCGAAAAGGTGCTGGTCCTGGGCGCCCACGGCCCCCGGGAACTCCACGCCGTCCTCTATCAGCCGGAAAATTAAGGGCCTTTTGGTTGGGAAAGAGGATTTTATTCTTCCGCAGTCGGAAGGTCTCCTGTCAAAAAATCCCCGCTTTCTTCTCCGGTGCTTTACCGTGAAATACCTGGCCTGTTGGGGAGCATCAGCAAACTTGGTAGTGATGCAGGACAGCCGCCCCCGGCTGTCCTGGACGGGCGAGGGCGCCTGTCCGGCATTATTCCGCCATGAAAGTCTTGTAGCGGCGGATCTCGAACCGCCCGGCACGAGGCTTTCATGCTCGGGGGCGCCCAAACTGGGCATGAATGATTAGCCCTGCGAAGTCGGCGCGCTGGTCAGTCAGGAAGATGACGTCCGTGAGCCTGCCCTTTACCTTGCCTCAGCGCAGCGGCGTCCATCCGGTGGGCTGGACCGTTGCCGGCTGGGGGGGCGGGGCCGAGCCCGTTATCCAAAGCCCGTCGCACCACCCGGGCCAACTGGCCCAGGACCAGGGGCTTCATCAGGCAATCCCGGAGGCCCAGTTCGTGGGCCTGCTCGGCGATCTTGGCGCCATCATAGCCGGTGGTGAGGATAATGGGGAGTTCCGGGCGCAGCCGGAGCAGGGCCGCCGCCAAGTCCACCCCGGTCATCCCCGGCATGGTCAAATCGGTGATGACCAAATCAAAGCTGTGCGGGCGCTTCCGGAACGCTTCCCAGGCCTCCGGGCTGCTGCCCTGGGCGGTGACCCGGTAACCCAGGCGTTCCAGATACTCCCGGCAAATCTGCACGATGTCCGGTTCATCATCCACCAAGAGGATGTGCTCCGCGCCTTGGGGCGCCGGCCCGGCAGCCGGGGCGTCCCGGGGAGCCCGGCGATAGCGGGGGAGATAAACCTGGAAGGTGCTCCCCCGGCCCCACTTGCTGGTTACCTTGACGGCCCCTGCCAGATTTTTGACGATGCCGTGCAGGGCGGACAGGCCCAGGCCGGTGCCTTCGCCCACCACCTTGGTGGTGAAGAAGGGGTCAAAAATGCGCCCCAGGATCCGGGGATCGATGCCGTGGCCGTTATCGCTGACGGTCAGCCGGATATAATCCCCCTCCGGTAAATCCAGGTCAGTATCGGCGGCGCCGGCTTCCCGGCGGACGGGGTCCAGGTTGACCTCCAGGACCCCGCCGCGGTCCTGCATGGCATGGGAGGCATTGCTGCAGAGATTCATCAAAATCTGGCTGATCTGCACCGGGTCGGCCAGGACCTGGCCGCATTGGGGCTCCAGGCGCTGGCGGATTTTAATGGGGCCGGGCAGGGAGGCGCGCAGCAGCTTCAAGGCCTCCTTAACGATGGGCAGAATCTCCACCGGCTGGGGTTCCCGCTCGTGGTGGCGGCTGAAGGCGAGGATCTGTTTGACCAATTCCAGGGCGCGGTCTCCGGCCTGCAAGGCGGCCTCCAGTTTACTCCTGACTTTTTCGGCCGTCCCTTCTCTTTCCAAGGTGATGATGGCCAGCTCGATATATCCTTTAACGGCTCCCAGGACGTTGTTAAATTCGTGGGCGATGCCGCCGGCAAAGGTGCCCAGGGCCTCGAGCTTCTGCACCTGGTGCAATTGGGCGGCCTCCATCCTGGCGCCGGCCGCCGCTGACTCCAGGCGTTGCAAAAGGTCCCGGGGTGGGGTCTGAATAAGCCGGGGGGCGCGGCAGCGATGCAGCTCCAAGGAGAGGCGCCGCAGCCGGAGCAGGTTGGCCACCCGAGCCAGGAGTTCGGGCTGCTTGAGGGGCGTCAGGATGACTTCGTCCACCGTCCCGTGAAGATGGCGGGGCAGGAGGCCGACCTCCCGGGGGGAGGCCAGGAGGAGCAAGGGCAGGAGGACCGGCGCCGCGGCTTCTTTCCTGAGGCCCAGCAGGTCGCGGCAACGGTCCCAGGCGGGACGGTCCAGAATGGCCAGGTCGAAGGCCGGGGATTCCAAGCCCACGGTTTCAGCCAGGGTCACTTGGAAATCCTGCCCCAGCCAGGCCAGGAGCCGGGCCCGGTTTTTCCCCGGGGCTAATATCAAAAGGATGGTGGGTTTTATGTCCATAAAGGGTTTGCCGGCTGAAGTCACGGTGGAGCCGGACCTGACAAGATTTGTGCAAGTTCCTTGCCAGGGGCAATGAAGCAGAGTAAAATCAACGCCCCCGAGCTTCCGGCGGCCGGCCCCGGAAAGAGCTCCCTGCAGCCGGAGCCGGCGATTTTTTCCCGGTCCGCCCCCGATGGCGGGCCTTCCTCCCCTAAGCCCGCGCAAATATAAGGTTTTTCAACCATAAAAATCAGGGAACCCCTGATTTACTTACTTGCAGTTTATAGACAAGATATGCGCAACAACACCGAAAGGGCAAACTACTCCGAAAGGGTAGGACGCAAAGTCTCCGGCCTAAAGCCTTCGGGCTATGGTAGCGGGATTGCCGAAGGAAAAGTGGCAATCTGTGCCTAGGCCCGAGAATTCACCGGCGTCTAGGTTTTTTTTTCCCAAAGCGCCGGGGAAGATTGACTCAAAAAGGAGAATTTTTCAGCAACAACCGCAGGAGAGGACAAAATGATGCAGACAAACCTCATGTTCTTGTTTCTCGGGTTAGCCATCCTCCTATTGGCGGGCCTGGGGGCCGTGAGTTGGAGATCCACCCGGCGGCTCAAGCAGACCATGGCATCCTTTCAGGAGAGCGAGGAAAACTTCCGGGTCATGGTAAAAACCATTCCCTCCGTGCTCTTTAAAGGATACGCCGATTGGAGCGTGGACTTTTTTGACGATAAGTTCGAGCAGGCCACCGGCTATTCTCAGGAGGATTTTTCTTCCCGGAAGCTGAAATGGGATCAAATCATCTTGCCGGAAGATCTGGAGTCCGCCAAAGAGATTTTCAAGGCGGCTTTGAAGGGCAACCGGTCCTACGTGCGGGAATATCGGATCAAGACCAAGTCGGGAGAGATTCTCTGGATCCAGGAACGGGCCCAGATAATCTGCGATCAGGACGGCATGATCGAATATGTCACCGGCACCTGTTCCGATATTTCCAAGGAACATGAGATCGGGGTCACCCTGGAAGAGAACGAGCGGAATTTCCGCCAGTTGATCGAATCCGTGCCCTCCGTCGTCTTTAGAGGGTATGCCGACGGCAGCGTGGATTTCTTCATTGACGACAAGATCAAGGACCTCACCGGTTACTCCCTGGAGGAGTTTGCCTCGCGCCGGAAGAGGTGGACCGATCTTATCTTGCCGGAGGATGTGGAAACCTGCAAAGAAGTCGTCAAGGCCGCCCTCAAGACGGCGCACAAATCCTATGTGCGGCAGTATCGCATCAAGGCCAAGTCAGGGGAGGTTTACTGGATTCGGGAAAGAGGCCAGATCTTCTGCAATGACCAGGGCAAGATGGTTTCCATCGCCGGGACCTTTTCCGACATCACCGAACAACATGACCTGGAAACCAAGCTGGAAAGATACCGCCAGCAAAATGAAATGATCCTGAACTCGGTGGGCGAAGGTCTCTTTGGCATGGACCGGCAGGGCAATGTCACTTTCTTCAATCCCGCGGCCTTGCAATTGACCGGCTACCAGGCCAATGAGGTGATCGGGCAAAACTTACATGCCCTGATTCATCACAAAAGAGCCGACGGCACCGCTTACCCGGTGGTGGAATGTCCCATGAACAACACCCTCACCACCGGCAAAATAAACCAGATAGATGATGAAATCTTCTGGACCAGAAATGGGGAACCCCTGCCGGTGGAGTATATGACCACCCCCATCAAACAAGACGAACAGGTAGTGGGGGTGGTGGGGGTGTTCCGGGATATCACCCAGCGGAAGCTGGGAGAGATGGAGCTCAAACGGGCCCACCAATACATGAGCGACATCATTGATAACACCACGGAGTCCATCGGCATCGTGGACGCCCACGGCGTGGTCAAGAAATGGAATAAGGCTTCGGAACAAATTTACGGATATACCTATGAAGAGTTGCGCGGCAAACCGGCCTTCGATCTTTATGCGGATAAGGATGATTTGGCCAAGATGCTGATCCAGCTGCGCCGGGACGGTTTCATCAAGGATTATGAAATCAACATGAAGAGAAAGAACGGCGAGGTCTTCCCGGCCAGCCTGTCCATCAAGGTGATGCGGGACGAAACCGGCAAGAATGTCGGCAGCGTCACGGTGGCCCGGGATCTCACCGAGACCAAGGACCGGGAAACCAAACTGAAGTTGGCCAATGAAAAGCTCCAGGCCATGGTGAATGAATCGGCCCAGCGCAACCGCAACATGACTCTGCTCCAGGAAATGAGCGACGTCTTCCAGTCCTGCCAGACCTCGGGCGAAACCTACAGCGCCATCGCCCATTTCGTGCCCAAATTTTTCCCCGACTATGCCGGGGCCCTTTATATCCTCAACAATAACAAAAACCTCTTTGAGATGACGGCCATCTGGGGGGAAGCCGCCACCCTGGAGCTGGTCTTCGGTTACGACGAGTGCTGGTCCTTGCGCCGCAGCCGGGCCTATCTGGTGGGCGATTCCAAAGAGACCATGAATTGCCGGCACGTCGCCTCCCCCCACCCCGGCAGCTATCTCTGCGTGCCCATGATGGCCCAGGGCGAAATCATGGGTATCTTCCACCTGCGCAAAACCGAAACGGAGCCGTCCGAGGTGATTCAAAGCATCGGGCAGTTTGCCACCACCGTGGCCGAAGCCATGGCCATGGCCCTGGCCAACCTGAAGTTGCGGGAGACCCTGCGGAACCAGGCCATTCGGGACGGCCTCACCGGCCTGTTCAACCGCCGCTACATGGAGGAGACCCTGGAACGGGAGTTAAGCCGGGGCAAGCGTCAGGGCAACCCCATGGGGGTCATCATGATGGACCTGGACCACTTCAAGGAATACAACGACACCTATGGGCACAATGCGGGGGATGATCTCCTCTGCGCCCTGGGCCAGTTGATCCAGGAAGGGGTCCGCCGGGAAGACATTGCCTGCCGCTATGGCGGAGAAGAGTTCCTGCTCATCATGCCCGGAGCGCCGTTGGAGGTCTCCCTGGAGCGGGCCAATGACTTGTGCCAGGCCGTTAAGAAGCTGCACATGAGCAATACGTCCTTAAAGCCCATTACGATCTCGGCCGGCGTGGCAATCTACCCGGAACACGGCGGCAGCGGCAAAGATGTGATCCGGGCGGCGGATGCAGCGCTCTATCGGGCCAAAGAAGAAGGCCGGGACCGGGTGATCGTGGCCCAAAGCGCCTTCGGCGGCCGGGCGGCCATGAACTAAAGACTCCCAATTCCCAAGGACGGGAAGGATGCAGTACGGGGGCGGACCTTAAGGGTTCGCCCCCTGGTTTTGGCAGGTTCTCTTAAAGTCTTCACAGCAGCTTGGGCGGAGACAGCACCCCCAAGGGACTGCCTCCTCCCGGCGTGGCGGTGCTGGACAAAATCATCCCCAGAAAGGTGCCGGTGATCCCTTTGCTGCCCCCGGTGTCCACCACTTGGGTGATTCTGAAGGCGACGAATCCCGTAATCGGGGCGCTCCCCACGAATTTGGTGACGTTCACCACCGGCAACACCACATCCCAGACGCCTCCTTGTTGGGCCAGCTTATTTTGTAAATCGCTGAGGACGGAAGTGTCCTGGCCGTTTTGCAGGTTGATCAGATCGCCTGCGTTGAGGGGCGGGCAGGTGGCGTTATCAATATAGTCCCTGAAGGTTTTGGCGTTGGCGGGATCGCTGGAGTAGGCAAACCAGGCGCCATTATCTTCGGTGTCCGGGGTGAAATTGATAAAGATAGATTCGCCAGGGGCCACAAAAGGCTCGCCGATGACAATGGGCAGGGTGCCTTTACCCACGCCGCCGGCAAAATCCGCCAGGGCGGTGGCGGAGGCCGACACATTCCGGGAGCCGATCCCCAACACCTGGGCAAAGACCAGGCTCACCGGCCATTGGGTGGTTACCCGGACGGCGTTAACATTGAGGCCGGTCCCCGCCGTAAAGGTTTTCGAGGCATAATCCCATCTCCCCGTCTGCACCGATACCTGCCCATTGGTCAGAATGGCGCCGTCCACCTTATTATTAGCGCTGGTGCTGACGCTGAGCGCCACGTTTTGGGCCGTGGCGCAATCGGGCTGATACGGCGGGTTGGTGGCGATGGGCAGGGCGCTGGGCCAGAGGGATCGAGCCCCGGCCAAAGCCCCGGCGTCCGCGTTTCTTTGCAGTTCACTCTTAATGGTCAACATGCGGCCGATATCCAGGGCCAGGGCCGCCACCCCCATTAAGGCCGTGATCCCCAAGGCGGCCATCACTATCACTGATCCAGAGGCCTCGCGACAAAATTTTCTACATCTGGTTCTCATGGCTTCCTCCTCGGGGGCAGCCCGGTCATGACGGCCGTCCGCTCACTCAATTACTATAGGCCAACTTGGGCGGGACAAAGGCCCCGGTAACGGGGCCGCCGGGCGTACCGCTACTGAGGTAATTTTTGACGAAATGGCCTTGAATATACTTGCCGCTGCCGCCCACCGAGGCCTCGAGATAGAAGGCTACAAATCCCAGGATGGGGGTGTAGGCATGGGTTTCAAAATTGGTGGTGACCACCGGCATGATTACAACTTTGCCGACCAGCGCCGCCGCGTCGCTGTAAAGCGTGGTCTTGGTCCCCGGTTGAATCCAGATATTATCCCCGAGCTTCAGCGGAGTGGGGCTGCCATTCTGGATGAGGTTTCTGATGGTGGGAACATTGTTGGAATCGACCAGGAAGGAGGTCCACTGGCCGCCGTCGGGCGTGTGGTAGTCGGAGCCGATTTTAAAGGAGATGGGCGGGTCCTGATACCAGTATTGGTCCACCACGATCTTGGGGGTCGCCATGGGAAAGCCGCTGCCGGCAGGAATACCCGCAATCCCGGAAATGAAGGCCACGGCTTGGGCGCTGACACTGGTGGTATTGGCCCCCAGAATCGGCCCGAAGAAGAGGTTAACCGGGCCGCCGTTTTGCCCGGCCGTCCTGGATACCCTCACCCGGATAGCCGGGACATCGTTGTTGGTGGGGGTAATCCCGGTGGCCTGGAGCACCCTGCCGGTGAGGCTCCAATAGCCGGGTTCCACTTGGCAATTGCTGAGGAACACGCCGTCCACCTTATTGTGCTGGATGGTGTAAGTGGCTGTGCTTTGGCCCTGGGTCCAATTGGGTAGATTGCCAAGGTAGGGCGACAAGGCCCGGCTCCCGGCCAGAGCCCCGGCATCCGCGGCGCTCTGCAGTTCATTTTTTACCGAAAGGAGATGGCCGATATCCAGGGCAAGGGCCGCCATTCCCAGCAGGACGGTGATCCCCAAAGCCGCGATTACCGCCAAGGCCCCTTTATCCCGGTTGACATAGTCTTGCCATTTTTTTTTCATGATCTCAGGCCCCGTTTTGCGGGCTACTCGCATTTCATGGTCGTAGTGGAAGACATGGTGATGGAACTTCCCAGTCCCGGGACCAGGGCGTCGATGACGAACCAGGTTTTGGTGGCCGTCACCGTGACGGTGAGATCGGCTCCCGTCAGGCCGCTGGTATAACCAGGTCCTCCCGGGGTCACGATGAGATTGGCGTCCGCCGGCAGCAGGGACCGGTAATTGGTGGCGACCCAACTGGTGATAGTGGGAGTAAGAGTATTGGGAGTCTTTCCCGGGCCCTGGTACCTGGTCCCATAGCGGGCCCCTTCACGGCTGGCGGCGGTGATCTCCATTTTTATATACCAGGCGTGGCCGAAATCGATAATGCCAAAGACCAGAAGAACGAAGATGGGTGCCAGGAGGCCGAATTCGACGGACATGGATCCCCGTTGGCTGCCGGGACCTCTATTGAGGCCTCCGCCGGCAGGTGGGAAGTCGGCGGCCGCCTCCGCCGTCCTGCGGCAGGTAATGCGCCGGTTGATTATCCACATGGGCCTTCCCTTTTTTACTTCAACAGGGTCCGGGCGATCTTCAGGGCCCCCGGCCCGAGAATGACCACGAACAGGGCCGGCATAATAAAAAGCATCATGGGAAAGAGGATCTTCACCGGCAATTTGGCGGCAATCTCCTCGGCCTTCTGGGCCCGCTGCACCCGGACAAAATCCGCATGAGTGCGCAAGGCCGCGCCGATGCTGGTCCCCATCTTTTCCGCCTGCAACATCAAGCTCACCAGAGACCTGACACTCTGCACCCCGGTGCGTTCGGCCAGGTTTTTCAGGGTGGTCTCCCGGGAAAACCCGGTGCGGAATTCGGCATTGGTGAGCTGCAGTTCTTCATACAGGTCTGAAGAAATGTTCCGGACTTCCTCGGCCACCCGGATAAAGGTGGCCTGCAGGGCCAATCCCGCTTCCATGGCCACGATCATTAAATCCAGGACGTCGGGCAAGGCCCGGTCAATGCGATCCTGCCGTTTGCGCAGGCTCACCTGGAGCAGATAACTGGGCAAATAATAGCCGCCGCCCGCCAGTAAAAAAGCAAGCAGCACGATGGAGTAACCGGACTTCCCCTGCCAAATGTTGAGAAACATGAAGGGCAGCGGGAGGAGAAAAGCGCACAGAGTCCGCAGGCCGAAATAGATGGCTTCGGCATTGGGGTGGCGGAATCCGGCCTGATAGAGGGTGGACCGCAGTTGCAGGTCCTGCCTGCCCTCCTTCAGAGTCAGCTTGCCAAACCTGGAGAGCCACTCCAGGAGGCGCTTTTTGAAGGAAGGGGCCGGTTGTCCCCGCAAAAATGCGGCGGATTTGGCTTCGCTCCCCTGATACCGCTCCCGCATGGCCCGCCGGTTATAACAATAGGAGGCCAGACCGTAGGTGAAGATGGCGAAGCTCACAAAGGTCAGGCCCATCACCATATAGGCATAGAGATTCTCGGACATGGCTTCCCCCGTCAGACCTTGATGCGAATCATTTTTTTCATCCAGAGGATGCCGAACAACATGGAGACGATGCCGCCCATCAACAGGCGGTGACCTTGAGGGTCCGTCAGCAGCAACACGACATATTCCCGGTTCAACACGTAGAGGGTGAAGAAGATGCCGACCGGCATCAGCGCCAGGATCAGGGCGGAGAAACGTCCCTCCGCGGTCAGGCCGCTGATTTTGCCTTTCAAGTTTAGCCGGGCCCGGATCAGCGTGCCGATATTCTCCAAGATTTCCGCCAGGTTGCCTCCGGTTTCAGACTGGATTAGGACCGCGGTGACAAAAAACCGCAAATCCTGGCTGTCCACCCGGTCCGCCAGGCGGCGCAAGGCGTTGCCCAACCCCAGCCCCAGGCGTTGCTCCTCATAGGCCAGCCTCATTTCCACCCCCAGGGGCGGGCCCATCTCGCTGCCCAAGAGCTCCATGGCCGATGGCATGGTATGGCCGGCCCGCAAAGACCTGGCCAAAAGCTCCATGCCTTCCGGCATCTGCCTTTCCAGGCGGCTGGTCTTGCGGCTTTTCTTGAACCAGAGGTAAAAGCAGGGCAGCGAGCCCAGGACCGCGGCCAGCACCAGTCTCCAATAGAAGGCCGGCAGCAAGGTTCCGGCCAGATAACCGGCGCAGGCCAGGATCCCCGCCAGGCTGAGGAAAACCTCCGAAGGACAGAAAAGGTCGGCCTGGTATAAAGTGCGTTGCAGGTTTTCCACCTTGCTCCAGCCCACCAGCTGTTTGGCTATTCTCAAGAGGGGACTCTTTTCCGAATCCTTTTGGGTCTTGAGGAGCTGGGACTGAATCCTGGTGTGCTGGGTGTTTCCCCAGAGACGCTGGTTGATCAACTGCTTCCGGTGCCTGGGCCTGATAAAGGAGAAATAGAGGCCGCCCAGGAAGAAGACCACCCCGGCAAAGACGCTGGAGAGGACAAAGAAATAACCCATGCCGGCAGAATCGGTCAGATAATTGATTAAGCTTTCCAAAATCTTTCCCTCTTCTCGCCGGCAAAAGCGGCGGGGGGATTAAAGATATCCAGGGGCAGCGGCGCGCCAAAAAGCCGGCAGCGATCGGCAAAGCGGGGCCGGACCCCGGTGGCCGCAAAGCGGCCCAGGATCTTGCCTTCGTGATCGAGGCCGTGACGCTCGAAGACGAAGATATCCTGCATGCTGATCATGCCGCTCTCCATGCCGGTGATTTCCGAAAGACTCTGCATCCGGCGGACCCCATCGCTGTAACGCGCCAGTTGGATAATGAGGTTCAGGGAGGAGGAGATCATCTGGCGCATGGCCTTTTCCTGAATGGTGATTCCTGACAAGGAGATCATGGTCTCCAGGCGCAACAGGGCGTCCCGGGAGGTGTTGGCGTGGACCGTGGTCATGGAGCCTTCGTGGCCGGTATTCATGGCCTGGAGCATGTCAATCACCTCGGCGCCCCGCACCTCCCCCACAATGATCCGGTCCGGGCGCATCCGCAGGGTGTTCTTCACCAGGTCCCGCTGGGTGATTTCGCCTTTGCCCTCCACGTTGGGCGGCCGGGTTTCCAGACGGCAGACGTGCTCTTGCTGCAATTGCAGTTCGGCGGAATCCTCGATGGTAATAATGCGTTCCTTAGCCGGGATGTAGCCGGAAAGGATGTTGAGCATGGTAGTCTTGCCGGACCCGGTGCCCCCGGAGATGAGAATATTGAGTTTGGCCACGGCAATGGCCTTGATGACTTCGCCGATTTCCGGAGTGAGGCTGCCTTTGGCGATCAAATCCTCCAAAGAGGGGCGGGATACGGCAAAGCGGCGGATGGACAGCATGGGGCCGTCCAGGGCCAGGGGCGGAATAATGGCATTGACCCGGGAGCCGTCCGGGAGCCGGGCGTCCACCATGGGGATGGACTCATCAATACGGCGCCCCACGTTGGCGACTATCTTGTTGATGATCTTCAATAAATGGTTGTTATCCTCAAAGCGGATATCAGTGAGCTCCAACCGGCCAAATCTTTCGATATAGATCTGGTCATAACGGTTGGCCAAGATATCGGAGACGGTGGGGTCCTTGAGCAAAGGCTCCAGGGGGCCGAGTCCGAGAATCTCAAACTCCAGATCCTCCACCAGGCGGGCTTTTTCCCCGGCGTGCAACGGTTCGGGTTCCTCTTCCAGGAGAAGGTTTAGGGCCTGGCGAATCTCCTGGGCCCGGACGGCCTGGTCCAGGGCTTCCAACTGGACGAAATCGAGACGTTCCAGCAACCGATGGTGCAGGCGGCTCTTCACCGCATAGAGGCGGACTTCCCGGTCCGAGTCGGGGCCGGAGGCCACCAAGGCCGCCCTGGGTCTCAGTTCCACCGGGCAGCTTTCTTGCAAGGCCGTTTGCCGAAATCTCATCAGGCTCATTTAGGCGTCCTCGCGTCTAAAAAATCCAGAAACGCCGGCGGGCTGGCGGCGGAACGGGGCAATGCTCCCGGCGGCCCTGAAAACAGCTAATTTTTTGGGCCAGCTCCTTTAAACCGGCATAGAGCCGGGAGCGGGGGCCTACTTTAGCCAGCGGCACCCCCTGGTTGATGGCCAAAATCAACGGATTGTAGTCGCTGGGGAGAATGGCCAAGGGCGGTTCTCCCAGGATTTTTTCGAGTTCGCGCCGCCCCAATTCGTTGCCCTTGTTGTGCCGGTTAACCACCACCTTGACCTTTTGCCGGGTGGAATCCCAGTCCTTCAACATGGGCCAGAGCTTCCTTAGGTTGCGAAAATTGGGGACGTTAAGCTCGGTCAACATCAGGACCAGGTCGGCCTCCCGGAACACCTGGAAAAACACCTCGTCAAACAGGTGTCCCAGGTCCACCACGATAAACTGGTAAAGGCCCCGGAGAAGGGTGAAGAGCGCACCCAGGCCTTTGGCATGGAGGTTATCCTGCTCCTTGAAATCCGAAACGCCAGGCAGGATATCCAGGTTATTGCCGTAGGGTTGCACGATCTTCTTAATAAAGGACTGGTCCAGGGTATCGAGATGATGGATGACGTCGCCCAGGTCATAGGTGGTGTCCTGGTCCAGGAAATTGCCGATGTCGGGGAAGGGCCGCCCCAGGTCCACCAGGGCGCACCGTCCCGTCTGCTCCGCCAGGGCCACGGCCACGTTGAGGGCAATGGTGGTGGTCCCGATCCCCCCTTTATGACCGGTGACCCCCACCACCATGCCGCGGGCCGGCTGGGTCAGACTGCTCTTGGATAACTGCACCCTTTCCAGGGCCGCCTGCACTTCCGCCTGGGACAGGGGCAGGGACAGAAACTCCCGGACTCCCAATTGCATGGCCCGCTTCAGGAAATCCAGCTCCTGTTTCTCGGAACAGACGACCACCGCGGCCTGAGGGAACCTGCGGGCCAGGTCGGCGATCCAATCGGGCGGGGCCTGCAGGCCGTTCAGGTAAACCACCACGGAGTCCGGCGCCGCCGTCGGGGGCTGCCGCAGGAACTTGGCGATGTCCCGAGATTGCTCCCCAACCTGCACCTGAGGCAGGCTATTTAATAGTTCCGGCAACGGCGGGAACTCGAGGCCGGTACCATAAATAATTGAAATATTTAAATTATCATAATTCATGGGGCAATTCCTTTAACCATAAGATGCTGCCTGAGTCTGCCGCGGCTTAGAGATTCGTCTGAGAGCGCTCCAACCCCTTGATCACTTCGACATGGCGGCCATTGGCCGGAACCGGAGGGGCCTCTTTCTGGGGGGCGCCGAAGAGACTGCCGAGGTCCACCCCCTTGGTGGCCACCGGCGCCGCGTCATTGCGGTTTCTCAAGGCCAGCCGGATCCTGCCCTGATTGCTGGCCAGGTTCAGAATCTCCGCCTGTTCATTGGTCAGCACCAGGGTGACGGTGTTGACTATGGTGGGCTTTTGATCCCTGAGCTGTTCCCAACTCTGGCCGGCGGTGAGCACCACAATGTTCTGTAAAATCGTCTTGGAGAGGTGATCCTTGGAATCCGGCCGGGCCAGTTCCGCCAGGACATCCACGTGGTCGCCGGGATGCACGAATCCGGCCACTCCGGACACATCGTCCACCCGCACCGACACGGCGCGTTTCCCCTGGCCCAGCAGACCGGCCAAACCGGCGGAGGTCCCCTGGGGGGCCAGCTTGGTGTGCAGAATCGGCTCCCCCTTGGTCACCGGGGTGTCAAGGATGCGGTTCTCTACGCCTGCCAGGTTGGCAATGGCCCTGGGGGGGACCAGTTCCTGCGGCCAGGTGACCACTTTCACCAGGTCCTTGGTCAACAGGGTCCCGGGGGCGATATCCGCGGCGGCGACCACCAACTGGCTCATGGGTTTGACCGCCACCTTGGTTTGGGAGGAGACGTAACGATGCACGGTGTACATGGCGATCAAGCCCACCAACCCGGAAATCATTAAAAAGAGGGTGCCTTTGGAAAAATTCATGGTCGTTGCCGCCTTTTCGTCAGAATTTTGGTTGCCCTGACCGTCTTAAGGCCAATGATTGCAACCGCTCACTTGGCGTACCTCTTCAGCCAGTAGGAGACGGTGGCCGCCAAGAGGGCCAATGCCAGCCAGTGAAGTGTAAGATTGCTTTCCATGGCCTCAATCCTCTCACCCTTTAAAGGGTGGCTGGAGATTGGCGCCATTTGTCCGCAGCCCCTTGCGATTCTCCCTGACTCCGAAGATCAGGGCGGAGCCGGGGAGCCGGGGGACCGGAGGCCTCAACCTCCGGCCCCGAGAATCTGAGTTGCTCTCCCCGTGGCTAAATTTCGGCTCGCTCCTTTGTCCCTGGAGGGACGGCTCAGTTGCCCAGGTGAACGGCCAACTTGTTTAATTTGCTGCTTAAATTGGCCCACAGGATGGTTGCGGCCGCCAAGAGGGCCAAGGCAATGAAGGCCAGCAGGAGGCCGTATTCCACTGCACTGACTCCGGCCTGGTCCTTAACCAACTGCTTTAGGCTGGGCATGGCTGGGCCGTCTCCTGGGCCGCCGGGGCCGCGCCATCACCGGACTGGACTAGGTGCCGATGGAGGTCGCCACCCGGCTGAACTTGCTGCTCAGGTTGGTGCCCAGGGTGGTCACCGCGGTAATGATCACCACGGCAATCAAGGCCACTAAGAGGCCGTATTCCACCGCGCTGGCTCCAGTCTCATCTTCCCAAAATCTTTTCAGCATCTCTTCCTCCTCTTCCCATGCTGGGGGAATTATTTGCTGACCAGGGAATCAATAAATATGCCAAACTTAACCATTGCGGAATGAATAGTAATTTCATTAAGTTACGCTTAATGGAGCGCGGCCGGAGGGCTGCCGGAGGACCAGGATCGACTGGAAGTTTCTTAGGAGAGAAGAAATTTTATCGGTAGAGAAGAATGGCCGGGGAAGGAAAGCAGCTCTGCTAACCCTTTTTGGAGATTTCGTACTTTTTCAGCAGGGCGTAGAGCCGGGGCAGGGACAATTCGGCCAGGCGGCAGGCTTCCTGAACTTTGCCCCCGGTCAGGGACATCAGCTCCCGCAAGTATTGTTTCTCGGCCTCATCAACGGCTGCCTGGCGAAAATCACGCAGTTTGGGAATACCCTGGGGGGAGGAAAATTCCCCCGCGCCGCTAGACCCATTTAATCGGTTCGGGCAGCCCGGGGGAGTTTCCTTGCGCACCGCGGCTCGGGCCAGCTTAATGCGGATTTGGCTCGGCAGGTGTTTGGGGAACAGAGTGGGCTCATAACGGGCTTCGGCCAAGGCCCCGTCCAGGGTATGGAAGAGTTCGCGCACATTTCCCGGCCAATCATAAGCCGTCAGGGCCTGGAAAAATTCGGGGGCAAAGCCCTTATGCCCCTGGCCCCACTTATCGCAGACCTGGGCCGTATGGAACAGGACCAGTTCCTTAATATCGTCCGGCCTGGCGCGCAACGGGGGCAAAGCTATGGTCAGGGCCCGCAAGCGGAAGAGCAGGTCAGGGCGAAACTGCCCCTGGGCGGCCAGATGATCGAGATCGCGATTGGTGGCGGCCACCAACCGGAAGTCGCTTTCCATCTCATAGCGGCTGCCCACCGGCCGGAACCGCCGTTCCTGCAAGACCCGCAGAAAGGCCTTCTGCATCTCCAGGGGCAACTCGCCCACTTCATCCAGAAATAAGGTGCCGCCGTCGGCCTGCTTGATCAGGCCCGCCTGGGCCCGGTCGGCGCTGGTAAAGGCGCCTTTTTCATGCCCGAAGAGGGCGCTCTCCACCAGGTTCGCGGGCAGGGCGGCGCAATCCACCACCACAAAAAATCTGGCAAACCTGGGACTGTTGGCGTGAATCGCCTTGGCGAACAACTCCTTTCCGGTGCCGGTTTCTCCGTAGATCAAGACATTGGAGTCACTGCCGGCCGCCTGGGCCACCAAATCGTAGCAGGCCCGCATCGGGGGACTTTTACCGATAATTCCTTCCAATTTCAGCGCCACCGGCGGTTTCTTCACCTGTTTTTCCTGCCGGTACTGCAAGGCGCGAACCAACGGCAGCGACATCTGTTTGATGGAGGCGCTTTTTTCAATGTAGTCCCAGGCGCCGTTCAGAATGGCCAGTTCGGCCCCGTCGGGATCGCCGGCCCCGGTAATGATGATCACTTCGGGCTCGCAAGGCGTCTCCCGGATCCGGGGGAGCAGTTCCAAGCCGCTGCCGTCGGGCAGGCGCACATCCAAAAAGACCACGGCAAAATCTCCGGTGCGGGCCGCCGCCAGCCCTTCCTCCAGGGTCAGGGCGCAACGGCTCTCATGGCCGAGGGTGATAACCAGGTCGGCCAGCATCTCTCCAAACATCTTATCGTCATCTATGATCAGGACCTTGGCCATGGGGCGTGAAACCGGATTCGCCTCCGGGAGGCGGCCTTCAGGGTTCTTAGATCCCTGGGGCCCGCGGGCGCTGGACTGGCGGTTGACCTGAGGTTCTTCAATTGCGGAGATCCAACATTTCCCTGACCTTGCGCACCAGTTCCAGGGGAGGAAACGGTTTCTGCAGCAAAGGCCGGGCCGCCTCCACCAGGCCTTGCACCGCCAGGGCGTCCTCGGAGTAACCCGACATATAAAGGATTTTCATTTCCGGGTGTAAGGGAGTGAGTCTGGCGGCCAACTCTCCCCCGTTTTGACGAGGCATCACCACGTCGGTCAACAATAAATGAATCGGCGCCGGGTGCCGGCGACAAAGAGCCTCGGCTTCGCTCCCGTTGTGGGCCGTGAGCACTTGATAACCCTGCATCTGCAAGGCGTCTTTGATTAAATTCAGCAGGATGTCATCGTCTTCCACCACCAAAACCGTTTCCGTTCCCTGGGGCAAGGCGGCGGGGGTCAGCCGGTCTCGGGGCTCTTCCACGGCGTCCTCCAGTTGCCGGAAATAGAGGTCGAAGACGGCGCCCTCCCCCGGCTTGCTGGTTACTTCGATATGACCGCCGCTCTGCTTGATGATGCCGTAAACGGTGGAAAGCCCCAGCCCGGTGCCTTTGCCGGCCTCTTTCGTGGTGAAAAAAGGCTCAAAGATATGGGGCAGGGTTTCCGGAGCCATGCCCAGCCCCTGATCAATCACCGACACCCGGACATACGGACCGGGGAGGAGCTCCACCCGCTGGCTGGTGAAGCCTTCGTCCAGCTCAACGTTGGCGGTGCGGATGATGAGCTTGCCGCCCAGGGGCATGGCGTCTCGGGCGTTAATGACCAGGTTCATCAGGACCTGTTCCACCTGTCCCGGGTCGGCCTTCACCATCTTCAACCCCGGTTCGAGTTCTATGACCAGTTCGATATCTTCCCCGATTAACCGCCGCAGCAGTTTCTCCAGGTCGGCGACCACCGTATTGAGGTTGGTCACCCGGAGTTGCAGCACTTGTTTGCGGCTGAAGGCCATCAGCTGCCGGGTCAGGGTGGCGGCCCGTTCCGCCGATTTCCTGATGCCCTCCAAATGGAGGAAAATGGGATCATCCTCCCGGAAAGACATCATGACGATTTCGCAATAGCCCATGATGGCCGTCAACATGTTGTTGAAGTCGTGGGCCACCCCTCCGGCCAGCCGGCCCACCGCCTCCATCTTTTGGGCCTGCAGGAACTGGTTTTTCAAGGAGGCTTGTTCGCTGATATCCATGAAGAATCCCAGGACCGCTCTTTCCCCCCGGTATTGGATGGAGGTCACCGTTTCCATGACCCAGCGGGTCTCGCCACTCTTGGTGATGATCTGGAATTCATAGGGAGTGGTTCTTTCCCCTTTCAGCATCTTAACGGCCGCGCTGCGCACCTTGGCGGCCTCGGCCACGCAGCGCAGGGAATCGACTCCCAGGAGTTCGGCGGCGCTATAGCCGGTGAGTCTCAGAAAACCCGGGTTGACCAGTCTGAATTTCCCTTCCTGGATAATGAAGATGCCGATGGGGGCATGGTCCACCAGGGATCGGAAGGCGTCTGCCGCCTGTTGCAGGTCGGTGACTTCCCGGCGCAAAAGTTCGTTTTCCCGGGCCAGTAAGGCCCCGGCGGATAATTCCCGGCCCAGGGCCAAGACGGCGATCGCCTCGTCGCCGGGGCGCGGGGCCGGATCAGGGGTCAGCCCCCAGGCCTGAAACCCGCCAATCTCCAACACCGGGACCTGGGCCGCCGGTTCCCGGAAGCCGGGAAGCTGCGCGGCCAAAGGCGCTCCTGCCCCGGCGCCGTGGCGGCCGCCGGCAAAGACCAGCACCGCCGCGGGATCGTCGATGGCGCCGCGCTGCAGCGCCTGCCGCAGGGCTTCGGCCCCGGCCGCGCCCAGGACCTGCCGACCGGGGGCCAGCGACCACCCGAATTGCAGGCCGGTCTCGAAGACCGCCAGCAGCAGACTGTCAGGGAAGGACCTGGAACCCCACAAGACGGAGCGGCCTGCCGGCCGCCCGCCAGCCGCGGCCCCGGTTCCAAGGATGGGCAGCCGGCCCTGTGACAGCCGCTGCAGGGTCTCCAACATCTCCCAGCCGGGGGCATCGGCGCCCCGGTGCGGTTCCGGTGAAAACAGGAGGGCGAAAGCCGAGTGGCCCCGGCGGGCCAAGGCGGACCAGATGGCGTTATCCGGGGAGGCAAAGAAGGGCGCCACCTCCGGGCCGGTTATCGCCTCAATCAAGGCCCGCTGCCTATCCCGGGAGAACCGGCGCCCCATCCCCACCTTCACCCGGAGATGGGGAGAGGCCAGTGCCACCATTTCGACCCAAGGGGGCTCTTCCGGGGTCTGCGCCCCGGCGCTGGCGGCCCCCAGCAGGGGCGCCTGGCCCAATTCCGAGCGGAGACCCCGGAGCAACGCGGCCGATTCCTGGCCCCCCGAAGCAAACACCAATACCGCCGAAACCGGGTGTTGCCGGATGGACCGCAGGGCCTGCCGGGCGGCCGCGGCGCCCACGGCAAAGGAATCCTCCCCCTTGGCCAACCCGTAACCCACTTCGAGGTTTGCGCCTGCTTCCACGTGGATGTTCCAAAAAACTAAGGCAAAAATATTACTGATTAATTGGCGTTAGCCCCCATTATGGCTTTCCGGATCGCTTCGCTCTGCCGTTTGGACTAAGGCTTCTTATTACTAATCGGCAACCAGGCCTTATTTCTTCAATTTATTGCCGACTGATTAGTCGGCATTCCGGCAAGGGATTGCGGGGAGTTATGGGGCTTAAATAGAGGTAGTGAAGATGGAATCGGAGGAGTTTAACGCGGGCGCAGTACACCCCCCCCGGCTGATTAGGCGGGCACGGAGGCCCGCCCGGCCAGGACTTTTCATAACATTTGGCGTTAATGATAAATGACCGCGAGCAGGCCCGCTCAGGAAAATTGTTTTTTGATCCGTTCCCAGGCGCCGGTCAAATCCGCCATGGCCTTTTCCACCCCCGGCTTGGCTTTTTCCCAGGCGGCGGCGCCCGCTTCTTTAATCTCCTTCAGCTTCTTTTGGGCTTCTTCCTGTTTCGCTTGCAGGCTTTCCAGGTGCTTCTGCAATTCCACCTTGGCCCCGGCCTTGGCCGTTTCCGCCTTGGCCTGCAATTCCTTGACCTTGGCCGACCATTCCTTGAGCTGCGCCTCGAGCTTTTCCTGATAGGCTTCCTTTAGACCCATGGTGACCACTCCTTCCCCGGTGCAATTTTCAAAAAGTTAATGATCATTTCCACCCGGTCAAGGAGAACGGGCCCAGGGCGCTCCCCAGGCGATAAAGGGGGAAACTTGACGAGAATCCGCTTTTCCTTAATTTTATGGTAATATCAATAAAATATATTCTCATTGGTTTGAGGTCCTCAAAAACGAGGTTGCCATGTCCGACCAAGCCAAGACCAAAGCGCAGCTTCTGGCCGAGCTGCGGGAGCTGCGCCGGCGGCTGCGGGATTGCGAGCAGGCCGCAGCAGAAAGTCACCGGCTGGCCTCTTTTCCCCAATTGAATCCGAATCCGGTGTTGGAGATAGACGCCGCTGGCGCTGTCTCCTTTTGCAATGAGGCCGCCCTCGCCGCCCTCAAGTCGCTGGGCGAAGCCGCCGGACCGGCGGCCTTTATCCCCGCGGACCTGGAGGAAATCTTCAAGGCGGCGCGGGAACGAGGGGAGCGAAGGTTTTATCGGGAGGTGCGGATCAAGGAGGCGGTCTTCGGGGTAAATATCTCGTATGCCCCGCCTTGGAAGGCGTTGCGCCTTTACGCCAGTGACATCACCGAGCGCAAGCAGGCTGAAGAATCCCAGCAAGAGAGCCAGAAGGACCTCAACCGGGCCCAGGCTGTGGCGCGTTGCGGCAGTTGGCGGCTGGATGTAAGGCGCAATGAATTGTCTTGGTCTGACGAAACCTACCGGATATTTGGAGTTCCCCCGGGCCGCCCGCTGAACTATGAGGCCTTTCTGGCCATCGTGCACCCGGAGGACCGGGAATACGTGGACCGGCAATGGCAGGCGGCCCTGAAGGGGCAGCCTTACGACATCGAGCATCGCATCGTGGTGGGCGACGCGGTGAAGTGGGTGCGGGAGCGGGCCGAACTGGAATTCGACCCAGAGGGCCGCTTAACCGGAGGGTTCGGGACGGCCCAGGACATCACCGAGCTCAAGCGGGCCAAAGCGGCCTTGCAGCGGGCTCACGATGAGTTGGAGCGGCGGGTGGAGGAACGCACCTCCGAGTTGGAAGAGACGGTGGCGCAACTCGAAGAAGAAATTACCGACCGCCAGCGGGCCGAAGAACACTTGCGCCGGCAGGCCGAACTTCTGGACCTGGCCCACGACGCCATCATCGTCCTGGATCTGAATTCGAAAGTGGTCTTCTGGAGCCGGGGGGCCGAAGAGACCTACGGCTGGCCGCGAGGCGAAGCCCTGGGACAGGTGAGCCACGACTTGCTCCAGTCCCAATTCCCCGTATCCCTCCGGGAAATAGAGCTCAGCGTCTTTCAGCAGGGACGGTGGGAAGGCGAATTGGCCCAGACCAAGGCCGACGGCAGCGCCATTATCGTGGCCAGCCGTTGGGCCCTGCAGCGGGATGAGTTGGGGAAACCGGTCGCCCTTTTGGAAATCAACCGGGATATCACCACCAGGAAGCGGGCCGAAAATATCCTGCGCGCCCGCCTCCGGCTGCTGAAATTGGCCGAAACCCATTCCCTGGCGGACTTTCCCCAGGCGACCCTGGACGAATTGGAGCGGCTCACCGGCAGCGCCA
>CAZOCQ010000003.1:0-33579 GCA_964578335.1 uncultured Desulfobacca sp.
CCCATCAAACAACTGGGCGCCTACGAAATCGCCGTCCGCCTGGCCCCGGAAGTCAAGGCTGCCATCACCGTCGAAGTAGTAGCCGCGGCCGATTAACCGTACGCCGCTCAAGGGAAGGGGCCGAAGGCCGGCGAGCCGGCCTTCAGCCCCTTCCTCAATTCCCACCTTTGTTATCCTTCCGGCCGGAACCGGCAATTAACCATGTTTGAAAAAATGGGGGCGAACCGTATCCAGATTCGCCCCATGAGCAATCGTTTCTCCTGAAACAACGCCTTTTAATTAATTATCCATGAGCAAGAGCAGCCAGGACATGGCGTTCGGGGTAATCGGCGCCCCGACGCCCACCACCCAGTAGTTCACATAGTAGCTCACCCCTCCTGAGGTCTTATAGGTCACAGAATTGACCAGCGGACCTTCGCCGAAGCGATCGGAATAGGGCACCCCGTACACGGTGTTGTTGGACCGGTTGAAAATCACATTGGCGTAAGGGTTGTAGTAAGGATGAAGCGGCTGAATCTCGGCAAAGCCCACCATCGGGTTCAGCGCCCACCATTGCTTGCTGGCCATGTTTTTGATGGCCGTCCCACCCACCAGGTAATCACTGTTGAAGTAGCCGCCGAGCAGACCGGTGGTGACTTCACCGATAAACATATTGACGGTGGTGTTATAGGCATTCCCTCCACTTCCATCTGCAAATAAGTCATAAAGCGAGGGGTTGGTCGTTGGGTCATGGGCCTTGGTCGGATCCTGCAAGGTGTTTTTGGTAAAAGTCTCAAAATCACTCCAGGCCGATCCTGTAAAGCTCACGGCATCGGTCTTGACCTGACCATAGATGGCGTTGTTGAAATCATTGGGAGTTGACGTCGAAAAAGCAAAGGTGGCCCCGGTCCAGGCGCCGCCGGGCGGCAGGACAGGGTTGCCGGGCTTGATCGTGCCATTCACCGACACCGTAATGGGCCCGGTAATGGTGAGGCTGCCATCGGCGCCGGCGGTGGCAATCATGTCGTCGGTGCCGAAGGTGTATAACGGCAGAGGCTCGTTGGGAAAGTGGAAGCCGTTGGTATTCTGAATCTTGGTGGACTGACCGGCTGCGTGAATGGCTTGGGTGTAAGGGAGGAACGAGGGCCAGGGATTGGTTCCGTTGAAGAGGTTGCTGGGTCCGAGATAACGGGCAATGCCACCGGTTTTGGTTTTCACCACCGCCTTGGGATTACCGCCGGTGGCCGCGGCAAATTGCGCCGCCATCTGGGCGGCAGTAACCTGGCCGAAGCCGGTCTGCTGCAGCGGCGGATTGCCGGGATGCTGGATAGGATTTAGACTGTAACTTTTAAGGCTCAGCGGGGCGGTAAAATAATTGATGGCGGTGAGATTGCCCCCGTCGCCAGCCGCTCCAGTCATGGTCAGTTCAAAGGGCATAAATCGCTGCTGGGAGACCATTTGGTCGGGAGCAGCCGTGCGGTCATTAGCGGTGGGGTCGTCGTAAAATACAAAAAGGACGGCGCTGTTCGAGAAGGTGACATTCAAGCCGGCTGTCCCGATGTCCGAGAGTTTCACCGGTACGGACATCTGCTCCCCGGGGTTTTGGAAAGTAATGTGCGAGCCGCTGCCATAGGTGGCCGCAAATGTCTGGGATTTATCCTGCACCTGAAGCCAAACCTTGCCAGGGTAAGCGCTTTGATCAAAGAGCAGGTTAAGGCTGTGAGTGCCGCTGGTGAAGGAGGCGACGATGGTGTGATCAGCGGTGACATTGTTGAAGGTATAGAGGGTCACCGCCCCCACCGAGACCCCGTCCACCAGGACGTCAGACACCAGGAAACCCGAATCGGGGGTGATTTGGACGGCCAGACTGCCTCCGTAGTTCACTGGCGTGGCGCCTGCGGGGCTGATGACGCCGCCCGCCCCGTTAACGCTGGCTGTAATCGTGTAAGCGTTGGAAAAGAACGCGACGATGGTATGGTTGAGACCCGGGTTATAGTTGAAGGTGTAGCTGTTATTCACCGGTGGCACCTGCACACCGTCCACAATGAAGTAAACCAAGCGGTAGCCTTCTTGGGTGGGAGCGGCGGTGAACGTCACGCTGCCCCCTGGATCTACATTTTGCGGGGTGTTGGGAGAGATGGTGCCAGCGCCGGGAGGCGCGACGCTGGGCGTGATAGTACAGGTTTGGGCGTATACAGCCTGAGTCGGGGCCAGCAGGGCCAGCGCCACCAACGCCGCGAGCCCCAGTTGACAAACGACCCTTTGGCAGTAAGTCAAGCGACGGACCGGAGCATTCCGCAGATTTGACCGCATGGAGATCCTCCTACAGTGTACTAGGCTGTACCGATATTATGCGGCAACTCATCAGCCGCATTAAAAAGTTGGGTTCCTTAACCTGACCGTCTATGGAGGTGATGAATATTTTTTCCTCCCAACCGGTGGCGGCGATGACAGGGAGAGTGAGGCAGGGTTGGATTGGAATTTACCAGATATTAGCTGATTCAGGAACATTTTTCATTAGGGAAAATTAGCTTTCCTAACTATTTAGCGGGTAATCAGACTAATTAGAGAAAGAGTGTTTTTCCCCCTTGACCCTGATCCCCCTCCACCCTGTTTGCAATCCTGCCAGGTTTTAGATATGATTCTTTCCGAAAACGGACTTGGCCAGCAGGGGGAGAACTTACTGTGGTCTGGATATTATCTATTAATATCAATCGGTTAAATCAACCCTCCTCTTAATGCAGTAGCCATCCTTGGAGAACTGACATGCCCCGCAGCACCCGGCGCCTGACCGCCGCCCCGGCGGACACCGCCGCTCCCGCCGGCTACACCCCCCCGGCCAATCCCGAAGCCGAGCAGTCGGTGCTGGGGGCCATCCTGGTGCGCCCGGAGTACCTGGACCGGGTGGCCGACCTGATCGAACCCGCCGATTTCTACCGGGAGGCCCACGGCCGCATCTACCAGGCCATGCTGGACCTCTACGGCCGGGGCGAGCCGGTGGACCTGGTGACCGTCACCGCCCTCCTCAAGGAGCGGGGGCAACTGGAGGGCGTTGGCGGCCCGGTTTTTCTGGCCACCTTGAGCGAACAGGTGGGCTTCGCCGTCAACGCCGAAAAATACGCCGGCCTGGTCCACGACAAGTCGGTGCTGCGCCGGCTGCTGGACACTACCCAGGAAATCGCCGCCTCCTGTTTTGCCCCGGTGGAAAACGTCGCCGAGTTCCTGGACGCCGCCGAACAGCGGGTCTTCGAAGTAGCCGAGGCCAAGGTGCGGGCCGGCTTCAAGCCCCTGTCCCTCCTGGTGGAAAAGGAGATCGCCCACCTGGAGGCCATCTGGCACCGGGAGGCCGGCCGCATCACCGGAGTGTCCAGCGGCTTCGGCGACCTGGACAACTACACCGCCGGCTTCCAGAAAAGCGACCTGATCATCCTGGCGGCCCGCCCGTCCATGGGCAAGACCGCCCTGGCCCTGAACATCGCCTTTAACGCCGCTTATCCCAAGAAACGCGACGTCGAGCCGGTGTCGGTGGCCTTCTTCTCCCTGGAGATGTCCAAGGAGCAGTTGGTGCGCCGGCTGCTGAGCGCCGAAGGCGAGGTGGACGCCGGGAATCTCCGCCGGGCCTTCCTCAGCAACGAGGAATGGCGCCGCCTGCAGGAGGCGGCCGGGGTCCTGATCGACGCCCCCATCTACATTGACGACACCCCGGCGGCCACCGTCCTGGACATCCGGGCCAAGGCCCGGCGCCTCAAAGCCGAAGGCAAACTGGGCCTGGTGATCATTGACTACCTGCAGCTCATGCGGGGCCGGGCCGACGCCCCCAGCCGGGAGCAGGAGATCTCCGAGATTTCCCGCTCCTTGAAGGCCCTGGCCAAGGAGCTGGACGTGCCGGTCATGGCGCTGTCCCAGCTCAACCGCCGGGTGGAGGAGCGCCCCAACAAGCGGCCGCAACTGGCGGATTTGCGCGAATCCGGGGCCATCGAACAGGACGCCGACGTCATCCTCTTCATCTACCGGGACGAAGTCTACCGGGAAGATTCGCCGGACAAGGGCACCGCCGAAGTCATCGTAGGCAAACAGCGCAACGGTCCCACCGGCAAGATCAGGCTCCACTACCGGGCCAAATACACCACCTTCGCCCCCTTTGAGCGCACCGAGGCCCCGGCGGAGTATTAAAATGCAGGTGCGCCCTGCGCGCCAGCATCGCGGTGCTTTTTACACTTCTTTGCTGTCTTTGCGCCTTGGCGTGAGATATGATTCTCCTTAATGCCCCCATCCTCCCCCCACTCTGCTGAGCCCCCGCCCCGCCGCGGCCTGATCCTGCTGGCCGCCTGCCTGGGGGCCTTCATGGCCACCCTGGACACCAGCATCGTCAACATCGCCCTGCCCCAGATCGCCCGGGATTTTCACAGCACCCTGCCGCAGATCTCCTGGGTCATGGTCATTTATCTGCTGGTCAACGTTTCCCTGCTCCTCACCAGCGGTCGCCTGGGGGACCTGCTGCCGCCCGGCCGCCTCTATCTCCTGGGACTGCTCATCTTCACCGGGGCCTCGGCCCTGTGCGGTTTAAGCCCCGGCCTCCATTGGCTGGTGGCGGCCCGGGCCCTCCAGGGCGTAGGGGCTTCTCTCATGACCGGCCTGGCCCCCAAGCTCATCGCCCTGAGCTACGGCGAGGGCGAACGGGGCCTGGCCCTGGGGCTCTTCTCCACCGCCTTCGCCACCGGCATCAGCGTCGGCGCCCCCCTGGGCGGCTTCATCACCACCTACCTGGGCTGGCCCTTTATTTTTTTCATCAATCTTCCCATCTGCGCCGCCGCCCTGCTGGTGGGCGGAGGCCCGTTGGCGCGGCTAAAGGCGCAATTCCCCTGGAACTGGCGGAGATTTGACCTCTGGGGGGCGGTGGCGCTCACCGCCGCCTTGGGGGCGCTGCTTTTGGGCCTGACCAGGATTCGGGAAGCGGGCTGGGGCGACGGCCTGACTGAAGGCTGCCTGGTCTTGGCGGCCGGCTTGCTGCTGGGGCTGATCTTTCTGGAGCGGCGCCATCCGGCGCCCCTGCTGCACGGCGCCCTCTGGCGCAGTTGGCCCTTTCAGGTGGGATCGCTGGCCGTGGTCCTCACCTTTGCCGGGGTGATGGGGACCTTTTTCCTGCTGCCGTTTTTCCTGGAGCAGGTCTATCATTATACTCCGGACCAGACGGGGCTGCTGCTGGCGGCCCTGAGCCTCACCAATGCCGCGGTGGCCGGGGTGGGCGGCTACCTGGCCGACCGTTGGGGCAACCTCCTGATCCTGCGCGCCGGCTGCGTCCTGATCCTGGCCGGCCTGGGGTCGCTGCTGTTCACCGGACCGGCGGCCGGCGCCCCGGGCCTGACGGCCCGGTTCATCCTCATCGGCATGGGGTTCGGCCTCTTCCAGGCCCCCAATCTTAGTGAAATCCTCCGGGGAGTGCAGCCGGATTTGGTGGGCCTGGCGGCCAGCACCAATGCGGTGTTGAAAAACCTGGGGGCCCTGGCGGGCATCACCCTGACGGTCACCGTTTTTACCTGGCAGGGTCAGCCCCAGCTTACCTTGGAGTCGCAGTTCGGCCTGGCAACCGGACCCTTCTCCCTGGCCTTCGCCGCCGCCGTCCTGGTGGCAGGGCTGAATCTCCTTGTTAACTTGCTGCCGCGCCAGGCAGGCCCCCCCAAATGATAGCTGATTCAGAAATCTCCCGACAGTTACTGCAAAGATTTTCCTCCCGCCTTGGGCCATTGAACCAGAAAAATAATGATTATATTTAACTGGTGGACCGAGAGCTTGCCTTATTAATGGCCGCAAGCAAAGCCCTGCCCCGGCGCCGGGGTCTGCTGTTGTTTCTCGATTACGACGGCACCTTGGTGGAGATTGCCCCCCGGCCGGAATTAGCCCGTCCGACGCCGGAGTTGCTTAAGGTTCTGGCCCGCCTGGCCTCGTTGCCTGGCCTTGACTTGGTGGCGGTCTCGGGCCGGTCCCTGGAAAATCTCCTGGAATTATTGCCTCTAAGCGGCCTCAATTATCTGGGCTCCCATGGCGGAGAAGGGTTGATTAGGGGGGAGCCCTGGACCCTTAAGGCCGCCTCCGCCGGCGGCAAAGAGCGCCAAGCCTTGCAGAAAGAATTGGTCGGCAAGCTGGCTCACCTGAAGGGCTGGTGGTTGGAAACCAAGCCCCTGGGCTTCGCCTTGCATTACCGCCAGGCCGGGCCGGAAGAAGAGGAGCGGATTCTGTCGGTGCTGGAACCCTGGCTGGCCCATTTACGCCGCGTCGGCCTCCACCAAATCTTGGCCGGAAAAAAAGTAGTGGAAGTCCTTCCCAAGGGGATAAGTAAGGGCGCGGCAATTCAAGAGATTTTGCTATTACCTGGATTTTTTGAACATTTTCCGTTATATTTAGGAGACGATGTCACTGATGAAAGCGCGTTCCAAGTACTGCAGGGGCGAGGTCTGACCATCAAGGTCGGCGTCGGCGCCGACACCGCGGCGACCTATTCCTTAGCCCATCCCGCAGCAGTTCGACAGTTTCTGACTTTTCTCGCCGCGCACCTGGAGGACCAAGCATGAAAATGCCGTTGGAAAAACCGGCCAAAGATCCCTTTTGGTTTCGCGAATGTTTTTTGATGACCATGCCCATCGGCGCCAAAGTGGTTAATCTGCGGGAGTTGCTCCATGCCGTCCGCGAGGTCAAAGACTCCGTGCTGTATTACCATCTGCTGCAATCCCGCCTGGCCGTGTCCCCGCCCGCGGTGGAATTCCCCAACGACTTTGCCCTGTGGGCGGCGGTGGCCTTGCAGGATAGCGCCTTGGCTGAAAAACTCAGCTCCTTCGATCCCCTGGGCTATGACAACCTGAGCCAGGTGCGGCAGGCCATGGTTGACATCCTGGAGGAATATTTATGGGATTTACCCTTTATTCCCTGGGCCCGTTCCGGCTTCGAATTTCATTTTTGCGAAGCCTCCACCGTGGTGATCCGTTCCGAGATCACAGCTCGCAATCTCCGGGAATTTTGTCAGGCCCTCAATAAAGTGGGGCTGGATTCCATCTACTACCACTTCTTTGAGGCCCGCTGGCGTCTGCAACAACCCATCGACGATTTTTCTTATTGGATCAAAACCAATTTCGACTTCCCGGAGTTGGTGGCGGCCATTGGCAATATTGACATCTATTTTTACAACCTCCGGGAGATCCGCAACACTCTTCTGGGCCTGATTCACCAATATCTGGGAGAGATCTGTGATCGGGCTGAATGACTACGCACCCATTGTCGGCCATGAAGTGATCGGCCAGTTGCAACGGCTGGCGGAGGTCTTAGCTCTTCGCCGTTTTGTCCATATCAATTCCACCCGCACCGGCGGCGGCGTGGCGGAGATTTTGAACCGGGCCGTGCCTCTCCTCAATCAGTTGGGCCTGGATACCCGCTGGGAAGTGATTGAAGGGGATCCTTTCTTTTTTGAAATCACCAAGGCCATGCATAATGGCTTGCAGGGCCATAAGGTCCAATTCACCCAGGCCATGTTTGACCATTATCGGGCGGTGAACCTGGAAAACGCCCGCCGGGCCGGTTGGGAGGCCGACTATGTTATGCTGCACGACCCCCAGCCGGCTTATATGATCACGGAACTGCGGCCCCGGGCCAGTCATTGGGTCTGGCGGTGTCACATTGATGTCTCGCGGCCCAACCTCCAGGTTTGGAGATTTCTGCGGGAAATAGTTAATCAATATGATGCTTCGGTTTTTTCCATGTCCCAGTTTTCCCAAAATTTGCCTCATCCCCAATATCTCATCCGCCCCTCCATTGATCCCTTGAGTGAGAAGAACCGCGCACTGACAACTGAGGAAATCGAGGCGGTGCTGGACCGCCTGGGCATTGAACGGGATAGGCCATTGGTGCTGCAAGTCTCCCGGTTTGACTCCTTTAAAGATCCTTTAGGTGTTATTCAGGCTTTTCGCCTGGTGCGGCGCCACACCCCCTGTAAATTGGTGCTGGCAGGGGGCGAAGCCCACGATGACCCTGAGGGAGCGCGAATTTTCGCCGAAGTCCAGGAGGCCGCCCGGGGAGAACCCGACATCCAGGTCTTGTTATTGCCGCCCGACGCCCATTATGAAATCAACGCCCTGCAACGAGCCGCCGACGTCATCGTCCAGAAATCCACCCGGGAGGGGTTCGGTTTAACGGTCACTGAAGCCATGTGGAAAGGCAAACCGGTGATCGGCGGGGCAGTGGGGGGCATCGTGTTGCAGCTCCAGGACTATAATACCGGATTCCTGGTCTATTCCCCGGAAGGCTGCGCCTTTCGCATCCGGTATCTGCTGCACCGCCCGGAAATGGCCAAACGTATGGGGCACCTGGCCCGGGAATTTGTCCGGAACCACTTCCTCATTACCCGGAACATCCGCGATTATCTCACCCTGATGATCCTGCTGGACCAACCGGACCGCCGGCTCATCGAACTTTAATCTTAAACCAAGAGGGGCCTATGATTTGGAATAAAGAAAGGCTAAAGGCCTTAGTCGAGGAAAAGTTGCACGGTTACCAGATTATCCTGGTATCCAACCGGGAACCCTATATGCACATCTACCGGGGAGGCGAGGTGGAGGTCATTATGCCCGCCAGCGGTATGGCCATTGCCTTGGACTCGCTGATGCAGGCCTGTGGCGGCACCTGGATCGCCGCCGGCAGCGGTGAAGCGGATCAAGAAGCCTACGCCGGCCAAGACGCCGTGATGGTCCCTCCGCAAGATCCCCAATACAAGTTGCGCCGGGTGTGGCTGACCAGGCAGGAAGAACGGGATTATTATTACGGGTTTTCCAATGAGGCCCTCTGGCCCTTGTGCCATGTCGCCTACACCCGCCCCCTCTTCGACACCGGCCAATGGGAAACTTACCAGACGGTGAATCGGAAGTTTGCCGAGGCCATCTTGTCTGAGGTGGGAAATCAGCGCACCATCGTTTTCATCCAGGACTATCACTTCGCTCTACTGCCCCGGATGCTGAAAGAAGCGGACCCGCGCCTGGTGGTCTGCCAATTTTGGCATATTCCCTGGCCCAATTTCGAGGTCTTCCGTATCTGCCCCTGGGCCCAGGAGATTCTGGACGGCCTTTTGGGCAACGATTTACTGGGCTTTCACTTGCAATACCATTGCAATAACTTTTTCGACACCGTGGACCGGACCCTGGAAGCCCGGGTTGATCTGGAAAAATTCTCCATCTTCCGGCATCGTAAGGAAACCCGGGTGTGGCCCTTTCCCATCAGCGCCGATTGTGAGCGTTTTGAATCCCTGGCTAATTCCCCCCGGGTGCCGGCCCAAATGGCCACCCTGCGTCACCGCCTCAATTTACAGGGTGTCAAAGTGGGATTGGGACTGGACCGCTTCGATTATACCAAGGGTATCCCGGAAAGATTGGAGGCCCTAAAAATCTTCTTTCAAAAATATCCCCAGTATCAAGGACGGTTCACCTTGGTGCAGCTGGGCCCTTTATCCCGCCAGCACATTAAAAGTTACAAATGGCTCGTCTCCAAGGTGGATTTCCTGGAAGAGGAGCTGAACAGCGAATATAGCAGCGGTCGTTGGAAACCGGTGATCGTCTTAAAAGGCCATCTGGACCAGGAAGAGATCGTCCCTTATTACCGCTTGGCCGATGTGATGGTGGTCAGTTCCCTGCATGACGGCATGAATCTGGTGGCCAAGGAGTACGTGGCCAGCCGGGTGGACGGCGGCGGCGCCTTGATTTTGAGCCCCTTTACCGGGGCCTCCCGGGAGCTGACTTCAGCCTATACCGTCAACCCCTACAATCCGGAAGATCTGGCGGACGTGCTTTTTAGGACCTTAGAGGCCCCGGATGAGGAGCGAGCCGCCCGGATGGCAAACATGCGCAACTGGGTGCGGGAGCATAACATCTACCATTGGGCGGCCCAGTATCTCCAGGCCTTGGCGCAACTGCCCAAGGAGGATTAATCCCGGCTGGCGGTCATTAAAGTATTTTCCCAGGGGCCGTTGCGCCGACCCGAAGGACGCGGCCGGCATGGTCTTATAAAGGAAGCGATATGATGGCTCTGGTCCCCTGGCCGGGTTGCGACTCAATCTCCAGGTTTCCTTTAACATAGTTTAAGCGCTCTCGAATGCTAAACAGTCCAAACCCGCCAATTTTTGCTGACTGCTGGTCTTCTTGAGCCGGATCGAACCCCACCCCATTGTCCGTCACCATGACTTGCAGGCAATCCCCAACCTTTTTAATAGCGATCTTCACCTGAGTCGCCTGGGCATGTTTGATGATGTTGAACAGCAACTCCCGCACCATCTGAAAAAGGAGTATGCGCATTTCATTATTGAGGGGCTGAAGCTGGCCGTTACTGTTTATATGGACCGAAAGGCCATACTGCTTGAACATATTTTGAGCCAGCCATTCCACCGCGGGTTCGAATCCCAGCTCATAAAGCACCGGCAGGCTCAATTCGAAGGTCAGGGACCTGGTGTCTTTGATCATCTGTTCCACCAGTTCCTGAACCTCCTTTAAATGTGCGGCCAGGTCCTGGTGCGCGGTTTTCTGCAGGATCCCCAGTTTGATCTTGGAAACGGCCAGGGCCTGGCCGATATGGTCGTGCAGGCCGATGGCCAGCCGCCGCTTTTGCCGCTCCTCGGTCAAGGAAAGTTCCAGGGCCAGGGACTGGAGCTGCTCCTGGTAATTGCTGATCTTTTCCTCCGCGGCGCGTCGTTGGCTGATATCTTCCACCATGGCGATCATGAACAAGGATTGACCGCTGGCGTCCCGCACCAGGGAGGTTGACAGCCGTCCCCAAACTTCCGTGCCGTCGCGGCGGATGAAGCGCCCCTCCATTTGGTGGGTCGTCTTGGCGCCTTGCTGCAACTCTTTGAAAGCCTTCAGGCTCAGGGCTAAATCTTCAGGATGAATGATCTGGGCGGTGACCATGCTTTGCAATTGTTCGGCAGAATAACCCAACATCTTTTGGAGAGCCAGATTGCCCTCCGTTAACCGCCCCTGGTTATCCACTACGGCCATCCCGATGGCCGCTTCCCGAATAATGGTGCGGAAGCGCTCCTCACTATCAGCCAGGGCCCGCTGCATCCGCTGCCGCTCGGCCATTTCCTGGCCCATCCGCAGGTTCGCCTTCCTCAGCTCCAGGGTCCTTTCATTAACCAAATTTTCTAAGACGTCTTTCTCCATGGAGAATTCTTTCACCAGCAGCTGATATTTATATAACAGTAAAAAAGAGGCCAAAGTGGCCACGACACTCCCGAAAATCGTCACTGCAAAAGGCTGCCAGGAGCTCAGGTCATGAAAAAAAATATATCGGAACATCTGGAAAACAGAGAGGAGGACGATTACCTGAATGGCCACCAGGGTCAATTTGGGGATTAACGAATTTACCTCCTTATAACTTTCCGTCCTTTTTTCCATAATTGTCCGCGCCTTTGTTGAAGGTGAGGGGCTTAGCCTGATGCTCCCGGCTTTCAGGCCTGGTTGACAAGATCTTTTCAGAAAAAAATCATCTGAGTGAATCCCGAAGATTTCAAGCCAAAACTCTTGGAATTCAAGGGGCTTTAGCTTTTCGCCGCCCTCCGTGCCACAGAGTTGCACAAAGAGGAGACCTGGTGGGATTAAACTTACCCTTGAAACCCAGGCGCGTATAAATATGGGTTCTCATTCTTGCATGGCTTCGCAAGGAATTGAAACTTTTTTTTTAAAAAAATTTGCCGGATCGAATATAATGTGAATAATTTTGTTCAAGACCGACTCTATTGAGGCCTCCCTTACTTCCCCTAAAGAACGCCGCAGGGGACCGGGGCCGCCCAGGAGCCGGGGTTCATCAGGCCGGACCTCAACCTTTTCGGGAGAAAGAAGAAAACATGCCGCGATCCTTGACGCAGGTGGCCCTCAGCCTGCTTTTGGCGCTCTGTTGGGGGGCCAACGCCGGCGCCGCCTATAAAGATGACATCGGCTTTACCCAGTTGCAGACGGAGTTGGGGAGCAGCACCCCCACTGGGGCCGGGGTTTGGGTAAGCCAGATAGAGGCCGAATCCGGCGGGGCCAATTACTATATGCCCACCGTCTCCCATAGCCAATTTACCGGCAAGACCTTCTATTACACCACTTATCCTTATTATTATTCGAGCCACGCCACCAGCGTCGGGCAATATTTTTACGGCAACTCCGGTTCCATCGCCCCGGGCATAACCAGCATCATCAACTACAATGCCGGCTACTGGCTGGGCGGCGCCTACCTCAACACCACCGGGGGAATCCAGCCTTATTTCACCCCCAGCCGGGTGGGCAACCACAGCTGGGTAGGTTCGGCCGGCACTTTGGCGCTGAATTCCGAAATCTTGCGGCGGCTGGACTGGGTGATTAACCGGGATGAATTTATCCACCTGACCGCCATGAACAACGGCGGCGGCGCTGCCGCCGAACCCCTGCTGGGCAGTTCGTTCAACGGCATCGCGGTGGGGCTCAGTTCCGGGGCCTCCAAACATGGCTCCTACGCCTTGGATAGCCCCTACGTCGCCGGGCGCACCCGGCCGGACCTGGTGGCGCCCATGAGCGCCACCAGCTCTGCCACCCCGGTGGCTGCGTCCGCCTCCGCCTTACTGGTGGAGGTGGGCCATGCCGGCGGGACCACCCTGTCCACCGACCCGGCGGTCAAGTCCACCACCAACCGCAACGGTGACACCATTTACAACGCCGAGCGCTCCGAAGTGGTCAAGGCGGCCCTCATGGCCGGAGCCAGCCGCACCGCGGCGCAACTGACCCTGGGTTATACGGTGAACACCGCCAACGGCTTAAACGACGTGTACGGCGCCGGCCAACTCAACGTCTATAACAGCTACCACGTCATCGCCGCCGGGGAGCAGAACAGCCTGCAGGACGCCCCCGCCGGCCAGGGCGCCATCGGCGGCTACGGCTTCGATTACGACCCCTATTTCGGGGGCCAGAGCGGCAGCAACCGGACCGCCTCCTATTATTTCAGGACCGCAGGGGCCGGTAGTTTAACCGCCTCTCTGGTCTGGAACTTGGCGGTGGACGGCGGCGCCCCGGAAAATTTCGACGGTGACGCCATCCTCTACAACCTGGGCCTTTATCTCTATGATCTCACCAACAACCAGTTGGTGGGGTCGGCCGCCGGCCTGGTGGATAACACCGAAAATTTGTGGCTCACCCTGTATGCCAACCGGGATTACCTGCTGCAAGTCTCCGCCCTCACCGGCGATAACTTCCTCTGGGACTACGGCCTGGCCTGGAATATTGCCGCCGAACTGGCGCCGGTCCCGCTGCCCGGCGCGGTCTATCTCCTGGGCTCCGGGCTCCTGGCGCTGCTGGGCTGCCGCCGCAAGTGGCGTAATTAGCCGTCTCCTCCGCCTCCAAAAAGCGGCGGGGAGGCGCCGGTCCATAACCGGCTGCCTCCCCGCGGTTAATGTTTATAATCCGCCGGGGCTTACCCGGTCTTCACCTCGATCTTCCGGGGCTTGGCCTTCTCCACCTTGGGCAAGACCAGGTGCAGCACTCCGTCCTTCATGGTGGCCTCGATCTTGGCCTGATCAATCAGGCTGCCCAGGTGGAATTCCCGCACGAAGTCCCCGCTGAAGTACTCCTGCATCACCATGGTTTCGCCTTCTCCCAGGGGCGGGGCCACCTCGCCGGAGATGACCAGGTGATTGTCCTTTAAGTCCACCGTCACCTTATCCGCCGCCACTCCGGGCATATCGGCCGCCAGGACCAGGGTCTCGGGAGTCTCGAAGATATCCACCGCCGGGAGGAAGACCCGGCCGGGGCGGACGCGCTCCGCTTTGGCCGGGGCCTCTTCCTTGGTCTTGACTTGCAGTTCTTTCTCTGTCATGAGTCGGCTCTCCTTTAAGTAACCTTAACCTGGATTTTCCGAGGTTTGACCTCTTCGGGCTTGGCCAACTTGATGGTCAGGATGCCGTCCTTACAGGTGGCTTCCACCTTGTCCGACTGCATCCGGGCCGGCAAGGACACTACCCGCCGGAAGAACCCCGATTCCCGTTCCCGGCGGTGATAGTTGACCTGCTTTTCCTCCGTGGGGATCTTGCGTTGGCCCCGCAGGATCAGGCTGTTGTCGTGGATGGTGATCTCCAGGTCTTCCGCTTTGACGCCGGGCAGTTCGGCCCTGACAAAGATATGGTCCCGGTCTTCGGAAAGGTTCACCAGGGGATAGACCCCCACCTGCCAGGGTGAACGTTCCAGGCCGAAGGCGTTCTGAAAGAGTCGGTCCATGCGACGCTGCAGTTGCTCCAGCTCTCGGAGGGGATCCAGACCCGGTTCCCGAAAAATGATAGGCATGATCATGCTCCTCCGTGTTTGGTAAGTTAGTTAAACCACTATTTTAGTTAAGCATTGGACCTCTTCAGGTCAAGGGGGGCGGTCTTTGAAAAAGCCACGAAATAGGCTATAAATATAGGGGTTAGGGGTTAGGGGGGTTCCCGCTAATCCCTGGCCCCTAATCCCTAAACCCTGACGGCAGATTCGCACCCTCCAATTGAGATAAAGGAATACCGATGACATTTCCTTGGAGAGAGATTACCTGGGTGCTCCTGGACATGGACGGCACCCTGCTGGACAAGCACTTTGACGACTACTTCTGGGAGACCCTGGTGCCCGAGCAGTATGCCTTGCGCCAGGGGCTCTCCTTGGCGGACGCCCGGAACCTGGTTTTTGCCAGCTACAAAAGCCAGGAAGGCACCCTTAACTGGACCGACATCGATTTCTGGTCCCGGGAGCTGAACCTGGATATTCCGGCCTTGAAGGAGGGCATCCGCCACCTCATCGAGGTCCACCCGGATACCGAAGATTTCTTGAAGTTCTTGCAGGAGAAGGGGAAGAAAGTGGCCCTGGTGACCAACGCCCACACCAAGACCCTGGCCCTGAAGATGAACCACACCGGCCTGCTCAGCTATTTTGCTGAGGTGGTTTCTTCCTTCGACCTGGGAGCGCCCAAGGAAGAGAGGCGCTTTTGGGAGATTTTGCAGGAGAGATTGGAATATAACCCGGCGCAGACCCTGCTGGTGGACGACAACGCCGAAGCCCTGGCCGCGGCCCGGGCCTGTGGCATTAAATATCCCTACTTCAAGGCCAAATCCAGTTCCCGGCAGGAGGCCGAGGCCCACCCCGAATTTCCCTCCCTCGAGGATTTTCACGAGCTGATGGCCGCCCGGTAGCCAGGAGTTGTAATGGATATTTGAGTCCTGTCCCCATCAAAGGGCTCGCGGATGAGTGGCTTGGGGCAGGCGGGCCAAGATGGCTTGATAGACCTCACCGGCCACGGCCCGGAATTGTCTGGCCTCCTCCAAAGCAGGGGCCACCGCGTCTCCGGGGTAGCGAAACTCCCAGGCAAAAACGGTCAAGTCTCTGGCGGGGTATAGCACATCTTTCAGGGTGGGATCAACGGCTTCGCAGGCGGCGGCCAGTTCATCAAGGTCGTGGGTTTTGCGGAATAGCCGGTCATGGGCGGTTAGGAACCCCTTCATGGCTTTCTCCGCGGCCTGCTGGCAATGAAACATTGCATATCCTCAATAAATGGCGGGGAGGCAGCCAGATCGATGTCGGCCCCACGCAAGTCGGCGGCTGCCTTTTTCAGCCAAGACCGCACCTCGGCCTCCTTCTCAAGTTGCATAAAGGAGGCTTCCTTCCCGCAGCACTGTGGCCGGGAGTGAACAGACCACCTTGCGGCCAGCCTCAAACTCCGCCCTGGTAAGAACAATCACCTCCTTGGACACCCCCAGGCCGCAGAGGGCCCGAAAAGCTTGCTGATCCCGGCGATAGCGAGGGACCTGGGAGGCGGGCACCACCAGGAGCAGGTCGTAATCACTGTCCGGCCCGGCCTCCCCCCTGGCCCTGGAACCGTACAGATAAATGTGATCGGGATGGAAAGCCGCCACCAGCCGTCGGACCATTTCCGCCAGGATAGGGTCGCTCTTTACCAATTGTTCATCCACCATGATCAATCCCTCCAGGTTGGGGTGAAAACCTGGCAATTCCTGACCTTTCTTCTATTAGAAAGGTTACCAAACTTCAACTAAGGAGGCCAAAGAAAAAAGAAAAAAGGGTAATTAAGAAAGGATAACCCTCTTCTTTCGGCGACAATTTCCTTGGTATGGGCCTTTCTCTTGGGCTTGGCGGGCCTGGTCTGGGCCAACGCCGGAGTTGATGAACGGAGCGTGTGGGGCGCGAAAGCGCCGCGCATCCCATCTTATTATTAAGCAAACAGGGCGGTTCGAGAACCGCCCCTTCAAATAAACCCGACAAAGGCCGGAAGGCCGAATGTGCTACTTTCCTAGTGCTGCCTTCCTACCTTCCAGCCCCTTTTCCATCCGAAAACCGACAACCGCCTCATTGCCCGAACGGCAGGCCGTAAAAACGGGTGCGGTTGACATAGACGATGGCCACCTGGCCTTCGGTGCCCATGTCTCTCAGGTAATCCTGGGCCTTTTCCTCCTCCACCGCCAGACTCTGGGCGATGTCCTGGAGCTGCAAGGACTTCCGTTTTTCCCGCAGCAGGTTGAGGGTCCGGGCCCGGAAGAATTCTTCGTGGAGGATTTCCGTCAGGGTCTTGTCATAGGCCGCCGGATTGGGCATGTGCATGGGATAGGTGGTCTCCCAGGGCCGCCGCAGGCTGACCCCCAACACCCAGCGCACCCGAAAAACGTGGAGAGCATCATATAAGGCCCGCAGCTTGCTCTGCAGCGCCGCCTCCCGCCGGATGGGGCCCAGGCCGTCCATGGTCTTCATGAAGCTCTCCACGGTGCGCACGTATTGCTCCGGTTTGATGATGTCGCAATGGGCCAGGGCGATGCGTTCCCGCTCCAGGCCGCACAAGCCCAGGAGCTTCTTCAGCACCCAGACCCGGCTCCAGGTATGGTCAATGCCGTAGCTGTGGTGGCACTCTTCGGGGTTGCAGCCCACCAGCAGCAGGCCATTGGCCCCTTCCAGGAAGGCCCGGCCCATGACCACCGGGTCAATCTGCCCCAGGCAGCGCACCGGCAGCAGATAGAAACGGCTGTCATAACTCAAACCCCGCAAGCCGGCCTGGTCGGCCGCGGCGGCGCCGCTCCACTGGCAGCCGAAGCCCATGATCTCCCCCGGCGCCAGGCTGCGGGCCAGGTCGCTGACCCTGGCCTCGTGCTGGGCCAGGGTGCAGTTTTGCAGGGTCAGGGCCAACTCCGGGCAGGAGGCGGCGCAGGTGCCTTCCCCGGTGCAGAGCATGGGGTCCACCATGCGGGGCACGTCATGGCCCAGACCCTCCACCGGACCGCTCACCGGCTGGATGGCCAGGCAGTCGCAAATCTCCCGGCAAAGGGTGCAGACCGAACACTTGGCCTGGTCCACCACCGAAATGACCCGAGGGGCGTAGAGTTCCCCGGCCTGGGCCTGCTTGACCAGCACCGCGGTCTTTTTGGCCACCCGGCGCCCCTGGCTCAAGGCCCCCCGCAGATCGCAAGGCTGGCAGGCGGAGCCGACGATGAGTTTCTCATCCAACACCACCTGGTCCGGCCGGACCATCTGGGGCGAGCGCTCCAGAAATTCCTCTTCCTTCACTTCCAGGCCCAGGATCTTGGCGGTGCGCAGGGCCTCGACCCCCGGCTGGCGTCGGGGCGACAGGACCAGCAGATCCCAACCCAGTTCCTGTTCCGTCTGGATATTGACCCGATTAAACGAGATGTAATCATACTTGACCAGCGGCCGGACCTTGCGATCATAAGGGATCAGGGCAATGTCCAGCTGCCGGGCCCGGGCCCGGTCAAAGGTGCCGAAGGGAATGCTGAGCTGGCTGTCATACAGGATGGCCGCCTGGGTGGCGGGGAACTGCTCCCGAAGTTGCCGGGCCATATTCCAGGCCCCTTCCAGGGAAAGGTGGGCGGCAAAGGGCTGACCCGCCTCCAAATCGTTGACCCAGAAGACCACCCGCCCGCCCGGTAGCCGGCTGGACTTGAGCAACTCGTTCATCTCCACCTGGCAGATGATCCGTTCGCCATCGTGCCCCTGCTCCGGAAGCTGATGGGCCACCTCCCAATCCAGGGCGGCGATGATGGCCCCGGCCTGAATCACCACCTGTTCCTGTCCGTCCGGGGAGGCGAAGGTGACCAGGTAATCCCCGAACCGCCCGGAGACCTCCCGCAATTCCCCGGTCTCGACCTTTTGCACCAGGGCGCTGGTGGACACCTGCCGGATGATGCCCTCCAGGCGCTCAAAGGAGTGGTCGTCCCCCGGATAGACGGCGTGCGCCCTGGCCAGTTCCTCCTCTTGACCTTGCTGCCAGGCGAGAACGGTGGCCACTCCCTGCGCGGCCAGTTCCTGGGCGGCCCCGTAGCCGGCAATGCCGCCGCCCAAGACCAGCACCGGACCCCGATAACCGATGCGGAGGCGCGGGGCCGGCTCCAGGGCCCGGAGCCAGGCCTGGGAGGCCCGGATGAGTTTGGCCCCTTTTTCGGCCAGTTCGCCGGGCTTGCCGCGGTGCACCTGGGCCACGTGGTCCCGCAGGTTGACCAGGTCAATCTGCCCTTCCTCCAGTCCCAGGGGTTCCAGGGTCTGCTCAAATTTCTTGTGGAGGATGCGGCTTTCGCAGCCGGCCACGATGAGGCGGTCCAGCCCTTTGGCGGCCGCCACTTCCTTGAGGCGGTCCAATCCGGGGTTGAGGCAGGAGAACGACAGGGTCTCCACGTGGGCCAGGCCGGGATCCCCCTGGAGCAACCGGGTCAGCGCGGCCAGATCGACCTTGGGGCTGATCCGGCCTCCGCACTCGCAGAGAAAGACTCCTAGGGAGGACTTCGCCGCGCTCTTTTTCAGGGCTTGTCCTGGGCTCATGACGCTCACCTCCTCAATGGGCGAAACCGCGGCCGGTGCGCCGGGCCAGGTCGCCCCGCACCGTGTCCAGCCGGTCCTGCAGGGCCCCGGTGGGGCACACCGAAACGCAACAGCCGCAGCCGATGCAAGCGTTATTGGGAACCCGGTATGGCGTTTCCAGTTTCTTCTTCACCCCCCGGGAACCGAAGGTCAGGGCCCGCACCCCCACCACTTCATGGCACACCGCCACGCAGCGGCCGCAGCGCAGACATTCCTCCTCCGGGTCGGTGATGGCGAACCGAGTGGAGCTGACGCCGTACTCCGCCGCCAGATTCCTGATCTCCCGGGAGGCGGGGCACGCCGCCAGGAGCATCTCCAGGACCCAGCAGCGCACGTTGCCCACCCTTTCCGAATCGGTGAAGACCTCCATTTCCGGCGCCGGCGGGGTGAGGCAGGAAGGCACCACCTGGCCGCGTTTGCCGTAGCGGACCTCGACCACGCACAACCGGCAGGAACCCCAAGGTTTGATGGCCGGATGGAAGCACAGGGTGGGGATGGGGATATGGTATTGCCTGGCCGTCTCCAGGATGGTCCATCCGGGTTTAGCCTGCACCGGCTGGCCGTTGATGCTAAATTCGATCAGGCCGTCTTGAGAAATGGTTGTCGCGCTCATCAGTTTGCCTCCTAATCCACACTCACGGCCTGGACCGGGCAGAGGTCCCGGCAGGCCCCGCAGCGGATACAGGCCGCCGGGTCAATGGCATGGGCCTTCTTTTTCTTGCCGGTGATGCACTTTGAGGGACAGGCCGGGACGCAGAGGGCGCAGCCGTTGCAGAGCTCCGGCTCGATGCGGTAGCTGATCAGGTCCCGGCAGACCCCGGCCGGACACTTTTGGTCCACGATGTGGGCCAGGTATTCATCCCGGAAATAGCGGATGCTGGTGAGCACCGGGTTGGGGGCGGAACGGCCCAGCCCGCATAAGGCTCCGTCCATTACGGCCCGGCCCAGACTCTCCAGGGCGTTGATATCCTTCGGGGTGCCCTGGCCCCGGGAAAATCTCTCCAGGAATTCCAGCATCCCCCTGAGACCCAAGCGACAGGGCAAACACTTGCCGCAGGACTCCTCCTCCAAAAAGCGCAGGAAGTAGCGGGACAGATCCACCACACAGTCATGATTGTCCATGACGATCATGCCGCCGCCGCCCATGATCGAACCGGTTTGCGCCATGGAATCGAAGTCAACCGAGAGGTCTCGCCGGTCCGAGTAGAAATCCGGTGGATGGTAATGATAATCCCTGAAGGTTTCGGTCACCCCGTAGGGGATGATGCCGCCGGACGGCCCCCCCGTCTGGACCGCCTTGAAGCGTTTCTGGCCGGGCACGCCGCCGCCGATCTCTTCGATGAGGGTCCCCAGGCTGATGCCCATGGGCACCTCCACCAGGCCGCTGTTCTTGACCTTGCCCACCAGGGAGAAGATCTTGGTGCCGGTGCTGTGGGGCACCCCCAGGTTGGCGTACCAGGCGGCGCCCTGCTCAATGATGTGGGGCACGTTGGCCCAGGTCTCCACGTTGTTGATCACCGTGGGCCGGCCCCACAACCCCTGCTGCGCCGGATAGGGCGGGCGGGTCACCGGCTCGCCCACCCGGCCTTCCAGGGAGGCGATAATGGCCGTCTCTTCGCCGCAGACATAGGCCCCGGCGCCCCGGTTGATCTGTAAGTCGAAGTTAAAGCCCGTGCCCAGAATGTTTTTCCCCAGCAAACCCAGGGACCGGGCCTGTTTGAGGGCCAGCGCCAGGTGCCGGATGGCGATGGGATATTCGTGCCGCACGTAGAGGAAGCCTTGGCTGGCCCCCATGGCATAGGCCCCGAGACACATGCCCTCGATGACGGCATGGGGGTCGCCCTCCATGATGGCCCGGTCCATGAAAGCCCCCGGGTCTCCCTCCTCTCCATTGGCGATGATATAGACCGGCCCCGGGTTTTCCCGGGCATTATCCACCGCCTTGCGCCACTTGAAGCCGGTGGGAAAGCCGCCTCCCCCCCGCCCCCGCAAACCGGAGACCTCCACCGTCCGGAGGACCTCGTCCGGGGACATCTCGGTCAGGGCCTTGGCCAGGGACCGGTAAGCGCCCGCCTGCAGGGCGTCCCCGACATCTAAGGGGTCTATTACCCCCACATTTTTCAGGATAATCTTCTGCTGACGGCGGTAGAAGGGAATTTCCCCGGCGGACCTGAATCGGGCGCCGTTTTCGCTGTAGAGCAGGCGTTCCACCACCCGGTCTTGCAACAGGCTGGTTTCCACGATTTCATTGACGTCCTCGGGCTTGACCCTTACATAAAAGAGCTCGGCGGGGGCCAGGCTTACCAAAGTGCCCTGGCTGCAAAAGCCGTGGCAGCCGGTCTCCTTGACCAGAGGTACGACTTCCACCGGGAGTTTCTTGGCCTTCACGGCGCCCTTAAAGGCCCGCAGCACCTTATCGGCCCCCAGGGCCAGGCAGCCCGGCCCCAGGCAGACCCGGACCACCGGCCGGTTGGGGTCCTGCGCCGTCGCCAGACTTTGTCGCAGCTCCTCCAACTCCGCAATGCTCTTGAGCTTGCCCATCTTATCCTCCTGAATCTGCCCTTTAGAGCTTTTGCAGGCGCTTTTTCAAGGCCGGGAAATTGGCCCGCCCCAGGTATTCCTCGTCCACCATGATCACCGGGGCCTCGGCGCAGGCGCCCACACACTTGACGGTCTCCAGGGTGAACTGCAAGTCCTCGGTGGTCTGGCCCCGGCTCACCCCCAGATTGCGCTCGCAGGCCTCCACCAGGCGCTCGCCCCCCTTCAGGTGGCAGGTGGTGCCCAGACAGACCTTGATGCCGTGTTCGCCCCGGGGTTCCAGGCTGAAAGACTTATAGAAGGTGGCCACCGACCAGGCCTGGGTTAACGGCACCCCCACGTGATCGCAGATCAAGGCGAGATTATCGGCGGAGATGTAACCGTAGTGGGCCTGGACATCCTGCAGCAGGTTGATCAGGTGCTGGGGTTGAGGGGAATATTTCTCCAGCAGACTATCAATATCTTGCCTGGCCTTTTTCATCCCCTGTCCTCCGGATTTTTAGCCATGAAAGGGCAAGTTATGTGCCATAGATAACTATCTTAAATCTTTGCCAAAAATTTTGAGCAAGCTTGGCGCATGTAACAATATTGCAATATAATGAAACATTTAACTACCTATATTTTCAAATTTTATCGGATAATTAAAAATAGCTTTGAAACATATTGAAACTTCAACGATGGGAAAAATGGTGGGAAATGGTGCAGAAAATTAACTAATGGCGGAAGGCGCGGCGCTTTCCCGCCCTACGCCTGCGCCCTGCGTGCCGAGGGCTTTTGTATTACCGAACACCGAAAACTGAAAACCGAAAACCCTAAAGCAGACCCAGGGCCTTCATCTTGCGCCACAAAGAGATGCGGCTGATGCCCAAGAGACGCGCCGCCTCCTCCCGGCGGCCCTGGGATTTGGTCAGGGCCTTCTGAATGGCCAGGCGTTCGCGGTCGCCCCGGGAGCGCTCCAGGCTGGGGGCCGCCGCGGCCCGGGGCCGGGCCGGCTCCAACTCGGGCAGCAGGTCCTTGGTGATCACCGAACTCTTCACAAAGACCATGGCGTATTCCAGGACCCGCTCCAGTTCCCGGATATTGCCCGGCCAGGCGTACTGCCGGAAGACGGTCATCACCTTGGGGTCCACCCCGCGCACGTTTTTCCGGTATTTCTGATTGAGCCGGGCCAGGCAATGCTGCACCAGCAGCGGCAGGTCCTCCCGGCGCTCCCGAAGCGGCGGCAGACAAAACGGCACCGTGCGCAGCCGGTAGAGCAGGTCCATGCGGAAGCGGCCCCGGCGCACCTCCTCCAGCAGATTGCGGCTGGTGGCCGCAATGATCCGGGCCTCCAGGGGCAGGGAGCGGCTGCTGCCCACCGGTTCGAAAAGCCGCGATTCCAAGGCCCGGAGCAGTTTGGCCTGGAGTTCGGGCTTCAACTCGCCGATTTCGTCCAGGAACAGGGTGCCGCCCTTGGCGGCTTCAAAGCGGCCCACCTTGTTGCCGATGGCCCCGGTGAAGGCCCCTCTGACGTGGCCGAACAGCTCCGATTCGATCAGGGTCTCCACCAGGGCCGAACAGTTAAAGGCCACCAAAGGCCCTTGGGCCCGGGGGCTGCGCTGATGGATGGCCCGGGCGAAAAGATCCTTGCCGGTGCCCGACTCCCCTTCCAGGACCACGGTGGCCTCGGAGGCGGCCACGTCGGGCAGCATGTCCAGCAGCCGCTGCAGGGCCGGACTCCGGCCGATGATCTCCACCTGGCCCGGAGCCGCGGCCGGCTCTTCCCGGGGGGTCAGGGCCAGTCCCAGGGATTGAAAGGTTTCCACTCCCCCGACGATCTTTTCCTCCCGGTTGCGAATGGGCGCGGTGCTGATCAGGAGGTCGAGCCAGCGGCCCTCCCGGTCCCGGATACGCATGTCCTGATCCTGCCGGGTGACGCCGTCTTCCAGGGTGGCCTGGAGGATACAGCCGGTCTTGCAGCGGTCGGCCTGGAAGACCTCCCAACAATAGCGGCCCAGGACCTCATCCTGGCGGAAGCCGGTAATCTCCCGGGCCCGGCGGTTGAAGGCGGTGATGCGCCGCCGCTGATTGACCACGAACAGGCCCCGGTCGAAGTTTTCGAAGACCGCGTCCGGGTCCACCCCAATCCCGAAGTTGGACCAGGACGACCAGGCCCGGGTCAGGGTGTCGTCATGGAAGGTCAGCACCGCCCCGCAAATCCGCCGGTCCGGGTCGTATAAGGGCGATATGGAATATTTCAGGAACAGGACTTCCTCTGACTCCAGCCGGATCTGGGCCAGCAGGCCGGCCCGGGAGACCCCGTTTTCCAGGCACTCCCGCAGGGCCAGGTCCGCCTGGGGCAGAAAGGGGGAGACAAAGATGTCGCTCAGGGAAAGAAGCTGGCCGGGTTCCAGGCGGCGCCGCAGCAGCCGTTCGGCCTGCAGGGTGGCGGACAGAATCCCTTGCTCCGGGGAGAGGATCAGGACCCCGTCGCCGGCCGGCAGGTCATCGAATTCGTGGAGGTTCTCGCCCATCTTGACCCTCGGCGGCCCGCCTGGCTCGACAGACCCGGGAGAGCAAACGGTAAAGACCCATCAGCAAAGGAGAATATCTACTATGTTGATTTTAGCCATAATCTCACAATATATCAAGAGCTTGCTGCGCACCTTTATCTCCCGTCAGATGACTTCAAAAAAGTTCGGTGGCACAGGCGTCTCGCCGGTGCAGACGCAGGCCAAATCAGGGCCTTGCCCCATTGGGGCCTCACCCGAAGGTGAAATCCATTGTAGGGGCGGCTCGCGAGCCGCCCCTACGGCCGCAATTTCATGACCGGAAAAATGTGGAACAGGCGCCCTCGCCTGTTCAGGAACAGCCGGGGGCGGCTGCTCTACGTTAATGCCACTTTGCAACCGCTCACCAGAACAAGTTGTCTCGGCGGCAAGGTTCCGGCCCGTAAAGTGGAAAAGGCCGGGCCGCGGCCCTGCCTTTTTTGTCGCCGGCCCAGGCTCCTCGCCTGAGATGTAAAAATGTAGGACAGCCGCCCCCGGCTGTCCCAGGATTGGCAAGGGCCCCGGTCCTGCATCAACTCACCTGCCGAACCTTTTCAGCTATACTGGCCACTGCTCACTGGCCACTGGCCACTGCCTTCATCAGGCCACCGTCACCTTTTTGGCCAAAAAGACGTCCTGGATGGCGTTGAACAGCTCCACCCCTTCGGCCATGGGGCGCTGGAAGGTCTTGCGCCCGGAGATCAGCCCCATGCCCCCGGCCCGCTTGTTGATCACCGCGGTGCGCACCGCGTCGGCCAGGTCGTTCTTGCCGGAACCGCCCCCGGAGTTGATCAGCCCCACCCGCCCCATGAAGCAGTTGGCCACCTGGTAGCGCACCAGGTCTATGGGGTGATTGCCTGCCAGCTTGGTATAGACCAGCTCATTGGTCTTGCCGAATTTGGGAATGGCCTTGTAGCCGCCGTTGCCCTCCGCCATCTTCTGCTTGACGATGTCCGCCTCGATGGTCACCCCCAGGTAATTGGCCTGGCCGGTGAGATCGGCCGAAGAGTGCATATCTCCCTTTTCGGTCTTGAAGGCCGGGTTGCGCAAATAACACCACAAGATGCAGGCCATCCCCAGTTCGTGGGCCAGCTTGAAGGCCTCGCTGATCTCCTGGATCTGCCGCCGGCACTCCACCGAGCCGTAATAAATCGTCGCCCCCACCGCCACCGCCCCCAGATCGAAGGCCTGCTCTACCGCGGCGAACAGGGTCTGGTCGTAGAAATTGGGGTAGCTCAGCATCTCGTTATGGTTGAGCTTGACGATGAAAGGAATCTTGTGGGCGTATTTCCGGGCCACCGCGCCCAGCACCCCCAGGGTGGAGGCCACGGCGTTGCAGCCCCCTTCCAGGGCCAGCTTGACGATATTCTCCGGGTCGAAATAGATGGGGTTGGGAGCGAAGGAGGCCGCGGCGGAGTGCTCCACCCCCTGGTCCACCGGCAGGATGGAGAGATAGCCGGTGCCGGCCAGGCGGCCGTGGCCGAACAGGGAAGCCAGGGAGCGCAGCACCCCCGGAGAGCGGTCGCTGGCCACCCAGACCCGGTCAATGAAGTCCGGCCCCGGCAGGTGCAGGCTCTCCTTGGGGAAGCCCGTGCATTTATGGCTCAGCAGGTCATCGGCCTCGGGACCCAACAGGGATTGGATTTTCTTTATCATGGTTATCGCCACCTCCTGAAAGACGGTTTTCGGTTTTTCGCTTTTCGCTTTTAGCTTGTAGCTTGTAGCTTGTAGCTTGTAGCTTTGAACTTTGAACTTTGAACTTTGAACTATTCTTAAAGATAAGATGCCTCGAAATTCAGGCAAGGGCAAATCTTTTTTCTAACTTTTCCTCGCCGCCGCCAACTCCAGGGCCACCCGGGCGGCCCGGCTGGAGGCCCCGGGGCCTTCAAGCCGCGTGATGATCCGCCTCAGGCCGCGCCGGATGGCCTCCAGGCGTTCCCGGTCGCCGATCAGGCCCAAGACTTCCTGGGCCAGCCGTTCCGGGGTGAAATCGTCCTGGATGAGCTCCGGGAAGAGGCGCTCCCCGGCCAGGAGGTTGGCCATGCCCACGTGCGGCACCCGAATCAGCAGTTTCCCCACCCGGTAGGTCAGGGGCGCCAGCCGATAGATGATGACCGTTGGCGCGGCGGCCAGGGCCGCCTCCACCGTGGCGGTGCCCGAAGCCGCCACGGCCAGGTGGGCGGCCCCCAGGGCCTGGTAGGACTGGCCGGAGATGATTGCCAGCGGCCCCCGGCCCCCAGCCCCCAGCCAGCTTCGCACCATGCCCTCCACCAGCGCCGCCGGCGCGGTGGAGGCCAGGGGCAGCACGAACTGACTGAGGGGAACGGCCTGCTGAATCAGGGCGGCGGATTGCAGCATGGTAGGCAGGTGCCGTTCGATTTCGCCGGCCCGGCTGCCCGGCAGCAAAGCAAGGGTGAGGCGCGCCGGGTCCAGGCCCCAGCGGGCCAGCAGGGCGCTCCGGTCTTCCAGGGGCGGCAGGGTCTCCAGCAGCGGGTGGCCCACGTAAGTCACCGGCACCCCGCGCTGCCGATAAAATTCTTCCTCAAAAGGGAAGATCACCACCAGCCGGTCCACCAGGCGGGCCAGGGTGCGCACCCGATAAGTGCGCCAAGCCCAGACCTGGGGGCTGATGTAGTACATCACCGGCGCCCGGCGGAATTTGGCCAGCCGGGCCACCCAGAAGTTGAAATCCGGAAAATCCACCAGGATGACCAGGTCGGGACGCTCCTGCTTCAAGGCCCGGCCCACCTCCCGCAAGGCCCCCAGCACCGCAGGCAGATGCCGCACCACCTCCCAGAGGCCCACCACCGCCAGGTCCGCGGCCTGGCAGAGGAGCCGCACCCCCTGGGCCGTCAAAGCCTCGCCGCCGATGCCGAAAAACTCCGCCCCTGGCGCCCGCTCCTTAATGGCCGCCACCAGCCGGGCCGCGTGCTCGTCGCCGGAGGCCTCGCCCGCGACGATGAGGATTTTTAGTCTGTCAGTAGTAATTGGACGACACCTTCTTGCGCTGCTCTTAAAATGTAGCCCCGGCGCCCTCGCCGGGTAGTACACCGCCGAGGGCGGCGGTGCTACATTTTTATGGTTTTGGGTGTTACCTTGGAACATGAATGGCTCGTTCCCAAGCTCCTGCTTGGGAACGCACCCGGGCGCCAAACTCTGTTTTGGCGAAAATCGGTTCATTTGGTGCTTGCCGATTTTCGGCCAAGCAGAGCTTGGCCGGGAAATGAGGTTCCGAAGCTGGAGCTTCGCGACCAGAAGACGGGACTGGATAATCCGGGGCAAACTTACCTAACGCCGGCTCACCCCCCCTTTCCCCTTTTACCCTTTTCCCCTTTTGCCCTTAATTTAGCCCTTAGCGATTTTCATGGCCGCCATGATCTCCAGGGCCAGGTCCAGGGCGGCCCGGCCGGCCTCGCCGCTGATGGGCGGCTCCCGGCCCGTTTGCGCCGCGGCCACAAATGCCTGAATTTCTTTTAACAAAATATCTTCCTGGGGATAGCGCCGGGTGTCCAGCCCCACGCCGGGAATGGGACCCAGGGCGCCCTCCTTCTTGAAGGCCACGGTCAGTTCCCGGTTCTCGAAATCCACCGCCAGGTAGGCGTCGGACTGGAACAGGCGAAACTTGCGCATGCTCTTGAAGGACATGCGGGACGCGGTGAGATTGGCGATGCAGCCGTCGGCGAACTCCAGCCGGGCGTTGGCCAGGTCAATGCGGTCGGTGAGCACCGACACCCCCGCGGCCCGAATCTCCTTAACCGGCGAGGGCGCCAGGTTCAGGACGTGGTCCAGGTCGTGGATCATCAGGTCCAGGACCACGTCCACGTCGGTGCCCCGCTCCTTGTAAAACGCCAGGCGGTGGCTTTCGATGAACCGGGGCCGGCTGACTCGGGCCTTCAGCTCCTCCATGGCGGAATTGAAGCGCTCCAGGTGCCCCACCATGAGAATTTGACGGCGCTGCCGGGCCAGGCGCACCAGTTCGTCGGCTTCGGCCGTGGTCACGGTGATGGGCTTTTCCACCAGCACGTGGCAGCCGGCCTCCAGGGCGTCTTGCACCACCCCAAAATGGCTGGAGGTGGGCACCGCCACGCTCACCGCCGCCACCTGGGGCAGGAGTTCCCGGTAATCATCAAAGGCCTGGGACCCCAAGGCCCGGCCCACCTCCTGGGCCCGGGCCAGGTTGAGATCGGCCACCCCCACTAATTCCGTCTCTTGCAGGTGCGCGTATTTCTCGGCGTGAAAGCGGCCCAGATAGCCGACCCCGATGACCCCGATTTTTAGCGGATGCATAATAAACCTTTTCTCAATTAATCCAGGAGTAAACCATATTTTACCGCCTGGGCGGAAGCAGGGTTTTTTCCAATTCCGGCATCCACGCTCCCAGCCGGTGATTGTAAGTCTTGATCACTACTTTATCAGGAAACAGAAAAAGCGAATTAGTCCAAATCGTTTTTCGGTTCATATTGGCATTGTGCAACGTATAAACGCGACCTTCATAAAGGTTGATGGCGGCGCGAAAGTCTTTGTGGGTGGCCGGAACATGCATATGTCCGCAGACCCAGAGAAATACCTGGGGATTGCTCTTCAGAAGGTTGCGAATATCATCCTCCGGTTGTGCAATACGATCAATGTCGTTCGCATATCTATTATAATTTGATAACGTCCCGTATAATGGACTATGGAAGAAAATGATGGTAGGATTTTTCTTGGAACGGCTGAGCTCGGACCGTAGCCAGTCCAATTGTTTCCTGGAAAGACGGGTCAATTGATCTGATTGCACATCGTCCGTTGCCAAAAAAATCAGCTTATAATTATTTACCGTTTTACTGTAATAAAGATTTGCAATACCGAAGGTCTTTTGAAATAACGCCAATTTTTGCTGTTTTTCAGAGGCAGACCCTTTTATTCTTTTACCGTCGGGTAATTTGATATCGCCGTAAATAAAGTCGTGATTCCCCGGGATGATGACCACTGGTTTGGTAAGTTTGTCGAAGAATTGTTTGGCCCCTGAATATTCCTTTGCCGTCCCCAGGTCCTCACAGATATCTCCCACCGCCACCACCAGCCGGACCTCCGGCCACGAATTGATCGTACGGATCACCGCTTCCTTCTCGGGCAAGAATTTTCCGGGGAGATGGGGGTCGCCCAAAATCACCACTTGATAAGGAAGTTGGTCTCCGGAGGCATACAGGTTCGCCGGGGCGACGAGCCAACCGGCCGCCAAGCCAAGGAGAACGACGAGGAAAAGAACCGATTTCTTCGTGATCTTCATTGAGTGCCCGCTTGCGGGAAAAGTGGCAGACAAGCTTGTTCCTTGGGAAGCCAGTCCTCATCATACCGGAAAAGGCGGCCTCGCTGCAACGAAAACCAAGGGAAACCGTTTGACAAGCGCCCAGGGAAACGATAAAAATTCCAGCAAGCAAATTTGGAGGCGGAACAGATGGTGGAAAAGGCTAAATTTATCTGGCTGGACGGCAAATTCATTCCCTGGGATGAAGCCCAGGTGCACATCATGACCCACACCCTGCACTACGGCTTGGGCGTCTTCGAGGGCATCCGGGCCTACCATTGCCACGACGGCCGCACCGCCATCTTCCGGCTCAAAGAGCATGTCCGGCGCCTATACGACTCGGCCCACGTCATGCAGACCGAGATTCCTTTCTCCAGGACTGAGATTGAAGAGGTCTGCTGCGAGATCATCCGGCGCAATGCCCAGGACTCGGCCTACTTGCGCCCCCTGGTCTTCGTGGGCGACGGGGTCATGGGCCTGCACCCCCAGAACAACCCCATCCGGGTGGCCATCATCAGCTGGGTTTGGGGCGCCTATCTGGGGGACGAGGGTCTGCAAAAGGGGATCAGGGCCAAGATTTCCTCTTTCTCCCGGCATCACGTCAACGTCATGATGACCAAGGCCAAGACCACGGCCAACTACGTCAACTCCATCCTGGCCAAACGGGAAGCCACCCAGTTGGGCTATGACGAGGCCCTGATGCTGGACACCGACGGCTACGTGGCCGAGGCCTCCGGGGAAAACATCTTCATCGTCACCGACGGAGTGCTGCGCACCCCGCCGGTGACCGCGGTGCTGGCCGGCATCACCCGGGCCAGCATCCTCACCCTGGCCCAGGACTTGGGCATCCCGGTGAGGGAAGATATCTTCTCCCGGGACGAACTCTACCTGGCCGAGGAAGCCTTCCTCACCGGCACCGCGGCGGAGGTCACCCCCATCCGGGAAGTGGACACCCGAACCATAGGCGCCGGCCAACCCGGTCCCATCACCCAGAAATTGCAGGCCGCCTTCTTTGACATCGTCAAGGGCAAAAACCCGCGCTACCAGAACTGGCTGACCTATATTTGAGGCAGGTTTCAGGTTTTAGGTTTTAGGTTTTAGTTAAACAAAAGGGCCTGGTGGATTACTCCCCCAAGCCCTTTGATTTTTTACCGAAAACCGAAAACTGAAAACCGAAAACCGTCTTTTAAGCCTTGCCGCACTCCTTGACGTATTGCATCATGACGTCGGTTTCGGTGATCAGCCCCACCAGCAGGTTATCCTCCACCACCGGCAGGCAGCCGATCTTCTCCTCCACCATCAACTTTGTGGCGTCGCACAACTCCGTATCCGGCGGGATGGTGATGACGCCGGTCACCATGATATCCTTGATGCGCAGGGTCTTCATCAAGTCCCGGGAGGCCTGGCCGCCGTACCCCAGGGCCTGGGCCAGGGAACTGCGGAACAGGTCCCGCTCCGAGATGATCCCCACCAGCCGGGAGCCCTCCACCACCGGCAGATGGCGGATGCGGCCCAACCGCATAATATCATTGGCCAGACTCAGTTCGTCATTGATATCCAGAGTGGCCACTTCTTTGACCATGATCTCCTTAACCTTCATGTCGCCTCTCCCTGAAGTCTTATCCTTCCACCGCTAACCGGAAACAGGAAACCGTATTAAAGGGAGGCCAGCCACTCCCGGCCCCGGGCGCTCAGGTCCGCCAGGACCTGAAAACCCCGGCGGGCTTCATCCGGGCTCAAATAGCCCATACCGCAGGCCGGGGTAAGGAGAGCCCGGGATAATATTTCTTTCGGACCGGTCTTAAGGTCTTGGGCTAATTGCTCCACTTGCCCGGTAAACCGCTCCCAGAGACTGTCGGCGGTCTCCTGGCGGAACTCTTCGGCCCCGGTGGGCACCAGCCCCCAGGCCAGCCAGCCGCCGCGGTCGAAAAATTTGGCCACCGCTTTCTCATATAGGCGCAGGCTCTCGAAATAGCCGAAAGAATCAAAGCTGAGAATATCGATGGGCGCCTCCAGCAGCAAGCCCCAATCGGTGTTGCCGCAACAATGAAGGCCCACGGCCACCGACCCCTCCGCCGCCTCCCGCAAGGCTTCAATGGTCTGGCCCAAAATCTCCAGGACTTCTTCCCGGGAGATGGGCAGAAAGGCGGAGCCGAAACCGGTGAGGTAAGGCTCGTCCAGAAAGATTACCGGATCCTTCCCCAGTTCCCGGAATTTCCGGGCCTGCCAGGCGGCCTTGCGGGCCAGACCCAGGCCGGCGGCCTGGGTCAATTCCCGGTCGAACAGGATGGGTTTGCCCTCCTGGTCCTTGACCATGCCGGCAAAGGTCACCGGCCCCGCCAGTTGGCCCTTTAAAGCCCGGCCGGAGCCGGGGTTGGCGGCCACCTTGGCCAGCAGGGCAAAGAGACCGTGCGCCTCTTCCTCCAGCATGGCAAAAGAGTCCAGTTCACCGGAAAGGGCCGCCTCATAAAATTGGGCCAGGGCCTCATCCCGCGGGACTTCCGGGTCCACCAGGACCAGGCGGGCCTCCGGGTCGAGTTTCAAAGCCGCCAGACCCCGGGCGGCCTGGGCGGTCATTTCTTCCCCAAACCCCAGCCGCACCATCTGCGGCCAATAGGGGACCTGAGGCAGGGTCTCCAGGATTAACGACACCGTCTCGGCCGGATCGGTAAAAGGCACCGAGCCGATGCCGGTGGCGGCTAAGGGGGTTAACGCTAGCATTTCGGACTCCCTGAAAGAATATCTAAGAAATTATGGCATTCGCCCAGAGTTGTCAATAGCGCCGCGGTCGCGGAAAAACTTTGGTCCCCAGGGTTTCCCGGCCGTCTTCCCGAACCTGAGAAGGAGCAAAAAAGCGTAGCCGCCAGGTCAAAAACGGCCAAAATTTCTTGCATCCGCCGGAATTTTCAGGCATTATCAGCATTGGAAGTCTGGTTTGGGGGGACCGCATGACTTCGCCGACTACTCTGGTCGAAGCACCCAAGGGCAAGGGGAGCCCTAAATTGCTGCTGGGGGTGGCCCTTATCCTGCTGGCGCTGATGGCTGTGGTGGTCTTTTTCAGCCACCGGGGCCTATACCAGATCTATCGCCTCCGGCAAGAGCAGCTGCGTCTGGATCAGCGCAACGCCCAACTGGCGGAGGAGAACGCCCGGCTGACCCGCGCCATTGATCGTCTGCAGCACGATCCCGAAATGATCCAGGAATTCATCCGGCGAGAGTTGAATTTCATCAAGAAAAACGAAATAATCTTCCAGTTGCCTCCCGGCAGCCAAAGCAAGACTTCTGCTGCGTCCTCTGCCAGCCGCGTCGCCCTCCCGGAGCCGCCTCCGGCTAACTCCGAGGCCGCCCCCAAGGAATCCGGCAAGGCGGCTTGGGTCTGGCAATTCCTGGAAGGGGCTCCTAATCCCCGTCCCTCCAGCCCCAAGTGAGTTCCGGCGGGTCGCCGCCGATTAACCCGGCGCCGGGATGGCCCGGTCCGGCCCGGCCGCTCCAAAGGGCCGCACTTCCCTGCCGGCGGCAGGACAAGATTTCATGCACTAAGGAAGGAAAACAGCCTGATGTATTCCACCGCGGAGTTTAAAAAGGGCTTGAAGATTGAACTGGACGGCACCCCCTTTATCATTGTGGACTTTCAGCACGTCAAGCCCGGCAAAGGCGGCGCCTTCGTGCGCACCAAACTGAAGAACCTGCTCAACGGCCGGGTGGTGGATCAGACCTTCCGCTCCGGTGAGAAGGTGGAGAAGCCGGACCTCATGGAGCGGAATATGCAATTCCTCTACCGCGAGGGGGACCGGTATTGCATGATGGATAATGAGACTTATGAGCAGATCATGCTCACCGAAGATCAGGTGGGGGAGGCTCGCCTCTTCCTCATCGAAAATATGAACGTGGACGTCCTCTTCTTCAACCAGGAGCCCATTGCCCTGGAACTGCCCACCTTTGTGGAGCTGGAGGTGGCCCAGACCGAACCCGGGGTCAAGGGCGACACCGCGGCCGGCGGCTCCAAGCCCGCCACCCTGGAAAGCGGCGCCACCGTGCAGGTTCCCCTGTTCATTAACGAAGGGGACCGCCTCAAGGTGGACACGCGGACCGGCACTTATATTGAGCGGGTTAAATAAGGGCGGCAGGGATTACGCCAGTTTGACCAGGACCACGTAGCGCTTGACTCCGAAACGGCGCGCTTTCTGTTGGCTGTCCAGATAGACGTCCACTTTCTTTTGCCAACGGGAGGCCATGCGGTCTTGAACCTCAAATACTCCAAACCCGTGCAGTAAGACTCGATCGCCAAAATCCAGATTCAGATTCCTTTCCAAATCCCGGCTGACCGCCAGCATCCCCTCCGATAGATCGACCAGCGTAAGCTGGAAAT
>CAZOCQ010000003.1:33589-39888 GCA_964578335.1 uncultured Desulfobacca sp.
ATTGACCCGCGCCCCTGAGGCCGTAATGCCTCGGGAACCGGGACAATGATGATACGCGGTGACTGTGACTATGGACATGGTGACGCACTTGGTGGGTCGAGGCGTGCACATCACCCCGATCCCTAAGAGACAGACGATCGCCATCGTTTTCATGATTCCCTCCCTTTTGAGATAGTTCAGGATTGCTTCGGATGGCTGGGGAATACTTAAGAAAAAGGAACCGCCAGGAAAATTTTGGGGCCGCAGCCCCGAAAATGCTTTGGTAGTGATTTTGCGCCTTCGGCCTTGGGTCGTTGCCGCCGGAGAACAACCCCCGGTATTAACGGCCGCCCGGTCTCAGGTTCCCATCCCCATCAAGCCATTGGTTAAGTGCTCAGGCACACGACCAAAAGGACTTTTGTGATTGTTTGTACCATATATCACAATGGCTTTTCGGCTGTCAAGAAAAAAATTTATCATGATGTATAACTATCTTAATTTTCAGCTAAATTATAATCGCAGACCCTTTTAATAACGGCTTTTTTGACATAAAATGGAGATAATTTGCTTGGATTTTCCCAATAATGGGAGAAATTTCCTTTAAAATGCTTTTTTTCTCCTTATTGTGGGGTGATTTTTACTTTTCATTTTTTGATTTGATATTTGCGCATATATTAATAATTTATATTGATATTATAGATAGTTATCTTATTGATAAATTAATTCTGGATTAGCAGTTAGCCGCAGTCCCTTACCTGCCGGCCTCCTCCTGAAAAATCGGCCTTGCCACCCCCGGCCGCCCCCTCAGCCCGCCCTGCTGCAGGCGGACAAGTGGGGACACACCCGGAAAATTATCCTTTTGACGATAACTCAGGCTGAGTTATGGCGGGACGCGGTCTCCCCGGCCGCGTCCACAGCCGGAGAGCGAGTTGGGGAAAGGGGCGGCCGTGATGCCGCCGGCCTTCTCGGTGAGTAGAGGCCGAAGCCGGGAAGGGCGAATAATCGGCTCGGCTCCATCTGGGACAGAACCGTTAACCCCACGACCGTGGGGGGTCAGACCTTTCAGGAGCCGCCGAAGCCTACGCTGACCTGGCCGTCGGCCACCAGCACCGGTACGCGCCGCCGGCCGTCGGTCAGGCGCAGCATCTCCTCCAGGGCCTGGGAATCCTGGACCACGTCCTTAAAAATAACGGTTAATCCCTCTTTGCTCTTGGCCTCCCGGGCCCTGCGGGTGAAAGGTCAGGAGGGTTTGCCGTAGATGGTGATTTCCTGGGACACTTTCCGCTCCTTAACGGGAATCAAGAAAATAGACCTTGACGTAGAGAAAATCCACCATATTGAGAATGATCAGCGGGTTTTCCGAGACGGTATATTGCACCCCTTCGAACCGGGGGCTCACCTTCTCCCGCACGTGGCCCATGACCTTGGCGCCCGCCTGCGGGTTGGCGGGGTCGGCGGCCTTCACAAAATTCTCAAATACCGCCGCGTCTTTCAGCGCCACGCTCTTGGTCTGTTCCCGCAACTTGACCCGGAGGGGTTTCAGGGCGTCGTCAAAAAAATCGCCGATATCCTCAAATTTCTGTTTGATCTGGCTGAAGGTCCACTTGCGCAGATCTCGATACTTGGCGGCGGTTTCGCCCCCGAGGTTGTCGGTGGTCAGACTGACGATGCCGATATTGGGGGTGCCGGGCGCCCGGCTCTGCAAATACAAGATCTTCACCGCCAGTTCGGGGTACTTCCGGTTGGTCAGGACGAAGTCCCGGCCAAAGCGCTGCCCCGGCCGGTCATAGGTGTGCGCCTCGGAGATGGCCCAGCCGTCGCTTCCCAGGTACTGCAGCACTCCCCCGGCCTTGGGGATCAGGCGGCCCACCTCCGCCAGGCTCCCGGTGACCGCGACCGGAGGAGAGGCGGGCTGGTATTCCGGCGCGCTGGGCTCCGCGGCAGGGGGAGTATAGCCGGATTCCGGCGCTTCCTTCGCCGCGTAGGGGCTGCGTTTAGAGGGCTGCCATTCCGGCGCGGCGCGCGGTTGCCTCTCCATCGCGGCGGTGGCGTCGGTCTTCAGACCCAGGATAAACAGCGTCTGGCCGCCGGCGCCGGCCCGGCTCTGCCGCCAGTAGGCGTAAGGTTGGTCCGGGAACAGGTCCAGGGTGATTCGGACCCCGCCGGCGCTGGACTGCGCCTGGACCTGCTCCACCAAAAGGTCGTCTCCCTCCAGGCGGGTGGGCGCGTGGCCGAGGCGGGCCTGGGGAAACTCCACCACCAATTGGGGTTTCCCGGCGGTTTGGACGGACGAGATCCGGGGCTCCGCCGACCGGCTCAGGATCACGGTCAAGAGGGTGTTTTCCCCCACCCGGCTCAAACCCAGGTTGCGCACTTCCACCTGGCCGGCTCCCCAGGCCGTCCGGGGGAGCAGGAGGCCTCCCATAACCAACCACAAAATCCCCAGCAGGCCCAAGGCCCTGATCTTGGCCCCCGGGGGCGCCGAAATAAAAATTGCCTTATCCTCCTTCCTGAACCCGCTTAAAAACCACACAGGCGTTGGGCGGGCAGCCGGGGTGCCAGTCGCCGGTCATATCCACCGACAAGGTCTTGCCGGCCCCGTCCGGAGTGGCAATGATGATGCCGCCGTTCTTGAGGTAAAACCAGAGCTTGCCGTCATTCACCACCCAGGTGAATTCCACGCTTTTGCCGGCAATCATCCAGGCCCCCTTGCCGTCCTCTTTCAAATCCAGCTCAACAAATTTGTTCCCGGCGTAAGGTTCGACGGATTTGTAAGTCCCGGCGAAGGGAGAACGAGACTCCCCACACCCTGCCAGGAGCCCCAGGAGGATCAGACCAACAACCGCCGCCAACTTCAGAGCATTGATCTTCATATCTTTCTTTCCCGCAAGGTGAATCCTCCCCGATCCAGCACGAAAAAGCGATCGTAGAGGAAGATTTGGACGGTCATGACCAACATGCCGGTATTCTTGAGCACTTTCCACCAGTTCACCGGTTCCCCCACCTCCCCGACACAACCGCAGTTAATGGGCAGGTGGTGAAAGATGGCGTTGACCAGCCCCACAATGAAGATGACGTTCATGGCCCCGATCAGGGTGGCCGCGGCCCGGGTGCGGATGCCCAGGACCAGAAACAGTCCCACCACCAGTTCGGCCCAGGGCAGGGCCAGGGCCCAGAGGTTGACCCCCCAGGAGGGCATCATCCCGTAATCCACCGTATTCAAAGCAAAGACCGCCGGGCGCAAAATTTTACTCAAGGCGAAGGAAATAAAGATCGCCCCCAGGAGCAGCCGGCAAACCGCCGAAAGATAGGGGCTGCGGCGAATCGGCGGGATGAGAATCAGCACAAAGATGCCCACCGGCAGCCACTCGAGCAAACCGGCCAGACCCAGCGAGATGGCGGCTCCTTCCTTAGGCGGTTTCTGCACCAGGGGAAAGGTGTGAGTCCAGCCGCCATAGTCATTGAGCACCGCCACTTTTTTGATCCCTTTGTGCTGCAGGGCCCGGGCCAATTCAATGTCGAACCGCCGGCTGAAGGAGCCGCCGTAAACCAGCAGGGTCTTATCCTTGGCCCCCGGCGTCTGCTCCAGGGTGAACTGAAACATGGGGAACATCAGGTCGAAGAGGACCACCGGCAGGTTCATGGCGCCCTTAATGTGCTCCTGGCTGTAAAAGGCGCTTTTCCGGGCATCGACGAAAATGAGCTCGTTTTTCTTAAACTCGTCTTGAGCCTGGGTCAGGGAAAGGTGGGGGATGTTATCCTTTTCGCCCCAACCATAGATCAGCGGAATGCGATTTTCGTTATAAATATTGAAAACCAGGCTCAGGATCAGGCTCAAACCGATCATCAAGGCGTAGTCGAACCAGGAGATTTGCCGCAGCTTGACCTGGTGGACCACCTCTTTTTCCAGGCGGCTGTCTCCCGATACCAGCCAGTTGGCCAATTGGTGGATAATGTGGCGGGCCAATTGAGGGTTCTGGTCCAACAGGCGGTCGAATTCTTCCTTGGAGACCTTGATGAGCCTTGATTCTTCAGTGGTTTCCACCGAAGCCGAGCGGGGCTGCCCGGTGACCAGGGCCACTTCTCCGAAATAAGAGCCTGCTCCCAATTCAGTTAATTGGGTCTGGATCCGGTCCGCGGTCTCCCGAAAGACCCGCACCCGCCCGGATTGGATGACATAGAAGAATTCCGGGGACTCCCCCTGGCTGACGATGCGGGTCCCGGGCGGGACCACGCACTCCTCCCCCAGTTCGCACAACTTCAGCCCGCCCTGTTCTTCCGAAGCCGGTGGTTCTTTGATTTCAGCCATAGGTTCGCCTATCCGATTAAAGGTCCAGAACTCGGCTACAATCGCCTTGGAGCACCAGTTGCTTGCTCCTATTTATCACAAGATAGTAAAGAAGTGAACCGCGCCTTTGGCCCTTTGCGGAAAATCCGGTTTGGCCCTCAACTTTTTTGAGGGAGGCAGGTTTTGTCCCTCCCCTCCCCCCAGTCATGCCCCTGCCAAAAAAAAATTTTACCTGGGCGGGTCCGTTTATCATTTTGAGAAATTTTTACCAAGCTTCCCAGCCGTTCTCTCAAGTAGAGAAATTTCTGCGGACGGCCTACCTTCGCGACAAATTTGTCTAATTTAATTTGCTGTAATTTCAAATAGTTATCCAATATTTTTTTGAACGCTTTTGGCAAGTCAATTGCATGATTAGATGACCGATTGAATATTTTCGTCCCAAACGAGGAATCTCTTTATATGCGTACCACCACCGTCGCCTTTCCTTTAAACCAGAGGAAATGGCGCTCCAAAGAGGAACAGCGGATTCAGGTATTGGACCTGACCCTGAAGATCCTGGTTCCTTTGTTGTTGTCCATCTGTTTCATCATTTCCTTAAAGGTCGGCTCTTTCAACGGTTATCTGGAGCTCCTGAGCAGCAAGAGCTACGGCTCGCCCCTGATGGCCCTGGGGTCCGCCTTTACCGTGGCCTATCTGGCCTTCCAGTTGGTGCGCACCATCCTCTGGCTGCGCTATAAACCTTACCCGCTGCCGGCCGGCCCCCTGCCCAAGGTGACGGTCATCATCCCGGCTTACAACGAAGGCGCCATGGTGGAAAAGGCCATCTATGCCGCCGCCGCCTCCGACTACCCCGCAGACCGCCTGGAGATCATCTGCATTGACGACGGCTCCAAGGACGACACCTGGAAATATATTGACCGGGCCCAAAGGCGTTACCCCAAGCTCATCAGAGCCATCCGCTTCCCCAAAAACCGCGGCAAAAAGGAAGGGCTTTACGCCGGCTTTACCAAGGGCAAGGGTGAGTTCTTCATCACCATCGACTCCGACAGCGTCATCCAGCCCGACACGGTGAAACAAGCCATCGCCCCCATGCTGCACGACGCCCAGATCGGCGCGGTGGCCGGCAACGTCAAGGTTTATAACCGGCTCCGCTCCATCATGGCCCGGATGCTGGCGGTCCGCTTCGTGCTGGCCTTTGACTTCCTGCGGGCCTCCCAAAGCCTGTACGGCTTTGTCACCTGCACCCCCGGCGCCCTGTCCGCCTTCCGGGGCGCCGCCCTCAAACCCATCCTGGAAGAGTGGCGCACCCAGACCTTTATGGGCCTGCCGGCCAACATCGGCGAAGACCGGGCCTTGACCAACCTGGTGCTGCGCCAGGGGTTTTACAGCGTTTACCAGCGCAGCGCCCTGGTCTATACCACGGTGCCGGAAACCTACCGGGGCCTCTGCCGCATGTACCTCCGCTGGGACCGCAGCAACTTCCGGGAAAACTGGGTCCAGCTTAAGTTCATCTTCAGCAAATACCGCACCAAACACCGGGTGCTGCCCATTTTGGACTATTTCATCACCCAGATCGAGTTCCCCCTGAACTACCTCTTCATCAGCCTGCTGTTCGCCTCTTTCTTCCTTTACCCCATCGTGGCCCTGAAATTCTTCACCGGCCTGGGGGTGGTCACCCTGGTCTATATGTATTATTACCTGCACCATCAGCGGGACATGGAGTTCATCTACGGCATCCTCTACGCCTATTTCGCCTTCACCGCCCTCATCTGGGTGCAGCCCTGGGCCTTCATCACGGTGCGCAACGACCGCTGGCTGACGCGCTAAGCCGGTTTTAAGATATATCTGATGAAGAAGGGGTCCGGCATCGCTGGACCCCTTTTCTTAATGCAGGGTGCGCACTACGCACCATCTGGGGCTGTGGCCAGCTGCGGCGGGCCAATACTTTTTATGCTTTGCGGGTGGGCCAAAGGCCCATGAGGAGCTGCTTCGAAAAGTTCGTTCCGGTAGCGCAGGCTTCCAGCCTGCACCT
>CAZOCQ010000004.1:0-38730 GCA_964578335.1 uncultured Desulfobacca sp.
GGTTGTCTCCGTCGCGGCTGTCCCTGGTCATATCGCCTCTCTTGGCCTCTTCGGCGGTAAATGATGGAGAGTCCATAGTAATGGTTCCTCGGGTTTTCGTCAATGGCTACGAACCGACTCGTCGGCGTTGACCCCGGAGCGCTTCCGGCAATCTTGCGGCGCCCGGGTCTTCCGTGTTAAAGAACTATCGGAAAGGCCATCCCATGAACTGTCCCCATTGCGGGAAAGCCCTGGAGCCGGAGAAACACGGCGACCTGGTCTGTGACGGCCAGGTCTGGTGCCACTGCTGTCACCGCTATGATGAGCGGCTGCTGGCGGCCCGCCCGATTCCGGAACTGGAAAACTGGGCTGAACAGCTCTGCGCCGCCTTCGGCCAGGACCCGGTCCGCCTCCGGCGGGACCCGGAATTCCTGCCCAATCCTGAAAAATACTGGGACGGCGCCACCTTTCTGCTGGCGGAAGCCGACCACGATAAACGGGAGATCATGCTCCACCCTCCCGGCCACCGTCTCGAGACCCTGTGCCACGAACTGGCCCACCTCTTCACCGGCCAAGACCACACCGGCAACTGGGCCCGGACCTTTGCCGCCCTGGTGTCCTGGGTCAAGGCCCGCCTCTAGGTTGCAGCCCTGAAAGGTAGTCCAAAAAAATCCCCTCCCCCAGGACTTCAAGACTGTGAGAGGGGGATTGCCGCCTTACCGGAACCCTTGGGACGGGCACACCGGTAAGGGCCCGGGGTTGACCTCATCCCGGGCCCGCGGGCCGGAAGGACTATTTAAGGTGCAATGTAATCCGCGGTGTAGCCCAGTTTCATCTTGTCCAAGGGCCACATCTTGGTGCTGTCCACCTCCTGGCCGGACAACACCGGCTGATCGTTGATTTTTTCGATGAGCACCTCAATGAAGTGGAACTCGGTGAGTTCGTATTTCATGATGGTCTCGGCCGGCAGCAAGACCGCCAACCCCGATTCCTTGGAGAAACTCCAATGGAAGGATTCATTGGGCTCAGCGGTCATCTGTCCGGTTTTGCCGGCAAATACTTTGAGAAGTTTACCGGAGATATGATCATTGGGTTTAACCTGAAATTCTTCAAACAACTCATCGGGAATGTGCCACCACAAGGCGCGGAACCCCGTTTTGACATAGCCCCTGACAAGCATGGGGTCGAATCCGCAGACACCAACGCGGGCTTTTGCTGGCATACGTGCTCTCCTTTTGCTTGAAATCGCAGTCCGGGTGGCCTCCCACCTGAGCCCCACCGGTTCAAGGCGTCAGGCCCAGGTGGAAAAGGCACCCTTACTCTTGCCAAACCACCTTGGTTTTTAGAATCGTCTCCTGCCATACCCCCGGCTTCACCGTGGGCTGCTCCAGTTCCCGGATCAGTCGCCGCAGATCATCGACCTGGTGATAGCAACTGTCCAGGAACTCTTCCGCCTGGGCTTGGGTGAGGTGCTCACATTGAAATAGGCGGCGGAGGTATGGGGAGACATACGTGGTGATCTCCTCCTGGAACTCCTCCACCAGGAAGTCGTTGTTCCCATCCGGGGTGGCATGCTCCAGATAACTGCGCTTCCAGTTGAGCACCATCGCTTCCAGGGCCTGGAGTTCCTGACGGACGTTGTCTTCCATGCTAGCCTTTCTGCTTAAAGGCGTAGCACTTCTTCACCACGTTGAAGTCCGCTACGCACCAGTAATAGGGCCAGTGGATTTTCATGCACCAGCCGATGATATCCGCGGGGGGGAAACTGGAGCCTTTGATCACCGGTTTCAGGAACTCACACTGCCAGCAGATATGGTCTGATTCTTTCTCCGGCTCCAGGACCTTGTCCAGGAATTGACGCGGGGTTAACCCTTTCGCTTCAATCATGAGTCACTCCTTCTCGTTATTCACCGGGTCCCGGTTACCAGCATTTCACTTCGCCCTTGGCGAGCTTTTCCTGATACTCCGCCCAGACCTCCGGGGCCAACTTCTTGATGTCCCAGTTGAAGCCGAACTGTCCGGCGATGCCGGCGGAAGGCTTCTGCGGGCGCCAGCCCCGGAGCGGTTTGCCCCGGATGCTGAACTTCACCATGTCAGGCACCCCCAGGTAGATGTGGCGGGGCAGGCACTGGAAGGGCCGGGTCCGGCCTTCGGTGCCCATGGTGATGAAAGTATAGCCGTCCAGAGGCTTATCGGCATAGAGGGGGCTGGTGTCCGGCTTAGTTCCCGCCGCCTGTTCATCAGGGCCTTGATACATGTGCCCCTGGATCATGTGGATGGCGTACACCGTGCCGCACTCGGCGCAGTTGACCGTGCCCTTCCAGTTCCAGAAGCAGTAGGGATCCAGGTAATTCACCGTATTGCAGGGCTTGCCGCCCACGTCTTTTTTGCACCAGATGATATCACACACAGCGCTCTCCTCCTTTTAGATCCAGGCCTTGTCGTACCACTCTTTGACCTTGGAAATGGGGTAGCCCAGCAGCTCGTGGTAGAACTTGACGTTGTCCGCGCCCACCGGCCGCCAGATCCAATAGAGCCGTCTGGGGGTTTTGGACATCAGCCCGGCGCTGTAGGTGCCCTGCACCAGGAAGTCGCCGAAGAGGGGATCATCGATCCAGCGCACGGTGCCCCGTTGCCGGTAGTGCTCGTTCTCATAGACTTCCCGGTCGTTCATTACCGGCTCGCACAGCAGCCCTTCGTTCTGCAGGATGCGGACCACCTCGCTCCGGGACTTATCCTTGGCCCAATCCTCCAACTGGGCATAGATGTCCACCTGGGCCTCGGCCTCCACCCGGTCCTTGTGCTTCATATACTTGCTATACATATCGGGTTTCTTGATGACGTCGCACAGGGCCTTGAAGTCCTTATCCTGGAAGGCCGAGACCATGGCGTAACGGGCTTCGAACTTGTCCTGGGGGTTGATGGCGTCCGGGAAGTCGGACTTGCCGCAGAGGATGATGCCGTGCACGCAGAGCTGGGTGTCCCAGTTGCCCCAACGCTGGCGGACGATGCCGAAGCGTCCGTACATCGGCGCCGTGTGGCCCAGGACCCGGGTGGCCGCCTGCACCTGGGAGAACTCGATCATGGTGCCCAGCCCGGTCTTGCGCCGCCAGAGCATGGCCGCCAGGATGCCGAAGGTGATCTGGGTGCCGGAATACCAGTCGATGCACCAGTTGGAATGTTTGGCGCAGTGGCCGCCCATGAACTCGTGCATGCCGGTGACCGAGGCCAGACCGGCGTGGGCCTGCCCCAGGATGTCGTAGGAGCCGCCGAAGATCTTGGGGCCGTAACCGAAACCGCCGCCCCAAACATAGATGAACCGGGGGTTCATCTCCGCCAGATAGGGGTAACTCTGCTTCCAGCGGTCGAAGGTGCCGGGCCGGTAGCATTCGGTAAGGCCGTCGGACATCTTGACGATGCGGTAGAAGGGCTCCTTCATTTCCGCGATGTGATAGTCAATGCTGACGTAGTATTCATTGACGTTGGCGTTGGTAAAGCCCATGCCGGTGCCGGTCATGGGCCGGGTGTCGTGCAAGGGGTAGAGATAGGCCTCGTTGAAGGGCGAGGTGTGCTTCATGGGGTCGCCCATGCGGGGCATTTCGAATTTATAAACCTCGGCCCCCAGTTCCGCCAGGTTGGCCACCGAATGGGGGGTGAAGATATACATGGTGGTGCTCATCCAGCGGATGCCCTTCAGAGACTCGGGCTTGCCCATTTCGTGCCCCGGAGCGAAGACGGCCCGACAAAAATCCTCGTAGGGCATCTTCATTTCGTCGAGCTCTTGCCTGCTCTTGGGGCCCTTCTGGTCCTCCATGGGAGCCTCAATCAGATGTTTATATTTCTTGCGCCATTCCTTCTTGTCGTTCATTATATTACCCCCTTCTCCTTGAGCTCGTTGACTCTGGATTGGCCGACGCCGCAGTACTTCTGCAAGATCTCATAGGTGTCAAACCCCAGGGGCCGGCCCAGCACCTTGACTCGGTGCGGCGTCCGCATCTGGAAAGAATTGGGGGAAGCCGCGAACATCACGGTGCCGTAGTGGTCGGTGTCAATGGTGGAGACCCAGGGACGGTACTTGAAATGGGGGAACTCCGCCACTTCATCGATGAACAGAATGGGGCCGGCGGCCACTTCGTACTGCATCAGCTTCTGTTCGGCTTCGATGCGGTTGATGTCCCGGAGCCAACGGGTGGTGAGGGTGTAGGTCTTGATCAGCATGGCCAGGGCGTTTCTGGCCCCCATCTCTTTGAGGATGGGATCTTCGTGGATCAGGCGGCCGAACTGGGGGAAGTCCCGCTCGATGCACATGCCGATGCGGTACCAGAGGCGGTCGGTCTGGCCGCCGATCATCATGTAGCCGTCCCGGCAGGGGTTCCATTCGTACTGGTTGAGGTTGGGGTCCCAACCGCCGGTGCGGGCCTTGATGGAGGCGTTGAAGCCGTACCAGGAGATGTCGAAGTCCAGGATGTCCATCTGAGTCTCGGCGCCGGTGACCTCGCAGAACTGGCCCTCGCCGCTGAACTCATCCCGCCAGTAGAGGGCCGCCAACAGGGTGTTGGCGCCCTGTTCCCCGGCGGCGTAGTCCGCGAACCAGACGCCGGAGCGGGTGGGGTCGCCGCCCTTGCCCCGGGGCAACTGGTCCTGGGGGAAGCCGGTGTTGTGCACAAAGGAATTGGCGCAACCGCCGAAGGGCTCCAGGGTCCACTGGCCGTACTTGGACAGCTTGTCCTTGAAGGGTCCCCAGGTGCCGCGCACCGCCATATTCAAATAAACCAGACGCTTATTCAGCTTGGAAAGATGGCGGTAACCCAGACCCAGGCTGTCCATGTAGCCGGGGGGCATCTCATCGATGATGCCGTCCACCTGCTTGGCCATGGTCTTGTAAATCTCCCGGCCTTCCTCGCTCTCCAGGTTCAGGGTGACGGATTTCTGCCCCCGCATCTCATGCAGGAAGTCCAGGCCGCATTTTTCCCCGGTGATTTCCGAGGTGAACATATATTCTTCGCGGCCGAAGGGGGTGAGCTGGCGCAGGGGATCGCCTTCGGGGGGTTCAATGTTGATCACTTCAGCCCCGGCCTCGCACAGTAGCGCAGCGCAGAACTTGTTGCCCAGTCTCCATTGGCCGCAGCATAAGAACTTGAAACCCTGGAGGGCCTCAGGTTTCCCGAAGGAGTATTCGTACCTGAGGTTGTCCTCGCACCATTTGCCAAACTCTTCCGCCTTCCGTTTGGCGTAAATGTTGGCCATTACCCATTCGGGATCAGGCGGCGGCGTCACCGGCCAGGGCCTGATTTTTTCCGACATCAACTCCAGGGTATCGGCCCGACTGTTGATTTCGATGTCACGCTTTTCTTGCGCCATGTTTTGACCTCCCATATCTGGCGTCCTAGGAGTAGCCTTTGATTAAGCTCTGAGGGAATCGAACCACGACTACTTGATAGATTTGAAAACCAAGGTTCCTCCTGATAAGTAATGCCTCACAAGGAGAAAGTTCAACGTCCACGGGGAACATAGTCCTCGGGTATCTAGAGCCCGGGCCGGGTGTCAGCCGGCTCGCCTGGCGAACCCGGCGTCTCCCCTCTTCAGGTCTCACCTCCTTTCCGGCCGTTAATCTTGGGCAGTGGGATTGAAACAAGAATCCTTGGAATGTTGCGCCTGCGCACCAAGGCCCCACCTTTGGTGCGAGGGACGCAGTATGAATTTATTTCAAGATTCCTGCCAGAAAGCTCGAAAGCGGCGAATAAGGCTATTTATCTTGGGAAAATAGTAGGTTAGCCTGACAGCCGGCAGGTCCGCCTGGGCGGCGAAAACCGGAATAACCTGGGATGTGTATGAATTAGGACTCTTTGAAGAACGATCAACCTTTAAAAATCAGAAAGAATGGGGAGAATATCGAGTTTTCAGAGGAGTATGAATTAGGACCCTGAAAGGTTTTTTTCCAATCCATGACGCCGAATTTTGCTGTAAAGCGTGCTGCGCGTCATCTGCAGTCGCCTGGCGGCCTCGTGTTTATTCCAATTGGCCTCCTGAAGCACTCTGAGAATCAAGCGCCGTTCGTTCTCGGCCAGGGAAGTGGAGAGAGGGCTTTCCAGGGACTCTTTGAGAAAACGGGGCAAGTGCCGGCGCCGGATGGTCTCTCCCTGGGCGATGATCACCGCATGGTTGATGGCGTTCTCCAACTGCCGCACATTGCCCGGCCAATCGTAATCCATCAGGGCCTGCATGGCGTTGGCGGAGATTTTTTGCATGTTCTTCTTTTCCTTGAGGCTGCACTTCCGGAGGAAATGCCCGCACAGCAAGGGGATATCGTCTTTCCGCTCCTTTAGCGGCGGCAGATGAATGGAGATGACGTTGAGGCGATAATAGAGATCATCCCGAAAATTCCCGTTATCCACCGCCTTTTGCAGGTCCTGATTGGTGGCCGCCAGGACCCTGACATTGGCCTCGATGGCCTTTTCTCCCCCTACCCTTTCAAAATAGTGGTCCTGAAGGAAGCGCAGGAGCAACACCTGGGTGGCCGGAGAAATATCGCCGATTTCATCCAGAAAGAGCGTGCCGCCGTGGGCCCTTTCGATGCGCCCTTTCTTCTGGCGGATGGCCCCGGTAAAAGAACCCTTTTCGTGGCCGAAGAGTTCGCTTTCCAGCAGGGTGGGGGAATAAGCCGAACAATTGGCCACCACGAAGGGCCCTTTGCTGCGGTGACTCTGCTGGTGAATCGCCTGGGCCACCAGTTCTTTGCCGGTGCCGTTCTCCCCGGTGATGAGCACGGTGGCGTCGGAAGCGGAGACCAGATCAATAAGTTCATAGACTTCCTGCATCTTCTTGCTCTGGCCGATCAGTCCCCCATGGGACGCCTTGGTTTGATGGTGATGGCGGAGTTGGTTGATTTCCGCTTCGTGCAGCACCAGAGAGCGGATATGACCCCCGGTCTGGTCCAGCAGCGCCTGGATGAATTGCAAATCACTTTTGGGGTAGTCGGTCAACTCCCGGGACTGGAGGAGGAAAAACCCGATGCACTGTTGTTGCACCAGGATGGGCAGTCCGAACCAAGAGGGAAAGATTTCCGAGATGATCTTCAGGAAGGCCGGGGCATGCGGACCGTTGGCCCCGGTAAAAACCTGGTATTCCTGAACCTTCCCCAGGAAACGGATAAAATCCGCCACCAATCCCGGCTGTTCCACCATGTGGTCCAGCCCCGCGGCCAGCGGCAGAAAATGGAGGCGCTTGTCATCCAAAACCAGGAACAGGGCCTCGGATTCAGGGAAGATCTCGGCGGTTTTCATCCTAAGGGCTTCGATCAGTTCGCCCAGCGAATCCTTGGCGTTCATCTGCCGGGAAATCTCAAACAGGGTTTCCAACTGGTGCTGGGTCTTCTGGAGCTCCCGGGAACGGAAGGCCAGGGCCTCCTCCATTTTGCGCTTTTCGGTCACGTCCCGCTCCAGGCGCACCACGAGATTCACTTCCCCCTGCTGATCGAGCAGTGGATAGGCGGAAATCTGCAGGATCCGCTCCTGCCCCTGGGCATCGGGATATACCCGGTCCCCAAAGGCCGCCAGCTTCTCCCGGTAGGCCTTCTGCACCGGGCAATAGATGCCCTCTTTTTTGCACGGCGTCTTCCGGTGCAACATCACGTCATAGCAGGTCTTTCCCAGGATGGCCTGGCCATTCTGACCCACCCGCCGCAGGAATGAATTGTTCGCCTGCACGATCCGATAATTCTTGGGATCGATCACCAACAGATTGTCGGTGATGCCGTTGATAATCTTTTCCCGAAATTCACTGGCGGTGCGCAGTTCTTTTTCCACCTGCTTGAGATGGGTGATGTCGGTGGCAATGGCCAAGGAGCCCAAATAGGCGCCGTTGACTGTGAAAGGCGCCGCCGCCACCAGGCAGATCAAGGATGAACCGTCTTTACACCGCAAAGAGAGTTCATAGGAATCGGCGAAACCCCGGCGCCGGCGTTCGATCTGGCTCTTGGCCAGCTCCCGGCCCTCCGCGGCGATGAAATCGAAAACCGGCCGTCCGATAATCTCCTCAACCCCGTCGTAACCCAGCATCCGAGCCAGAAAGCCATTGGCGAAGGTCACTTTCTCTTCCGGGTTCACGAAGAGAATGCCTTCCCGGGCCAGTTCCACGATGGTCCGGTATTTCTCCTCCGAGGTCTTGAGCTCGGCCTCCAGCCTCTTGCGCCAGGAAATATCCCGGCCGTGCTCAATGGCTTGAATAACCGCGCCGCTGGCGTCTCTGACCGGATAGGAATGGACTTCAATATGGCGCTGAGCCCCGTCGGGCAAAGTTACCACCATTTCCCGCCATTGGGGTTGGCCGGTCCGGAAGACTTCCCGGACGTGGCATTCCTCACAAAGGGTGCTGCGGCCGTGAAAGACTTCATAGCAGTGCCGGCCCAGCACCCGGTCCGCTTCTTGCTGATAAACCTGCAGCAGGGACCGGTTAATTTTCAGAATACGAAAGTCCCGATCATAGATGGCCAGGGGATCGGCAAAACTGTCGAAAATTCTCAAAAAGAATTGGTCGGAGGCCGGAGCGCCATCCAAGGCCTGGAGCTGGGGATTGAGGTGGGCGGACATCTCATTTCCCATTGTCTAATTTTTGGACATCGGGGGTCTGATATTAATCAAAAACATAATTATCTTCTTTTGTCAAAAATTTTTTGATAAATTTTTCAATAAGGTTTGGGAATAAGGCATTCCTGATTTTTAAAAGGATTTGGCCAGCATGCTCCTCGAATACTGGGAAAAACGCCGGCTGACTCAGGCCGACTGGCAATCGGAGTTGGATGCGATGGGTCTCAGCCCCCTCTCTTTCCGGAACATCATCGAGCCGGTCCTCACCGAAAAAGGCGCAGTTCTCGTCTCTGTTTACCGCTTCAGCCGCTATGCGGAAGCGCCGGGATCTCTGCTGGTTTGCCACGATATCGGCCGCGGGGCCCTGGTCTTCGAGGCCCGAACCCAATGGGGCCGCTGGGATGAAGCGGCGGAAGTCCTTACCCTGGACGGCACCGGGGAGCAATTCAATTTTGAAGGCCGGCCGCTGGCCGAGGGCGACGACGGCTCCTGTTCTTTGGGAAATATCTAAGTTGCAGGAATCGCTTCCGCTTGCTCCGGAATTTCCTCCCCTGTGCGGCGCAATTTTTCCAAAGGAGATGCCTATGACCGGATATTTCTTTGATGATGCCGACGAAATGGAGGAATACCAGCTCTTCCGGCGTCAGGACCAACCCCTGTTAAGGGCCTATGAAAAGCTGCGGCTGGCCCTGCGGCAGGCTGAGACCGAACTGCAGGAGGACCCCCAAAACCAGGAAAAGGCCGCCACTGTGGCAAAACTTCAGGATGAAGTGGCGGCCCTGGAGCGGCAGGCCCCCTGGCTCAACTATGACTATCCCCTGGAGTACCTGCTTTGGGGCCCGCCCCATTGAGCAAGCCCTTACCGGAGAGACAGATGCCGGAAACCAAGGTGACGGCCGCGGGCGCTTACCTGGTGCAATGCCGCCTATGCGGCGCCTGGGTGGAGGTCCAGCCGGAGAACTCCACGGACCCGGCGCAACCTTTCTTTGAGGTGCTCCTGGCTGATTTCTGCTGTTGCGGTCTTCGGCAATCCGCCACCTTCATCCGGGAAAAAGACGCCCTTGATTTTCATTGAGCCGCAAGGCCGGCCGCGGCGCCGCGCCGGGAGGTCCGGCGCCGCAGCGAAGCCTGGGAGGGGTGATACCAAGTTGCGGTCAAAGAGATAATGGACCTGGAGCCGCCGGCCTTGCCGTGAAAATGTAGGACAGCCGCCCCCGGCTGTTCGGACAGGCGAGGGCGCCTGTCCTACATTTACTCATCTGACGGCAACTTGGTATGAGGTCCGGGTTTAGGCCACCATCTTTTCCCGTTCCACCCCGGCGCTTTGCTTCTTTAGATCGGAGTATTTCAGCACCGTCGCCAAGACCTCTTTTTTCAGGCGCGGCCTGCTCCTGCGGTCGTACTCCTCGATATATTTTCCCAGGGCCCGGCTCATCAGGTTTTCCCCCGCCGGTGACCGGCTGATCACCGTGGTCCAGCCGTCTTCGGCCCCGATGCCGCCGAAAGACAGATCGGCAAATTCGGCGGCGTAGTCCGTGCAGTAATGACAGGCATGCCGTTTCATGAAGTCCAGTTGCTCCAGGGGAATGAAACGGACTATGCCGTTTTGCATATGGATCCTCAGTTCTTCTTTGAGGTTGACTTTCTGGACCTCCTCCCATTGAAAGCGGCCCAAGGCCTCCAGTTGCCGGCGCTCCGGCTCGCCGAACATAAAATTGCCGGCGCAGAAGAGGCCGAAGTAATATTTAATGGCGTCGGTGGGCACCAGTCCCAGCAACTCCATGCGCCGCAGGGTGTTGATCTGGCAGGGAGTGCCCACCATGGCCACCCGGTTCAATTTCTTCTTGGTCACCTGTTCCAGTTGGGCCAGGGAAGGGGAGTAGGTGGAATAGGCTTCGGAAAACCGTTCCATGCCGTGGGAACTGTCGAAATGGAAGCCCGCCGCCTCCAGGAGCTCTTCCCGGGTGAGGGCCAACCAGGGTTCCCTCTGGAAGAGCCCCACCTTTTTCGCCACAATGGCCCCATCAATGTGCCCTTGGTCCAACAAGCCCAGCAACAAAGCGGTCACCACCCCGCCGTCCGTCGCCTGGCTCCGCACTTCCCGCTCCAAGGCCCGAGCCACCTTGATTCCCATGATCCGGCCGATGGGGGGATTCCAGGAGACGTGTCTCTTGGTCTCTTCCTCGTGGTCGTGGTCGGTGATTTCCGGACAAATAGCGTAGCAGATGCCGCACTCGATGCACTTGTCCCGGTCTCGGTAACGGGGCCGGCCGTCCTCATCCAAAGCCAGGGCCCCGTAATTAATGGCGGTGCAGAAGGTGACGCAGCCGCCGCAGTGGTGACAAAGGCCCGGCTTCTGGACTTCTTCCATCAGATCGGCGAAGGTTTTCATAACCCCTCCTCCGGGCCGGCGGCCGCCGGCCCTTGCCTTGCCTGGGCGATGAGCGGCCGCCGCTGCTCATCACCCAGACCCATAGCCACAAACCTCTCTTACGCCTTGCCCATGGCGTAAATGGGATAGCCTTTTTCCCAACCCTTGGTTACGATCCGGCCATCTTTGCTCATATCAGTCAGGATCGGGGTAATGGTTTTCACCGGTTCGCCCATCACCCGGGCCAGGGCGGGCGGGCTCAGGGGTTGGTCATGCAGGGCCTTGAAGATCCGGGAGACCGTGTACTCCTCCTTGAGGACGTCCAACATGGTCTCATCCGCCTCCACCGCATTGAACTGGGAGCCGGGGAACTCTTTTTCGGCCGGCCGCCTGAGACTGGTGCCCAACACCCAGCGCACCCGGGGCCGGTGCATGGTGGCATGAAGCGCCCAGAGCTTGGCCTTAGTCTGCTCATCCCGGGGCAGCGGCGGCAGTTTGGCCAGGGTTTCCATTTGGGAATCCACCATGCGCACGAAGGCTTCCGGCTCATTGACCTCCACGTAGCCGATGGCGATGCGCCGCCGTTCCAGGCCGGCCAGGGAGAGCAGCTTCTTCATGGCATTGACCCGGTACCAGCAATGGTCCACCCCGTAATGGTAATGACAGGAATGTTTGGGGGTGCAGCCGGCCAGCATAATGCCCTTGACCCCGTTCAGAAAGGCCATGGACAGGATGGCGGGGTCCAGGGAGCCCAGGCAGTTCACCGGGACCAGGTAAATGCCCCGGGGATAGTTGAGCCCCTTGACCGCCGCCTGTTCCGCCGAGGCCGAGCCCCCCCAGCCGCAGATAAAGGAAAGAATTTCGTGTTCCTCCATCTTCGATATGATGGCCTTGACCCGGGCCTCCAGCTGCTGGGCGGTGTTATTGACCACCTTGATGGCTTCGTGGGGGCAGGTGGCGGCACAGGTGCCGCCGCCGCTGCACAGGTGATTGTCCGTCTCCCGGGGCACCGGACCGCTGCCCGGTTTGACGTGCTCGATGCCGCCGCAGGGGCAGATTTCGGTGCACAGGCCGCAGCCCTCGCACAGGTCCTTATCCACGTGCACCACCACCGGGCTCACCAGCCTGCCCTGGAGGGCCTTTTCCCGCAGGTGCAGCACCCCCCGGGCCGCTTTCTTACCCTGCTGCAAGACTTCGTTGACGTCGCAAATGCCCCCCGCCGACCCGGTGAAAAAGAGGGACTCATCCGGGACCTGGTCGGGCCAGAATTTGATATTGCTCTTTTGCAGCCGGCCGCCCCCGTTTTCGGGGTAGATGGGCAGCCAGCGGATCAGCTCCTGGGCCTTGGCGGCCGGTTCGCCCGGCGCCCCCGGCACCACCAGGGTGTCCCATTCCACTTCATGTTCCAGGTTGTCCGCCGGACTCACAAAGCTCATGTAGCCGGACTGGACCACCGGGTGCACCTCCGGGGCGTAGGACATCAACCCGATGCCGTGGGACCGGGCTTCCATCAAGTCGGCGCCGCTCAGCGGGAGCGTCACGTTGGCCGGATAGAGCACCGTGGGCTGGGCCTGGGGGTGTTCCCGGGCCAGCAGCAGGCTGTCCCGCCAGGCGGCCATGGTGGCGAGCTCCTGGGCCGCCTGGCCGTGCTGGGGGCTGTTCACCCAAAAAACCACCTTGCCCCGGCTGACGTCGCCGGCCCCCAGTTTCTCCTCAAAGTCCAGCAGGTCGCAGACCCGCTCGCCGCCGCCGATGTATTCGATGTTCCCCGGACCGAACTCCCGGTCCAGGGCCGTGATGATGGCCGCGCCGGCCACTTCGCTGACGCCGCCGTCCGGCTGCTTGAGCCCCACCCGGTAGTCGCCCACGCCGCCGATGATGTACTCCACGGGCTGATCCGGCAGCACCCGCACCAGGGGGCTGGCGAACACCTCCCGGAGGAGTTCGCCCAGTTCGTTGCAGAAGATGCGGCAGCCGGGAAAGGTCCAGTGCAGCTCGTCCAAAACCCGATCAGCATTGGGCGCCTTGGAAAACAAGACGCTTTCCATGCCCTGGCGGGCCAGCTCCCGGGCCGCCACGAAGCCGGAAACGCCGCCTCCCAAAATGAGCGCCGGTCCTTCAAAAGTCAGGGGTACCGGTTCATACGGCTCCAGGAGCTGGAGACTGGCCAGGCCCCCGGCGATCAAGGCCGCGGCCTTGCGGGCCAACTCCTCGGGGCTGGCTTCGTGCACCCCGGCCACGTGGTCTTTCAGGTTGATCATTTCCACCTGGTGCTTTTCGATCCCTACCGCCGCCAGGGCCTGGGTGAACTTCTTCTTCATCACCCGCCCGGAACAGCCCCCGATTAAGACCCGGTTGAGCCCCTTGTCCCGGACTTTGGTTTTGATGGCTTCCAAACCGGGGGAGAGGCAGGGGTAGGGATAGCTCTCGAGTTCCGCCCAGGGCTGGAAATTAAGGATTTCCCCTACCTTGGGCAGGCTGATGCGGTTGCTGATCTGGCCCCCGCATTCGCACAGGAAGATGCCGGTTTTGCCTTCGTTTTTCACGGTCGTTTCCTCCTCAGGCCTTTAGGGGGCGCTGACCTGCGGGAACAACTGTTCCATGGCCCCGGTGGGGCACATGTACAGACAGGTTCCGCACCTGATGCATTCGGCGCTCCGTTGGTGGTAAGGCGTGGAGATTTCCTTGCGCAGCCCCCGGTTGCCGAAGGTGAGGGCCTGCACCCCCGCCACCTCCTGGCAGGTCCTGACGCACAGGCCGCAGAGGTGACAGGCGAAATCCACCCCCTCTTTCCTGAAACGCGACGGGGTCACCCCAAAGGTCTGGGCCAGCTCCTGGATTCTGGGGGCGGCCGGACTCTCATCCAGCAGCAACTGGACGATCCAGCGGCGCACGTTGGCCACCCGGGGCGAGTCCGTCTGCACTTTGATTCCCGCCCGGATGGGATACATGCAGGAGATCACCACCCGGGAACGCCGGCCGTCGTCCACCTCCACCACGCACAGGCGGCAGGCCCCGTAAGGCTCCAGCGCCCCGTGATGGCAGAGGGTGGGGATGTCAATGCCCTGCCACCTGGCCACTTCCAGAATGGTCCAGCCCTCTTCGCCCTGAACTTCTTTGCCGTTGATGTTAAAGGTGATCATGACCCCTCCTCTCAGGCGACCGCCACCGCCCCGAACTTGCAGGCCTCATAACAGGCGCCGCATTTGATGCACAGGGAGGCGTTGAGTTCGTGAGGCTCCTTCTTGGTTCCGGTAATGGCCCCCTGGGGACATTCCTGGACGCAAGCCGTGCAGCCGTTGCACAACTCCGGGTTGATGGTGTAGGTGATCAATTCCTTGCAGACCGCAGCCGGACACTTTTTTTGCAGAATGTGAGCCTCGTATTCCTTACGGAAATAACGCAGGGTGGTGAGCACCGGGTTGGGGGCCGAGCCCCCCAGGGCGCAGAGCGAGCCGTCTTTCACCGCCTCGGAGAGAGACTCCAGCTCATTGATATCCGCCAGGGAGCCTTGCCCCTTGGAAAACTCTTCCAAAAGCTCCCGCATGCGCTTCAGGCCCAGCCGGCAGGGGATGCACTTGCCGCAGGATTCATCAATCAAAAAATCCAGGAAGAACTTGGCCACGTCCACCATGCAGGTGGAATTGTCCATGACGATCAGGCCGCCGGAGCCCATCATGGCGCCCGCGTCCCATAAAGAGTCGAAGTCAATGGGCAGGTCCCAGTGCTTTTTGGGGATGCAACCGCCCGAAGGGCCGCCGATCTGGATGGCCTTGAATTCCCGGTTCTCCGGGACTCCACCCCCGACCCGCATCACCAGGTCCTTGATGGTCACTCCCATGGGCACTTCCACCAGCCCCACGTTCTTCACCTGGCCCACCAGGGAGAAAATCTTGGTGCCCTTGCTGCCTTCGGTGCCGATCCGCCGGTACCAGTCGGCGCCCCTGGCGATGATTGCCGGCACGTTGGCCCAGGTTTCCACGTTGTTCAGGTTGGAGGGGCGGTTCCACAGGCCCTTGTCCGCGGTGTGGACGTATTTGGCCCGGGGTTCGCCGGGCTTGCCTTCGATGGAAGCCATCAGGGCGGTGGACTCGCCGCAGACGAAGGCCCCGCCTCCCAGGTTGAGTTTGAGGTCGAAGGAAAAGCCGGCGCCCAGGATGTTCTCTCCCAACAGCCCGGCCTCCCGGGCCGCCAGGATGGCCCGCTGCAGGGTCTTGACCGCCAGGGGATATTCGGCCCGCACGTAGATGTAACCCTCGCTGGAACCGATGGCGTAGGCGCCGATGAGCATCCCTTCCAGGATGGAATGGGGATCGCCTTCGATGAGGCTCCGGTCCATGTAAGCCCCCGGGTCGCCCTCATCGGCGTTGCACAGCACGTATTTGGGCCAGCCCTTGGCTTTGCGGCAGGAGGCCCATTTGACCCCGGTGGGGAAGCCGCCGCCGCCCCGGCCCCGCAGCCCGGCGCTGGTCACCGCCTCGATGACCTCTTCCGGGGTCATTTCCGTCAGGGCCTTGTACAGGGCGAAATAGCCGCCCCGGGCGATGTAATGCAGCAGGTTGTCCGGATCGATGAAGCCGCAGTTGCGCATGGCGAGGTGCTGCTGCATCTTGAAGAAGTCCAAATCTTCATAACGGGGCGCTTTGGCCAGGAAGCCTTTCAGCCTGCCCTGATAAAATTTCCGCGGCCCACCGTCCAGGCCCATGTCATCCACGTCCAGCCGGGCCAGGAGATGTTGTTCCGGGAGGCGGCCCGCGGCCAGGTCCTCCCAGAGCGCGCCGGCAATTTCCGGGGTCACCTCTTCATAGGTGACTCGCGGTTTCCCGGGAAAGATTGCATCCACCAGCGGCTCTTTGTAGCAGAAGCCGATGCAGCCGGTCTTTTCCACTACTCCGTCCCAATGAGCCTCCCGGGCCTTCTTCTGGAGCAGGTCATAAACCCGCTGGGCCCCGGCCGCCAGCCCGCAAGTGGCCATGCCCACCAGAATCTTGGGCCGCTCCGGGTAAAGCTGCGCCAGGCCCGCGCCTTTTGCCTTCTGCAAGTCCACGATGCCCTTGATCTGCATGGCCGCTACCTCTTGCGGTACAGGCGGAGCAGATGGCCCGCCTTCCGCTGGTTGAGGTTGCCGTGAATCTCCTCATCCACCTGGGCCACCGGCGCCATGGAGCAACACCCCAGGCAGCGGACCTGGCGCAGGGAGAACTTGAGATCCCGGGTGGTGCCTTCCTCGCCGGGGAGCCCCAGGTCCCGCCGGAACTTGTCATAGACGTTCCGGCCGCCCCGCACGTGGCAGGCCGTTCCCAGGCACACGGCGACGTCGTGTTCGCCTTTGGGCTCGAGGCTGAAGGCCTTGTAAAAAGTGGCCACGGCCCAGCCCCGGGACAGGGGCACGCCCAAATGGTCGCAGACCGCAGTCATCGCCTCCGGGGGGATGTAATTGAACCGGGCCTGCACGTCCTGCAAGGCGCTGATGAGGTGTTCCGAACTGGCGGGATAGCGCCCCAGGATTTTTTCCAGGGCCTCAAAAGTCACGCTCATAGACCTTTCCTCCTTTGCCTGCCGTTTTCTCTTAACGGCTAAGAGTGCAAAGGAAGGGCCAATTTAGGTAACATATTGATACTTAAAGCATTTTTAGTAAAAGGACCCGGAGGCTGAGGGGGCGATTCCTGGCAAAAATAAAACGGGTTTGGCGGGATTATTGGGATAGATTAAATATATCAATATGTTAAACAAAAAGAGGGCATGTCGCGAAATTGCAAGGTCGTTTCATTTTCAGCCAAAGGCGATGATTACTCACTTTTCTCTTGCCTAGAATTTGTTCTAGAACTTATTTGGCAGGAGGGATACGTTGCAGAATTGCAACGAGGAAATTATTTGAGCTAATTTTTCTATAAATTTCTTATAGTTGGATAATTAGTAAAATTGTCGCAAAATTAGCACGCGTCTTATTTTTTAAAATCTTCGTCGCTGAGGCGGTAGAGCCGCATCTTGCGCCACAGCTTGCTGCGGCTGATCTTCAGCATGCGGGCCGCTTCCTGTTTGCTCCCATGGGTCATCTCCAGGGCCAGCAGAATGGTCTTCTTCTCCAGGGCCTGCAAGGGGGTCACGGATTTATCGGTGGTGGGCAGCTCCAGTTCCCGGCCGCCCCAGGAGGATTCCAGGCGGGGCAGGTGGCGCTCGGTGATCAGGGGGCCTTTGGCGAAGACGAAGCAGTATTCCAGGACGTGTTGCAGCTCCCGGACGTTGCCGGGCCAGCCATGCCGGCAGAGGATCTTCATCACCTTGGGGTCCACCCCCCGCACCCGCTTGTTGAATTTGCGGTTGAGCTGCTCCAGGAAGAATTTCACCAGGATGGGGATGTCTTCCCGTTTTTCCCGCAGCGGCGGCAGGTGGATGGGCACGGTGAACAGCCGGTAATAGAGATCGTCCCGAAACTTGCCCTGCTGCATGGCTTCGTGCAGGTCCACGTTGGTGGCCGTGACGATCCTGGCCTCCAGGGGAATTCTCCGGGTGCCCCCTACCCGCATGAAGGTCTTGTCTTCCAAGACCCGCAGCAGCTTGACCTGGAGTTCGAGCTTCAGGTCGCCGATCTCATCCAGGAACAGGGTGCCGCCCTTGGCCAACTCGAAGCGCCCCGGCTTGCTGCTCACCGCCCCGGTGAAGGCTCCCCGTTCGTGCCCGAAAAGCTCCGATTCCAGCAAGCCCTCCGGGATGGCGGAACAGTTCACCGCCACAAAGGGGCCTTGGCGCCGGCGGCTGTGGTGGTGGAGGGCCCGGGCCACCAGCTCCTTGCCGGTGCCTGATTCGCCCAGGATCAGCACATTGGAATCGGAGACCGCGATCACCGGCAGGCTGTGAATAATCTCCTGCATCCGGGGGCTTACCCCCACGATATTGGCAAAGGCCTGGCTCTCCAGCTTCTCCGCCTCCGCCTCCGGACAGGTCAGATAATGAAAGGTCTCCACCCCGCCCAGCACCACGTTGTCCGCCTTTTTTAGCTGGGAGGTGTTAACCAGGATCAGCATCTTCTGCCCGCCCTTGGTGGTGATTTCCACCTCCCGGTCCACCACCACGTCGCCGCTGCTCATGGAGATGCGCATGGGACAGTCCTTCTGGCACAGGTCGGCCCGAAAGACGTCCCAGCAAAATTTTCCCAGCACTTCTTCGCGCTTGAAACCGGTAATCTCCTCGGCCACGTGGTTGAAGTAGCCGATTTGCCAGCGGGTATTGATCAGAAACACCCCTTCGGGGAAATGATCCAGGATGTCGGAATGGGTAAGGTTCAGAAATTTCAGGGAGGGACTGAAATCCTGCTGCTTATCGTTTCCTAAGGAGGCGAGCGCACGCATCAACTTCTCCTCTAAAACGACCCTCTGACTGCGAGGGATAGCGTGCATACTACTGAAAAAGGACAGAATAGAGATTGCGCCGGGGAGCAAACAATCACAGGCAGGGCGGCTGTCGGATTTTTCCTCCCTATTATTAATATAGCAATATTTATACCAGTCAAGAATTTTTTTTAGATCTCAGCCCGTACTGCATCGGCTTGCCAGCCCGCTCCTCTTTGATGTTAAAATTCTTAACAGTAATATTCAGAAACTGTACACCTATATAAAATAAGTGGAATAAAAGGCCGATAGGATTCTCAAAACAAAGCGACGGAAGAAGCTTAACACCCTCATGTCCTCCCATGCAGGTTAACGGCAATTCCGATAATTCATTTCCCTTGTTTTTTCCTCAGCTTGCGTGTCCAGGCGCCGTAAGCCTGGGCAATGAGTGCTCCATTTATCCCTGGCATAGTTATTGGAATTACGTAAGGCGACAGCCGAGGCAATCGCTGGGCCGCAAATTGAAAGCGCCGGCGCAACCGCGGGATTCGCAATGAAGGAGGCGGGTTATGAAGACAAAAATCGAGCAGAAAGGCCAGGGGGTCCGGGTCATTTCCATGAGCGAGAACCAGTGCGTCTGGATGAAGGCCGGAGTGGTGAACTTCAAAATCTGCGACAATGCCTTCGATTGCACTTCCTGCGCCTTCGACAAGGCCATCAGCAGGAAATCGGTGCAAAAACCAACGGCCCTGGTCAGTTGGCAGGAGGCCATGCAGAATCCCAAATTAAATAAAGAATGCCGGCATATGCTGACGGGCCGGGTCCTGTTCAAATTATGCTCCCACAACTATGAATGTAAAGACTGCGCCTATGACCAACTGCTGTGTGATTACGATCAACTTCTGGGGGAAGAGGACCCGTCGGCGCACGCGGTCCAGGTCAGCAAAGTCGCCGGCTTCATGGTTGCCGATGGCTATTACTACCACCAAGGACACGCCTGGGCGCGGATCGAACATGGAGGATTCGTGCGCCTGGGAGTCGATGATTTTGCCTGGAGGCTGCTCGGGCCCACCGACTTCACCTTGCCGAAAATCGGCGCCAAGCTGAAGCCGAATGAAACCGGCTGGTCCATGAAGAGAGGGGAGAGGTCCGCGGCAATGCTCTCGCCCATGAGCGGCATCGTCATGGCCACCAACCAAACCGCCTTGAGGCAGCCTGACCTGGCTAAAAAAGACCCTTACGGAAAGGGCTGGCTGGTCGTCATTGACCCGATGAGCGGCTTGAAAAAGAAGACCAGGGGCCTGCTGTTCGAACAGAAAGCGGTTTCCTGGCTCAATGCCGAGGTAAAAAAACTGGAAGAAATGGTGGTGAACGTCTATGGCGTCCAGCTGGCGGCAACGGGTGGTGAAATAGTTGACGATATCTTTGGGAACCTGCCTGAGGCCAAGTGGGAAGACCTCGTGCAGCAGTTTCTGCATACCTGAGGGCTGCGCGGGATGACCGGCGGGGTGGCGGTGCGGCAGCTAGGTATGCAGGTTTCTCAGGCCCTGGCGCAAGGCGAAACTGCAGCGTTCACAAAAAAAGAGGTCCAACCCGTCCAGGTGGCTGAGTCCGCAGCTAAGTTGCATGAGGCACTTGGGGATCTCGCAATGGTACAGGGAAAAAGTGTGCGCCAGTTCATGGAGGGCGACCTTGGCCAGACGTTCATAATAAACGCCCTCTGGAGCCGGAATCCCGTCTTCCAGGTGTTTTAGGCGGAAATCGGAGACGATGGCCAGGTTTAGCCCCAACTCCGCTTGACCGAATACAAAGGTCAGGATTGGCGTGCAAAGGTCCACGTCCGTGACGGCCAAAAGGCGGGCGTGGGGTGGAAAGGAACACCGGGCCAGGTGCTTCAGGATGAGTCCGGCGTCATACTGACCTCGCTGGCGCTGATAGGCTTCTGCCGGGATGGCCATGGCAGGCACTATCTCGACGGGAGTTTCCAACATGGCTTGAATGTTCGCGGCGATCACCCGGAGCGCCGTAGGTGACAGATGGCCCATCTTGGTCAAAGCGATCGGCGGCCCCAGTGGTTTTCTTCTTGGTGGCGAAGGCATAACAAGGGAAAGAGCGTTCTAGTTAACCGGTAAGGTGCTTCCCAGCCGGACAGGCCTGCCTTTAGGTTTTTTTGCGGGAGGAAGGCTGAAACAGAGGAAGTTCCACCGCGAAGGTTGTTCCTCTCTCGCTCGTTTCCTTCACCCAGATGCGTCCCTGGTTTTCTTTGATTATTCCGTAAGCGGTGCTCAAGCCCAGCCCGGTGCCTTTTCCCGGCGCCTTGGTGGTAAAAAACGGATCGAATATCAGGCCGAGGTTCTCTTCCGGAATACCCCGGCCTGTGTCGGAAACTTCGATATAGGCTTTTTGCGCGGGCTTGTCGCGATAAGTCCGAAGCGTCAAGAGGCCTTTATGGTCCATGGCGTCCACGGCATTCATCACGAGATTGACAATCACCTGGCCCAGTTGATCTCTGTCGCCGGCGATCAGCATCATATCCTCTGAAAGCTCTTTCCTGATCTGGATACCCAGGAAAAACTTGGTGTCGCGGATGAGATCAAGGCTGTGCTCCAGAAGCGTATTGAGGTGCAGGATTTCAGTGCTGGTGGTTTCCTGTCGGCTATAGGCCAGAAGGTTCTTGATAATTTTGCCGCACCTTCTGGCGTCCTCATAGATGCACGTCAGACTGTGCCTCCGGGAATCATCCGGTTCGAGCGTCTTCAGTAAGCTATCGGCGTAGAAAATAATTCCCGTCAGGGGATTGTTGATCTCATGAGCGACCCCGGCGGCCAGATGACCCAGAGAAGCCATTTTTTCCGCTCGATAAATCCGTCTGAGCAACTCCCGCATGGCTTGCTCATGTTTCAGCTTCTCTCTTAAATCATTAAACAGGCCGACGGTGGCGGCTTCCCGAGCGCCCTCGTAAATGATGGCGGCGGTGAGCTCCACCGGGATCTCCTCGCCGCGAGCATTCATAATATTAAATCGGCTGAGGGGCAGCTTCCCTTTGCCTCCCCGGCGTTCATCCCGCAAAATCTTCATAATTTCCTTGGCCTGCCCTGGGGGGTAGAGGTCCCTGGTGGTTAATTTTTCCTGCGCCTCTTGGAGTGAATATCCCGTAAGTTCCTCGGCCGCGGGGTTCATGGTCATAATTTTGCCGCGGCGATCCGCCGCGATTATCGCAGTGGTTGAACTTTCTATGAGTTTTTGCGTGAAATCTTTGGCGCCTGAGAGTTTTCGTTCGAGCAGCTTTAATTCCGTGACATCATGGATGCATTCCACGATATACAGGACCTCGCCGGCCTCATCGAGGATCGGGGAGAACACGCGGTTATCCCATTTTTCTTTGCCCGCCTCGTTGGTCACATAGGCCTGAACCGAATGCCCGCGGCGGTCCACCAGGACCTTGGCGAGGGCGCAAGTCTCCAGGGGACAGGGCTCTTTGGAGTGGTAGAAGAAATCGTGACAAGTCTTACCGACAATATCCTTTTTCCCGGACCCAAACTTTTCCAGGAAATTGGTGTTCACGTCCACTACCATCTTATTGGGCGTCAGGATCAGGGTGGGAACAGAAAGGCTGTCAAAAAGTCTGGTTTTCCAGACGTCGGGAGTTTCCATCTGGTTCTCTTGGCGCCAATTTTCGGCGCAGTTCAACCCTGCGAGCCGCCAGTGCGGTTGGCGGCCGCGCTGAGATGATAATGTTTAATTTTGCTGTGGAGCGTAACCCTGCTGATTTCCAAAGCCTCCGCGGCCTTGGAGATGTTCCAGCCATAAAGATTGAGAATGCGCTCTATATGTTGTTTCTCGTTTTCTCTTAATGATTGCGGGATATCCTGGGCGGAGGACCTCAAGAGGAAGGCAAAATCATCTCTGGTCAGGTAGTGTCCCTTGGCCAGCACCACGGCGCGTTCCACGGCGTTTTCCAACTCGCGGACATTCCCGGGCCAGGGATAATTCTTCAGGGCATTGATGGCCTGCTGATTAATTCCCGCCACCGGTTTATTGGTTTCTTTTCGGATCCGTTCCAAGAAATGCTGCGCCAATACGGGAATATCATCAATGCGGGCTCGAAGCGGTGGAATCTCCAGCTCGATGACATTTAACCGGTAATAGAAATCCTGACGGAAGGCGCCGCGTTCGATTTCCTTGACCAGATCCTTATGCGTGGCGCTGATAAGGCGAAAATCAACCGGAATATTCGTTATCCCGCCTACCCGGTGAAAGGTTTTTTCCTGCAGCACCCGAAGCAGATCAATCTGCATCTTTAAAGGGACTTCGCCGACTTCGTCCAGAAAGAGGGTCCCGCCCTGGGCCATCTCCAACCGCCCTTTTTTGGCTTTTCTGGCCCCGGTAAAGGCCCCGCTCTCATGTCCGAACAACTCGCTTTCCAGCAGCGTCTCGGTAAAGGCCCCGCAGTTTATGGGAACAAAAGGACCGGCGCAACGCTCGCTGGTGGCATGGATCGCCTTCGCCACCAGTTCTTTCCCGGTTCCCGTTTCACCCCGCAGCAGCACAGGTGAATCAAAAGTGGCGACCTGTTCGATCAATTTAAACAGTTGCTGCATGCAATGCGAGGCTCCGATTAAATCTTCGCAGCGCACCCGGCAGGCCACCTGCTCACGCAGGAGCTCGTTTTCATCAAGAATTCTTTTCTGTTGCAGGAGTCTTTGCAGCAGGCAGGCCAAGTCCCCGGGTTCGAAGGGCTTGGTGAGATAATCGCAAGCTCCTCGTTTCATGGCGTCAACGGCGGATTCAATCGATCCATAGGCGGTAATCATGACCACCATGGAGCGGGGGCAATTCGCCTTTAAGTAATCGAGCACTTCGAACCCGTCCACCTCGGGCATCTTGATGTCGAGAAAGATGAAATCGTAGTCCTGCCTGTCCACCATATCGAGAGCCGCCCGGCCGCCATCGGCGCCTTCGGCGTCATAGCCCGACTGCCTGAACCAGTCCACCAGGGACTCGCGCACAATCATTTCATCATCTACAACCAATACCTTCCATCTGCCGCTCATAAATACCCCTTCGGCAACTTGCCGCGGACCCAGGGAGCCTGGAACGACGAGTTTCGAACCGCCGCGGACTCGCCGTTTAAATCATTTCAATCAAAGTTATTCCCCTTTCATTATCCTAAACTATGGTGCAAAATCAATACCATCATGAAAAGTGCCGCGCCCCTCCGGGTGAGGGGATTCCCAGGATTTTTCGGGCCTTTTTTAATCAGTTAGCCGGACAGAACTGTCTGGTAGGCGATTTTATTCAAAATTATTTTACAGTGAGACAGGAGGAAAAGTTTCTAAAATATCCCGACAATCATTGCAACTGATCCGCAACTTTCTGATTTAACACGACTTGATTCTGGCCTAGCCTTCTGAGGAAGGGATCTGGGGCCAGGAAGCTGCAATCAATTCCTTGCGCCCCTATCTTAAACATCTTTCGCATTATCCACTCTCCCGTGGGTCCAATCGATGCTTGGTCTTTCATTGTTGTCAATCATTATAGGATTTTGAAAAAAAAGTTCATGTTATTTAATATATTGTAACAAGATAAATTTCCCTCCCCTTCTGACAAATCCCGTGTATGGCGATAAAATAATGCTATATTGAAATTTGCCAGCTCAGACTTTATCTCAGTATAAACTTCATAACTCAGGTACCTCAGAAATGAAGCTGCTCCCTTATCCCATTACGAAAATTTTGCTGCCTTATGACGGCAGCCCGTCGGCCCGGAACGCCCTGGAACTGGCCGCCCAACTCAGTATAGCCGGCCAGGAAGCGGTAACAGGTTTGACTCTGTTGCAGGTCATCGGGGGAGGTTACCTGGCCCGGCATGTCCATAACGTGGACCTGCGGGTCGCCCGCATGGATAAGAACAAGGATTGGCAACGGATCCGCAAGCACTACCTGGAGAGGGAGGTTCTTCCCTTACTGGAGGAAGGGAAAACAATCCTCCAGTCTTTGGGCGTCCAGGTCCCTATAGAGGTTCGCGTCGTCGAAGGCAAGGTCAGTGATGAGATCATCCGCTTGGCCCAGGAAGAAGCCTTTTCCACCATCATCATGGGCCGGCGGGGCCTGTCGCCCCTCAAGGCCCTGCTCCTGGGGAGCGTCACCCGCAGCGTTCTTTCACTGGCAGAGAGAGTGACGGTATATGTAGCCGCTCAAGAGGCTATACTTAAAGCCGGTGGTCCCCTTTCCCCCATGCTTCTTCCCGTGGACGGGTCTGAGTCCAGCCTGGCTGCAGTCCGTCAGGCCGCGGCCCTGGCTCAGGCCTGCCGATCCATGGAACCCTTTCTGACCCTGTTCCATGTCATCGATATTGCCTTGATGGGGATGGAAATCCAGGAAGGGGCCTATGATCTGGTGGAAAAGGGCGAGAACATCCTGGCCATATCCCGGGGCATCCTCCAAGATGCCGGATTGACGGGGCTCTATGATGAAAAGCTGGTCAGTGGGGAACCGGCCCAGGCCATTGTCCGGCAGGCCGAGGCAGGTGGCTATCCCCTCATCATGATGGGCAGCAGGGGACTTTCCGGCCTGGCCAAACTGATTATCGGCAGCGTCACCAACAGCGTGGTGCACACCGTCTCCCGCGCCGCGGTGGCCGTGGTCTATCGTTGACCATCCAACGGCTATAGTCAGGGGCAGAATCCCATAAGGTAAGAAGCTGACAATGGTCCTCAAGAAACCGGCTCTCACGCCAGGTAAACGCGGTTGGCTCCTGTTGGCTTTACTGCTGTTGGCGCTCTTGGCCGGCGACGCCGGCGCCGCAGATCATCTCCATGTGGCCGGATCAGTGAAAAACCCTCAGGGGAAGGGGGTTAAAGATGTGGTGGTGCAGGTGACGGTGAACGGCCGGCCCCTGCAACCCCGTGGAAAAGAGGGCGACGTGCGCACCGGAGCCCGGGGCAGCTTTGCGGCGGAATTCATCCTGCCGGCCGGGGCGCCGGCCGGAGCCGAGATGCGCATCCAGGCCGCCAAACCAGCCTGGCGGCCTTCAGGACCCATGCCACTGAAGCTGCTGCCAGGGGGTGTGGACGGGGCCGGCAATCACCTTGTTTACGCCCAGGAACACCTAACCTTGGAACGACAGGTCACCCCGGCCTTCTGGCTGGCCACCCTCATCTTGCTCTTGGTATATCTCATCATCGCCCTGGAATGGCTGCACCGCACCCTGGCCGCGCTGCTGGGCGCCACCTTGATGCTCTTCATCTCCTACACGCTGGGTGTCTTCAATCCGGCCTATTTCATTCTGTCCTTTGAAGACGCCATGCATGCCATGGACATGAATGTGATCTTTCTGTTGCTGGGCATGATGATCATTGTGGGGGTTATCAAGAAAACCGGCATGTTCCAGTGGCTGGCTTATAAGAGCTACGCCCTGGCCCGGGGCAATGTTTTTATCCTGGCAGTCCTTTTTATGTGGATTACCGCCGTGGTTTCGGCCTTTCTGGACAATGTCACCACCATGCTGCTCATGATCCCGGTGACCATAGAAATTGCCCTGACCCTGAAAATCAACCCCATCACCCTCCTGATCCCGGAAGTGTTCGCCTCCAACGTGGGGGGGACGGCCACCCTCATCGGCGACCCGCCTAACATCCTCATCGGCTCCTACGCCAACCTCACCTTTGGCCAGTTTGTCCTCAATCTGACGGGAATCTGCACGATTTGTATGGTCGTCACCGCGGTTTATTATGCCTTCTGGTATCAAAAGGACTATCTTCAGGCCGAAGTCAAGGACGTCCAGGCCACCATCGCCTCCCTGCGGGAGGAATACCGCATCACCGACCGGAAGCTCTTGGCCTGGTGCCTGGGGCTGCTGGGCCTGACGATCTTTCTGTTCATCATTCACGGCTGGCTCCACATGCAGCCTTCGGTGGCCGCCCTGACCGGGGCCATGCTCCTCTTGGTTTTTTCCCGGGTGGATATCGTGGAGATGCTGGAACACGAGGTGGAATGGCCCACCCTGGTCTTTTTCATGGCTCTGTTCATGGTTATTGCCGGGGCGGAGGAGACCGGGTTGATTCAGTTTATCGCCGAGTGGGTGCGCCAGGTCTCCGGGGGGTCCCTCACCAGGGCCGTCATCATGGTCCTGTGGGTCTCCGCCATCGCCTCGGCCTTTATCGACAACATCCCCTTCACCGCCACCATGCTCCCCATCATCGCTTTTCTCAATCAAACCATCCCCGGGGCCGACAGCGGCGTCCTATGGTGGTCCCTGGCGCTGGGGGCCTGCCTGGGCGGCAACGGCACCATGATCGGGGCCTCGGCCAACGTGGTGACCGTGGGCCTGGCGGAGCGGGCCGGCTACCGGATTTCCTTTCTCTCCTACATGAAGGCCTGCTTTGTTCCCATGCTCATCACGGTCACCCTCTCCATGATTTTCCTGCTGCTGGCTTACCGATACTAGTTTTCAGAAACCGTGGACAATCCTGGAAAAATTAGATATGTGTATTGGTATGGGCGATGCGGAATCCACGGCTGTCATGGCTCCTTCCGCTCCCTCCCCCACTCCGGAGGAGCTTATCGAGGGGGAGGGAAGAAAAGAAAGGCTGGGACAATGGTCCGCCACGGCCATTTGTGGCAATGACATCACCTCCTCCTGTCTCTATGTATCCGCCATCGCCACCGTCTATGCCCAGGCTCTGGCCCCGGTAGCCCTCCTTATCGTCGCCGGCATTCTTTTCTTATACCGCAAAATCTACACCGAGGTGGTGGAAGCCCTGCCCCTGAACGGTGGGGCATACAACTGCCTGTTAAACAGCACCCGCAAGTTCACCGCCTCATTTGCCGCCTGTCTAACCCTGTTGTCCTACCTGGCTACCGCGGTGATTTCCGCCAAAACCGGGGTGGAATACCTAGATAATCTGTTACCGTTTATACCCACCATGGAAACCACTGCACTGGTGCTGATCATTTTTGCCGCTCTCACCATCATCGGTATTACGGAATCAGCCCGGGTGGCCCTGGTCATCTTTATCGTCCACCTATCCTGTCTGACCTTTTTTGTCCTCTTGAGTATCCCGGCATTCTTAAAATCCCCCCAGGTCTTGATGCAGAATTGGAACTTGCTCCTTCAGGATGCTAACTGGCCCAAGGCCCTGTTCCTTGGAGTTTCCGCGGCTATGCTGGGGGTAAGCGGCTTTGAAAGCTCCGCCAATTTCGTGGAACAGCAGCAACACGGGGTGTTTCGCAAGACCTTGCGGAACATGTGGATAGCCGTCACCATTTTCAACCCCCTGATCGCCCTGCTGGCCCTGGGCTTGATGCCGGTGGCCGGCATCAGTCATCACCAGGAAGACTTGCTTTCCTGGTTGGGACTTAAAGTCGGCGGCAATTTTTTCCACGACTTCATAGTTCTCGATGCGTTCCTGGTGCTCTCCGGCGCGGTGCTGACCAGCTACGTGGGCATTACCGGTCTGGTGCACCGCATGACCCTGGACCAGTGCTTCCCCCAATTTTTCCTCAAGACCAACCGGCGTGGCACCTATCATCGCATCATCCTCAGCTTTATGATCTTGTGCATCTCCATTCTGTACCTCACCGGTGGGAAACTCCTCTCCCTGGCCGGGGTCTACACCATTTCTTTTCTGGGGGTTATGACGCTCTTTGGGATCGGCAACATTCTCCTCAAAATAAACCGGAAAGAACTCAAGCGCACCTACCGGGCCTCCTGGATTACCGTGATTCTGGGAGCCCTGGCCACTACCCTGGGCATTATCGGCAATATCATCATTGACTACCGCTTCCTCCTCTATTTTATGGTGTACTTTATTCCCGCGGTGTTAGTGGTGGGCGTGATGTATGGCCGTATCCCCATTTACAAAGGCATTCTTACTCTCATCAATGAGGCCTTCGAACGCCTGTTTATCTGGCGCAGCACGGTCATTGATAAGATTACCGACATCACCAACATGCGCTTGGTGCTGTTTGTCCGGGGCGGACGCCTGTACCGGTTGTCCAAGGCTTTTGAATACATCGCCCAGAACGAATCCAGCCAGAAAATCACTGTGGTGCGCCTTTATACGGAGTTGAATCAGGCGGAAGAAGATGAATTGAAAAATAGTCTTAAGATCATGCAGGAATTGTATCCGGACCTCAAGATCGATTATCTCTCCCGGCAGGGACAATTCGGCCCGGCCATCGTAGACAGCATCGCAAATGAACTCAAGGTCCCGAAAAACAACATCTTTATCGGCGCTCCGGAGGAAAAGCACCGTTTTTCCGTGGAAGATCTGGGTGGGGTCCGGGTAATTTTTTGAGGTGACACCCAATCTTGGCTTTTCCTAGCCCCAACCCTCGCCGCAAACCCAGGCCCCGCTTTTTCCCCCTGCAAGTTGAATCCCTTTGCTATCGAATTTCCCGCAAACGTATGATGTCTTGTTCCTTGCCGATCATTACCAGGATGTCGCTGGGCTTGATGACGAAATCCGGGGGAGGCAGGAAGACAAAGCGACTGGGCACCAGCTCCTTGATGGCCAAAATAAAAACGCCGAACCTTCGCCGCAGGTCCAACTCGACCAGGGTATGGCCGTAGAAGCTGTCCGGCGGGGCGACGTCCATGACTCGGTAGTCTTCCTCTAAAGGAATGAAGTCCAGCAGATTGGGGTTGATCAGCTGCGCCGCCAGGCGGCGCGCCGTTTCCCGCTCGGGAAAGATGATTTCGCTGGCTCCAATGGCTCTGAGGATGGCGGCGTGGTCCTCGGTGGTGGCCTTGGCCCAGATGCGCCTCACCCCGATCTTTTTCAAGTGCAACGTGGCCATAATGCTGGATTCCAGACTTTCCCCCATGCTGACGATGCCCTCGTCAAAATCCCGCGTAACCACGGAGCTCAGGGCGTGAAAGTCACGCACATCCACAATCAAGGCCCGTTGCACCTTGTCGAGGATGGCCTCCACCATGGCCTCTTCCCGGTCCAGGGCCAAGACCTCACACTCTTTGGCCAACTGCTGGGCCAACTCCCGCCCGAACTCTCCCAAACCGATGACAACGATGTGTTTTTTTTCTTTCATCCGATCAATATCCTGCCTTCGGGATATTTCACATGCGTGGGTGTCCCGGGGAGAACTCCCATGGCGATGGTCAGCGGCCCCAGGCGGCCCACGAACATGGTGGCCGTAATCCAGAGGCGGCCGACCTCCGTCAGTTTTTCCGTCAGCCCGGTGGACAGACCCACCGTGCCGAAGGCGGAAATTTGCTCGAACAGGACATCGTGCAGGCCCACCCCGGGACGGCCGGTTTCCGTGCATAACAACAGCATCACCCCTGCCAGGTTCCAAAGGACCGACAGGCGGATCAACACCATGACACGATCCAGAATCGGTTTGGGGACTCGGCGGTCCAGGAGGACCACCTGGTCCTCGCCCTTCAGTTTGGCCCGGAACTCTGCCATGGAGATGGCCAGCGCCGTGGTCTTGACGCCGCCGGCGCAGGAGCCGGGGGAGCCGCCGACGAACATGAGCAGGGTGATGAGCAGCAAGGAAGCTAACGGCATGATGCCGATGTCCACCGTGTTGAACCCTGCAGTGCGGGCGGTGATGGATTGAAACAGAGCACAGGACAGTTTCATGCCCCAGGTAGTCTCCGCCGGCGTCTGGCCCAAGAGGAGGATGCCCAGCCAGCCGATCGCGATCAACGCTAGGGTCGTCCTCAGGACTACCCGGGAATGGGTGGAGGGGGAATTGGGGCCGGCCGGCGCCGAACCGGACAGACGGCTGCGGCCGTGGTGCAAGAGTTCCGAAAGCACCATGTGGCCCAGGCCCCCCAAGACGATAAGGGACATGATCGTGGTCATGATGACCGGGCTGTCCCGCACGCAGATGAGATTATCCTTGTAAATGGAGAAGCCCGCATTGCAAAACGCAGAAATGGAATGGAAGAAGGCGGAAAACAGGGCTTGCAGAACTGGAACCTGACGCCACAGCAGGGCCAGGAAAATCAAGAATAGGCCGGCCAGTTCAATGCCAGCCGTAATTAGTAATATCTGGAAAAACTTTCTTTTAAATTCGATGCCAAGATCCCGTTGGAAAAAGGCGTCTTGCAAGGCGGCCTGGGAGGCCAGGGACAGGCGCCGGCCCAGCATGAGATAAGCCAGGGCGGCAAAGGTCATGATGCCCAGACCGCCTATTTGGATCAGGGCCACGATCACCGTTTGGCCAAACAGAGTGTAGGCCGTGCCCGTGTCCACCACCACCAGGCCGGTGACGCAGACCGCCGAAGTGGCAGTGAACAGGGCGTCCACAAAGCCTACCTCGCCTTTGGTTTGGGACCACGGCGACAAGAGAAGCAGGGTACCCACCAGAATGACTCCCGCAAAGCCCCCGATCAATAAAGCCTGGGGTACCTTGCCGTAGGGCAGGAGGCGTTTGAACAGAGGTTCTTTAGCCATGGCAAGATTTTATTAGGAGAGAGTTATTTTGGAAATAGGAAATTCCGTGCTTTAGCTTTAAGATATTTACCATAGATACAGAATTTGAGAAAACTATATACTTCTTTTGAAGAGCGCCCCTAACCAAATATAACTGAGGTTCCTGCCTTGAAAATCATCATTGTTGGCGCGGGCGAGGTCGGTTATCACTTCGCCGAATGGCTGTCCCAGGAAAAAAGGACGTGGTGGCCATCGACATCAACCCTGAAGCTCTCCAGCGAGTCAGCGATCACCTGGATGTGCAGACCCTGCAAGGCTCCGGCTCCAATCCGCGGGTGCTTGAAGAGTCGGGCCGGAAAACCGCGGACATTATCCTGGCGGTCACCGACAAGGACGAAGTCAATCTCATCGTTTGCTTCTTCGCCAACGTCATCGACCCTCATATCCAGAAAGCGGCGCTCATCCGCAACCCGGACTATATATCTTACCGGGAGGCCCTCACCCGGGACATTCTCAACATCGGCCTGGTCATCCATCTCCATCACAGTGGATATATATGGCCATTGGATTCCGGGAGAAGGGAAAAAAGACTTGCTGAAAGCCTTACGGGGACCAAGCGCCCGCCCGGGACGGACTCTGACCGTGGTCACGAAGGGGAAAGAATAGGGTGGGCCATTTCCGCCCACGCGGCACACATGCGTGGCTGTCACTTCTGCTGGTTTTTAGACCCCCTGTATGTGGGCGGATTGTGGGCCATATGTGGGCAGAAGCCAAAAACAAAAGGCGTAACTCCTTGGAATTACGCCTAATATATTAACATGGTGCCGAAGGCGGGATTTGAACCCGCACGGGTCTCCCCACCACCCCCTCAAGATGGCGTGTCTACCAGGTTCCACCACTTCGGCACAGGCTGCCTCATTTGGCCGGGGGCTCCGCCGGAGCCTGCGGGCTGGGGACGGCCGGCGTTTCCGGTTTCACCGGCGCCGCGGGCGCAGGTTGGCTGATGGGAGGCTTGGCGGCCCCTTTCATCACCGAGACCTCTTTTTGACGCCCCAGGAAGGTGAGGCCCAGGGAGGTGACCATGAAGAGAATGGCCACCGCCGCGGTGAGCTTGGCCAGAAAGGGGGCGGCGCCGGTGGAGCCGAAGACCGTCTGGCTGGAGCCGCCGAAGGCCGCGCCGATGCCGGCGCCCTTGCCGTGCTGCAAGAGCACGATGAAGATCAAGGCCAGAGAAACGATGATATGGACGATGACGATGATGGTGGTCATAACATTATTAATATAGAAAACTTAAGCACGGGATGCAAGACTTTCGTGGTTTTCGGTTTTCGGTTTTCGGTTTTCGGCTGAATAATTAACTGGTATCAATTGGTTATCCCTTGGGGGACATGGCCAGCGCCATATCTTTGGCAGCCGCCCTCGGCGGTTCAGCCCCACCTGGTGCGTGAGACGCACCCTACGTAGCCGCGGCGATGATGCCCAGGAAGGAGGCGGCCTTCAGCGAGGCCCCGCCCACCAGGGCGCCGTCAATATCGGTTTCGGCCAGCAGAGAGGCGGCGTTGTCCGGGGTGACGCTGCCGCCGTAGAGGAGGCGCATCTCCTCGGCCGCGGCGTGGAAGAATTCCCGCAGGCGGCTGCGGATGAAGGCGTGGACCTCCTGGGCCTGGGCCGGGGTGGCGGTGAGGCCGGTGCCGATGGCCCAGACCGGTTCATAGGCCAGGACCAGCTGGGCCCCGGTGAGGGTGCCCAGGCCGGCCAGACCAGCTTCGAGCTGGCGGCTCACCACCGCCAGGGTCTGTTCCGCCTGGCGCTCCTCTAAAGTCTCGCCGATGCAGCAGATGGGGCACAACCCGACTTCCAGGACGGCCTTGAGCTTGCGGTTCACCGTGGCGTCGGTTTCACCGAAATACTGCCGGCGCTCGGAATGGCCGATGATGACGTAACGGCAGCCCACGTCCTGGAGCATCAGCGGCGAGATGGCCCCGGTGTAGGCCCCCTGCCGTTCCCAATAGGCGTCCTGCCCGGCCAGGGCGAGGCCGGAGCCGGCCAGTTCCGCCGCCACCGCGGCCAGGGCGGTGAAGGGCGGGGCCAAAACAACTTCCGCGGCCGCGCCCGGCTTGATTCCCTGGCGCACTTCCCGGGCCAGGATCCGGGCCTCTTCCAGGGTCTTGTGCATCTTCCAGTTGGCCGCGATCAGATACCGGCGTCTAGACATCGGGGTGCCCCTCGGCCCAGGCTTCCAGGGCCTGAATGCCCGGCAGCTTTTTGCCTTCCAGCAGTTCGATGAAGGCGCCGCCGCCGGTGGAAACATAGGAAAACTTCTGATACTCCCCGGCCTTGTGCAGGGCGACGTCGGTGTCGCCGCCGCCGACGATGGTCAGGGCGTAGGAATCCGCCACCTTCTGGACCATGGCCATGGTGCCCCGGCTGAAGGCGTCGTATTCAAAGGCGCCCATGGGGCCGTTCCAGATGATGGTCTTGGCGTTTTGCAGGCACTCGCCGAAAAGGGTCACCGTGGCCGGGCCGATGTCGGCGATGAGCCAACCGGTGGGCACCTCCTGCACCGGGGTGATCTTGGTTTCGGCGGATTTGCCCAATTTATCCGCCACCACGCAATCCACCGGCAGATAGAACTTCACCTGTTTTTCCAAAGCCTCGGCCATGATCTCCCGGGCCTCGTCGATGAGAGAGTCCTCCACCAGGGACTGGCCCACGTCATAGCCTTTGGCCTTGAGGAAGGTGTTGGCCATGGCCCCGCCGATGATCATCTTGTCCACCTTGTGCAGCATGTTCTTCAGAGCGGTGAGCTTGCTGGAGATCTTGGCGCCGCCGATGAGGGCCGCCAGGGGCCGGGCCGGGTCCTCCATGGATTTGTGGAAATAGTGGACCTCATCCCGCATCAAAAAGCCGGCCACGCAGATGGGGGCGTAATGGGTCACCGCCTCCACCGAGGCGTGGGCCCGGTGGGCTACGGCGAAGGCATCGTCCACATAGATGTCCACACCCTTCATCAACTCCCTGGCGAACTCGGAATCGTTCTTTTCCTCTTCGGCATGATAGCGGAGGTTCTCCAGGAGGAGCACATCCCCCGGCTTCATCTCTTCTTTAAGTTTATCCACTTCCGGACCGATACAATCGGGAGCCAGGACCACCTTTTTATGGAGGCGGTAGGCCAGGCGCCGTGACACCGGGGCCAGGGAAAACTCCTCCGCCCGTTGGCCCTTGGGACGGCCCATGTGGGAGGCCAGGATCACCTTGGCGTCGCTTTCCAGGCAGTAGTTGATGGTGGGCAGCACCGCCCGGATGCGGGTGTCATCGGTGATGTTGAGGTTCTGGTCCAGAGGGACGTTGAAATCTACCCGGATAAAGACGGTTTTTCCCTTGATATCCACTTCGTCGATGTATTTCACCGGTAACTCCTGTGAGGTCTGTTTTGAAGGAGGAATTGGCGGGCCGTAAGCACCACCTATCTTTGAAGGGCAAAGTCCTCGGAATCAAATCTTTTGCAGTCGAAAAATCTAAAATCGGCTCCAGCCCGATTGCCGTCCTTATGTTAATCGGAGTTCACTGGGCCGTCAATATTTTTGTCAACTTTGTGCCGGGAGAGGGTCCACCGAGCGTTTGGGAGCTTAAGGGCAATTTCCTTTGGGGTTGCATTTTCCCTCCGGTTCATTTAATTATTACAAGATATTCTATGGCCGCGCTAATTCGCAAGCTGGGTAACCGCGCCCTGGGGCTGGTGCAGGAGGCCGGGAGCATGGTGCTCTTTCTCTTAGAGGGCCTGGCGCTGGCCTTTGTCCCCCCCTTTCGCCCCCGCCGCATTCTCCAGGAGGTCCAGCTCATCGGGGTCAAATCGACGCTGATCATTCTGCTCACTGCAGCCTTCACCGGCATGGTGCTGGGCTTGCAGGGCTACTATACCCTGAGGAAATACGGCTCGGAAGGCGCCCTGGGTTCGGCGGTGGCCCTGAGCCTCATCCGGGAGATGGGCCCGGTGCTCACCGGCATCATGGTTTCGGCCCGGGCCGGCTCGGCGGTGACTGCGGAAATCGGCATCATGCGCATCACCGAGCAGTTGGACGCCCTGGACACCATGGCGGTCAACCCCATGCAATACGTGGTGATGCCCAAGCTCATCGCCGGGCTCATCGCCGTGCCGCTGCTCACCGCCATCTTCGACGTCATGGGCATTTTAGGCGGCTACCTGGTGGGCGTGGTGCTCCTGGGGGTGAGCCCCGGGGCCTATTTTTCCGGCATGTTGGAAAGCGTGGTGCCCCTGGACGTCAACGGCGGCATCGTCAAATCCCTGGTGTTCGGGCTCACCATCATCCTGGTGGCCTGCTACAAGGGCTATTATACCGAGCACGGCGCCGAAGGGGTGAGCAAGGCCACCAACCAGACCGTGGTCCTGTCGGCGGTGCTGGTTCTGGCCTGGGACTATATCCTCACTTCTTTCTTTATGTAGCTTTGAGTTTCGAGTTTTTAGATTCTACGTTCCATCAATCTGAGAATTTATCTCTAACAATGGTTAGGCCGCGGAGATAATATTAATAATATCATCTATCTACAGATGCGGCAGCATTTTATCACCACCAAGACACAAAGACCACCAAGAATTCACCAAGGTTTTCTTGGTGCGAACTTGGTGCCCTTGGTGCCTTGGTGGTGAAATCCTTTCGCAACCTTTGGAGTGAAAATTTCAAATATGTTTGGCTAGTTTTTACTGACTACTGGCAACTGGCCACTGACCACTGACCACTGACTTTATGATCCAAGTCGTCAATCTGCATAAATATTTTAACGGTCAAATGGTGCTGGACGGCATCAACCTGACCATTCCCACGGGGGAGATTACCGTGGTCATCGGCAAAAGCGGGGTGGGCAAGAGCGTCCTGCTGAAACATCTCATCGGGCTGTTGAAGCCTGACCGGGGCCAGGTGCTGGTGAACGGGGTGGACATCGCCACCCTGCGGGGCAAGCGCCTGCAGGAATTTAAGAAGCACTTTGCCGTGCTGTTTCAGGGGGGGGCGTTGTTCGACTCCCTCAACGTCTTTGAAAACATCGCCTTTCCCCTGCGGGAAAAGACGCGGCTGCCGGAGGCGGAAATCGCCCAGCGGGTGAGATTGCGCCTGGAGCAGATGCACCTGTCCGCCGAAGTGGAGACCAAGTTTCCCGATGAATTGAGCGGCGGTATGAAAAAAAGGGTGGCCCTGGCCCGGGCCATGATCCAGGAGCCGGAGATCATCCTCTTCGATGAGCCGGTCACCGGCCTGGACCCGCCCATGACCAACACCGTGTTTCACCTGATCCGGCAGACCCACCAGGCCAGCGGCTACACGGCCCTGGTGGTGGCCCACGACATCCCGGAGGTCTTTTCCATTGCCGACCACGTGGCCATGCTCCACGGGGGGCGCATCATCGCGCACGGCACGCCGGCGGAGATCCAGAATCATGCGGACCCGGTGGTGCAGAGTTTTATCAAAGGCGAAGTCGATTTTCTGGAAGGATAGGCCGAAATTATGAGAAAAGGCAATCTGGAGCTGGTGGTGGGTATCTTTGTCCTGGCGGGCCTGGCTTGCCTGGCCTACCTGGCCATCCACCTGGGGAAGATGGAAATTTGGGGCCGCGGCTACCAGGTGATGGCCAACTTCGACAACATCTCCGGCCTCAAACAAGGCGCGGCCGTGGAGGTGGCCGGGGTGAACGTGGGCCGGGTGGAGTCCATCCGGCTGACCCAGGGAGACCGGGCGAAAGTGACCATGAAATTGGAGCCTGACCTAAAGCTGTACGGGGATGCCATCGCCTCCATCCGCACCAAGGGGATTATCGGCGATAAATTCGTCAAGATCTCACCCGGCAGCGGAGACCAACCCCTGCCGCCGGGAAGCACGATCCGCGATACCGAATCGGCCATCGATTTGGAGGAGCTGCTCAGCAGCTACATCCACGGGAAGGTTTGAGTGCGGTTGACTACTGAGGCTTGCTCCGGTTAGAATTTATATAATGATCCCGCCGGGACCTTGGCTCGTGGTGGTTGCGCCAGCGGCTCAGCCCTGCCGGCTTTCTGCGAGCCTGCGGTTCCGGAAAGGAGCAGTTCGTGATGAGATGGATGCCTAAAACCGTTGTCTTGGCCGCCATTTTCGGCCTGGTCCTGATGGTTCCCGGGGCCTGGGCCATCCAGCCGCCCATGGAGGTGGTCAAGCAAGTCATTGAGAAGGCCTTGGATATTCTTAATGATCCGGCCCTGGCCGGCCCGGCCCAGAAGCAGCGCCGGCAACAGACGGTGAAACAGCTGGTGGACCGCCATTTCGACTACCGGGAAATGGCCAAGAGGTCTCTGGGAGCAACCTGGGGTAAACTCAGCGCCGGACAGCGGGATGAGTTTGTCCGCCTGTTTGCCGAACTGTTGGAGGCTTCTTACTCCGATAAAATTGACCGCTATGCCAAGAGGGTGCGGGTTGACTATACCGGCCAGAGCCAGGACGGCGACTACGCCGAGGTGCGCACCGTGGTGGTCCGTCCCAATGACCGGATTCCCCTGTCTTACCGCCTGCTCAATGAGGGCGGCGCCTGGAAGGTCTATGACGTGATCATCGAAGGCGTCAGCCTGGTGAACAACTACCGCTCCCAATTCGCCCGGGTGATCAGCGAGTCCTCTTATACCGAACTGGTGCGGCGCCTGCGCACCAAGGTGAACGAGCAGCGGCGCGGGGCGTAGAACGGTCAGCGGTCAACGCTAATATGGCAGGCGCCACCGCCCGAACCGATCCGGGCCAGTAAAGGCCGGGAGCGCCGGCACGCCCGTCGTTCCTGATCAGGCACATCTCCAGAAACCTTAAACCGTCCACCTCCCCCGCCATGAACGCCAATTTATCCCAACGGTCCTATCTTACCCTGCTGTACGTCTGCTGCGCCGTGGTCTTCGGCTGCTATTTCGGCGCCTACCTGCGTATGCCGGTGGTGCCCCTCTATGCCGTCACCCTGGGGGCGGATACCGTGGAAGTGGGGCTGATCAACGCCGCTTTTCTGCTCATGGCCGGGTTGCTGTCGCTGCCCCTGGGGATCTTCTCGGACCGGCTGGGGGCCAAGCTGACCGCGGCCAGCGGCATCCTGATTCTATCCGCCTCGTCCTTCCTGGTTTGCCTCAGTCACAGCCCCCGGCAACTCATTTGGATTTACCTCTTTTCCGGGGTGGGTCTGGCGGCCTTCGGCCCTTCCTTGATGGCCTTTGTGGCCAACATTTCCCCGCCCACCCACCTGGGCCGCTCCTACGCCTGGTACACCACGGCCATCTACAGCGGCATGACCCTGGGCCCGGCGGTGGGCGGCTTCCTGGCTCAAGAGACGGGCTTTCCCCTGACCTTCTTCATCTCCGGCCTCAGCATCTTCCTAACCTTCTGGGCCTGCATCTTTTTCCTGCCGGGCAACCCCAAGCTGGCCGCAGCTCCACGGCGCGCTCAGGCCGGAACCACGGCCGCCATGGTTTGGCAATTGCTGGGTAATCTGCCTCTGCTGGGTTGCTGGCTGGGTACCCTGGGGGGCTGCTTCGGACTGGGGCTGTTCATCACCTTCCTGCCGCTGCACGCCCAGGACCGGGGTCTGAGCCTGGGGGAAATCGGCCTGGTCTTCGCCGCCCAGGGCAGCCTGAATGTTTTGTCCCGCATTCCCTTCGGCCACCTGAGCGACCGGGCGGGCAACCGCGGTCTGCTGGCCATCGCCGGTCTCTTGGGAGTAGTGGGCTGCATCGCCGGCCTCGGTCTGGCCGGCCGCTTCCTCACCTTCATGCTATGGGCGGCGTTCTTGGGGGTCAGCATGGGCCTGGCCTTCACCTCCATCGGGGCCCTCACTGCCGAAGCGGCGCCGCCGGAGTTTCGCGGCCTGGCTATGGGCGGCTATAACGCCTCCATCTATCTGGGCATGATGCTGAGTTCGGCCGCTCTGGGCCCGGTCATCGGCAAGATCGGCTTTGCCGACGGCTTTCTGCTCACCGCCCTGGTCAACCTGATCCTGGTGGCCGGTTTTTATTTCCTGCTGCGGGGCTTCAAGGCCGCCGGGAAAACC
>CAZOCQ010000005.1:0-35821 GCA_964578335.1 uncultured Desulfobacca sp.
TCATGACTGATCTCGGCACCCTGGGGGGAAGCAGTAGTGTCGCAATAGGCATCAACAACAGCGGCCAAATCGTGGGCTATTCCACCAATGCCAGCGGGTTCACTCGCGCCTTTCTCTATTCCGGGGGAGTAATGACCGACCTCGGCACCCTGGGAGGAACCGTTAGTTACGCCACGGGCATCAACAACAGCGGCCAGATCGTGGGTCAAGCCGCCACCAGTGGCGGACAGTACCATCCCTTTATTTACTCCGGCGGGAGCATGACGGACCTGGGCACCTTGGGGGGAACTCATGGTAGTGCTTCTGGCATCAACAGCAGTGGCCAGGTCGTTGGCGGAGCCGGCACGGCAAGTTTTCAAACTCACGCCTTTCTTTATTCCGGCGGGGTCATGAGTGACCTGGACACCCTGGGGGGAGGTTATAGCACCGCTAATGGTATCAACGACGCCGGTAAGGTCGTGGGTCAAGCAAGGACCATCTATAGCTCATACCACGCCTTCCTCTGGTCCGCCAGCGGGGGCATGACTGATCTGGGCACCCTGGGGGGAAATTCCAGTGTCGCATACGGAATTAACAGTAGCGTGCAGGTGGTGGGAGAAGCCTATACCGCCGGCGAGCAACCGCACGCCTTCCTCTGGTTCGACGGAGTTATGACCGATTTGGGCACCCTGGGAGGAACCAATAGTCGCGCCTATTCGATTAACGATAGTGGTCAGATTGTGGGCTACGCCGATACCTCCGGGGGGTTAACCCACGCCTTCTTATACGATCCCAACCCGGTGCCGGTCCCGGCCAGCCTGCCCCTGCTGGGCTCCGGCCTGCTGGCCCTGTGGGGCCTGAGGAGGAGATTAAGGCAACGCTAATCGGGGTTGGCCCTGGGTGGCGCTAAATTAAATCCCCCGCAGTTTAATCAATATGAGCTTTTGGCTCACCCATAAACTAGGAAAGGCAGCGCCGCCGCCCCCGGCGGCGCAGGCTCGGTCTGCCCAGGCGGGACGCCTGGGCCACCAAAGGACCAGGAACTTGAGACCTCTGCGAAAATCCCTTCCTACCAGGGAGAGCGCCTCGTTTACCCCAAGATAAGGTGGAGCAGGCGCCCCCGCTTGCAATAAACAGCCGAGGGCGGCTGTTCCACAGGATTCTCGCAGAGGCCTCAATTTTTCGGTAAAGTTCTTCAGGGGCCGGTCGCCCACCCTGCCATTCCAACCTCCCAAACAAGGAATAGAAGAAAAAAATCTGGGTAACGTGGGGAAAGCTATTTTCCCATGGACAAGGCGGTTCCGGTAGGTTCCCAGCCGCCGCCCAGGGCCTTGTAGAGGGCGATGAGGTTGGTGTCCTGGGCGCTGGTGCTTTGGACCAGGGCGTTTTCCGTGGTGAAGAGGTTGAGCTGGGCGGTGAGGACGTTCAGGAAATCCCTTTTGCCGGCGACATAGAGTTGCATGGCCAGGTCCACGGCCCGGCGGTTGTCGGCCACCGCGGCGGCCAGGGATTGGCGGCGTTGCTGTTCCTTGGCGTAGGCCACCAGGGCGGTTTCCACCTCTTTGAAGGCGGTGAGCACCGTCTTTTGGTAAGCCAGCAGGGCCTCTTCGGCCAGGGCGTCCTGGAGTTTGATATTCCAGTAGATGCGGCCGCCGGCGAAGATGGGCCAGGTGACGGTGGGGCCGAAGGACCAGAATTTGCTGTCGGCCAGGTTGCCCAACTTGGTCAGGTCATTGCTGGAAAAGCCGAAGCTGCCGGTGAGGGAAAACTTGGGAAACAGGTCGGCGGTGGCCACTCCGATGCGGGCCGTGGCGGCGTGGAGTTTGGCTTCGGCCCGGCGGATATCCGGGCGGCGCCGGATGAGTTCGGAGGGCAGCCCCACCGGCACTTGCGGGGGGGCGCCCGGAATGGGGCCTTCCTTGCTCAAGTCCTGCTCCAGGAAGGCCGGCTCCCGCCCCAGCAGCACCCCCAGACTGTAAATCGCGGCCCGGACCTGGGACTCCAGCACCGGGATCTGGGCCTCGGTGGTGGCCGCCTGGGCGTTGGCGTTGGCCACGTCCAGGGCGCTGACAAAGCCGGCTTCGTGCCGCTTCCGGGTGATTTCGGCGGTGTGTTTCTGGGCCGCCAGGTTTTTGCGGGCAATGGCCAACTGTTGCTGGAAGCCGCGCAGATTAAGGTAATTGTTGCCCACGTCCCCGGCCAGGGTCACCAGGACGTCGCGGCGATCCTCCAGCGCGGCCTGCAGGTCGGCCCCGGCGGCTTCCATACTCCGGCGGGCGCCCCCGAAGATATCCAGTTCCCAACTGGCGTCCAGGCCCACCTGAAATAATTCCCGCAGCCCGCCGGCGGTGGCAATGGTCGGGGTGCCGCCACCCGCCCCCACCGTGGCGCTGGCGCTTTGGCTCCGTTCATAGATGATCGAGGCGTCCACCCGGGGCAGCAGGGGGGCGCGAGCCACCCCCAGGGAGGCCCGGGCCTGGCGGATGCGGGCCTCGGCCTGGCGCAGATCGAGGTTGGAGCGGAGCGCCATTTCCACCAGGGAGGAAAGGGAGGGATCGCTGAAATTGTCCCACCAGGATTTCAGGTCCGCCGGATCGGCCGTGGTCTTGCTGGGGGTGGCCGGGGTGACTGCGGACTGGCCGTCCCAATTTTCCGGGACTTTGGTCTCCGGCCGCTGATAATCCGGACCCACGGCGCAGCCGGCCGCCATTGCCAGGCAGAGGGCCAAGGTTATGCTTATCATAAGCTTGACACTCTTCGAGTAACTACCGGGCATCATAGAAATTTGAGCATGCATTTTTCATCGGTGGCACAGCCTTTCCAGGCTGTGCACCCGGGCCGCATCATGACAGATTACCTTATTGTACAGGCTGGAAAGCTTGTGCCACCGGATTTTCTAGATGTATCATGCATACTATTATTTACAATAAAAGTAATCAATCATCTTATTCATATCTTAACGCAATAATGGGGTCCAGGTGCGCCGCTTTCCAGGCCGGGTAGTAGCCGAAGATGATGCCCACCGACACCGAGACCGCGAAGGCCGCCACGATGGCTTCCAGAGACAATTCGGTGGGCCAGCCCAGCAACATGGTCACCAGCATGGAAATCCCCCGGCCCGCCAGGATGCCGGCGGCGCCGCCGCAGAAACAGAGGATGACGGATTCGGCCAGGAATTGCTGGAGAATATCCCGGGCCCAGGCCCCCACGGCCATGCGCAGGCCGATCTCCCGAGTGCGCTCCGTCACCGACACCAGCATGATGTTCATGATTCCGACGCCGCCCACCAGCAGGGAAATAAGGGCCACCGCCAGCAGCAGCCTGGTCATCAGGCCGCTGGTGGAGGACAGGGCCTTGGTCATTTCGGTCATATCCCGGATGTTGAAGTCGGCCGGCTCCCCCGGACGGATGCGATGGCGCTCCCGCAGCAACTCGGTGATTTGCTGGATGGCCGCCGGCACGTCTTTGGTGGAACGGGCTGCGGTCAAAATCTGGTCCACATTGATAAACCGCACCGGCAGGGGGGTGTCGGCGGCCTGGGTCGCCGACTGCTCCGGATATAGTTTGTTTTTGCTGGTGGGGTAAATCTGATTGAGCGTATTAACCGCATCGGAAGTGCTGGAACTCGAGGAGGTGGCAGTGGCGCTGGCGCTTTGGTTGGCGGTCTCCGCCGAAGACCCGGTCACCCGGAATTTGATGGTGGTCCAGGGCGCCAGCAGGGTATCGTCCTGATCCATGCCCATCATGTTGGCGCCTTTGGAACTGAGAATCCCCGCCACCCGGAAGGAGACGTTTTTCACCCGCACTTCCTTGCCGAGGGGGTCTTCGCCCTGGAACAGCTCTTTTACCAATCTTTGCCCCAGGACGCAGACCTTGCTGGCGTTGCGGACATCCCGCTCAGTGAACATGTGCCCCTCGGCCAAACCCCATTCCCGGATATCCAGAAAACCGGGCGTGGTGCCGTCAATGAAGACCGGCACCCAGTTGCGGTTGCCGTAAACCACCTGGGTCCGGGCCCGGACCACGGGAACCGCGCCTCGCACCGCGGGGCATTCGTTCTGGATGGCCTCGGCGTCCTGCGGGGTGAGGGTCTTGACGCTGCCGGCCCCGAAACTGACGCCGCCGCTGGAGGCGGTGCCCGGCACCACCACCAGGACGTTGGCCCCCATGCTGGAGATGGTCTGTTGAATGGCGCTGGAGGAGCCGCGGCCGATCTCCATCATGGCGATGACTGCGGCCACGCCGATGACGATGCCCAGGGTGGTCAGGCCGGCGCGCAGATAGTTGCGGCTCAGCCCCTTAAAAGCGGTGCGCACCATCCATTGGAGGCGCTGCCAGGCCCAGCCGGGGCGCAGCCTGGATAACGTCGCCCCCACTGCCGAATCCTGGATAACCGGGCAGACTCCATCCTGCGACGGCCGCCGGTCCTCGGTTTCCACCACCCCGTCGCTGATCCTGATAATCCGGCAGGCGTAGCGGGCCACCTGTTCGTCGTGGGTGACCAGAATGATGGTCATCCCTTCTGCATTGAGTTTCTGAAAGAGTTCTAAAACTTCTTGACTGGTTTTAGAGTCCAGGTTGCCGGTGGGCTCATCGGCGAACAGGATGGCGGGGTGGTTGATCAAGGCCCGGGCAATGGCCACCCGTTGCTGCTGCCCGCCGGAGAGTTGCGAAGGTTCGTGATCCAAACGTCCCGCCAATCCCACCCGCTCCAGCAATTCTTCGGCCCGTTGCCGCGCTTCGCTTTCAGACAGGTGGGTGGCGGTGTACGACAGGGGCATGATGACGTTTTCCAGGGCGCTGGTGCGGGGCAGCAGATTAAAGGTCTGGAAGACGAAGCCGATCTTCTCGTTGCGCAGCTGGGCCCAGTCGTCGGCTGACAGGGCCGTGACGTCCTGCCCCTCCAGCCAATATTCTCCGGAGGTGGGCCGGTCCAGGCATCCCAGGATGTTCATGAGAGTGGTCTTGCCCGAACCGGAAGTGCCCATGAGGGCGACGAACTCCCCCCGGGCCACCGTCAGCGAAACCCCTTTCAGCACCGGCACCTCAATCTCGCCCAGGTGGTAGGTCTTATATAGATTCCGGAGTTCGATGAGTTCCATGGGGGCTTAACCACCCTTGGGAGGGCTTGAAGCTGACTTGCGGAATAATTGCGGCGTAAAGGGGCTGCCGCCCGGGGCTGGTTTGCCGTTATCGGCAACGGCTTCCGCTTCGCCCACCACCACCAGGGTCCCTTCCTTCAGTTCGGGGTTGTCCACCTCCGTCAGGGCGCCGTCGGTCAATCCCAAACGCACTCTTAAAGGCCGCACCTGGCTGCCCGCCGGAAGCCAGAGAACTCCGCGGCGTTCGCTCTCCCGGTCGGGGTTGGCGGACTGCCCCCCGGGGCCGGCTTTACTGTTGGGCTTGCCTTTCGCCGGTTTTCCCCGGTATTCCGCCATCACCTGTTTTTCCTGGGGCAGCCAGCGCAGGGCGGTGTTGGGGGCCAGGAGGACATTTTGGCGTTGGCCCACCACAAACTTGGCGTTGGCGGTGAGATACGGCAGTAGTTTGCCGCTGGCGTTGTCGGTGATCACTTCCACGGTGTAAGTCACCACGTTTTGGGTCATGGTGGCGTTAAGCCGCACTTTGCCCACTTCGCCTTTGAATACTTCGCCGGGGAAGGCATCCACGGTAAAGGTTACCGGCTGGCCCGGATGGATCAGGCCGATGTCCGCTTCATTGACCGAGATCCAGACCTGGAGACGGGTCAGGTCCTTGGCCAGCAGAAAGAGGCTGGGGGCGTTGAGGCTGGCCACCACGGTCTGGCCGATATTGACCCGGCGATCCACGATCACTCCTTTGACCGGGGAGACGATGGTGCAGTAACTCAGGTTTTGTTCGGCCCGCCGCAGGACGGCCTTGGACTGCTCCACGGTCTTCTTGGCCTGGACAATGGCGGCCTGACCCACCTCCAGATTGGCCTTGGCGATCTCATAGGCCGACTTGGAGGCATCGAAATCCGACTGGGACAGGGCGTCGGAGGGACCTAACTTCTTAGCCCGGGCCCAGTCCCGCTCCGCCTGGTAAAGTTTGGCCTTGAGCTGGCCCAGGTCGGCTTCGGCGCGTTTTAAGGCGGCCTGGGACTGCCCCAGGGTGGCCCGGGCTTGTTCCACGTCGGCGGCGTAGAGGGCGTCGTCAATGCGGGCCAGCACGGTCCCGGCCTCCACCACTGAGCCGTAGTCCACGGCCTTGCCGTGCTTATCCTTGCCGAAGGAGAGGATCTTGCCGGCCACCTGGGCCCCGACGTCGATTACCTCCTCCGGTTCCACTGTGCCGGTGGCGCTGATGGTGGCCAGGAGATCGCCGCGTTTGATGGGGACGGTGCGAAAGGCGGGGCCGTTTCGGCTGCCGCAGGCCAGGTAGCCCACCAACAGCAGGACGGCCACCAGCACCGCCAGCCCGATCAAGGTGTTACGTTGGCTAATGGCAAGACTCATCTTGGTGGTTCCAGCTCCTTAGGGCCGGGGGCGGAAAAATAAATAAATTTTCTGGTAAGGTCAACTCAACCCCAAGCCCGCCGATCTTGTGATCAATTATAATTATTATATTAACCATTATCCGGGTGAAAATCGGCGAAAAAAAACGGACCTGCCCTATCAATGGATTATTTGATGCATCTGAATGTGAAGTATCAATGATGATTAACGGAGAAGGGGCAGGGCACGGCGCTCAGATGCGAAAATTTTTTTAACCGGTAGTTGTATATTAATTTGTTATTAGTATAACTAATCATGGACGAATACTACATCAAAGATTCCGTGGGCTTTGTGATCTACCAGACCGCCCTGGCCCTGAAGTCCGCTTTGCAGCGCAGTTTCAGACAGCACGGGTTGGAAATTACCGCCGAGCAGTGGGGCATCATCCGCCACCTGTGGGAGGAAGAGGGCCTCTCCCAACGGGAGATCGGGGAAAAGGCCGCCAAGGATAAGCCCAACATCACCCGGATGCTGGACGCCCTGGAGAAAAAGCGCTTCATCATCCGTCAGCCCGACCCCCGGGACCGCCGCAAGTTTTGCGTTTACCTCACCCCCGAAGGCAAGCAACTCCACCAACGCCTCTTCCCTCTGGTGCAGGGCCTGCGGCAACGGGTCACCCATAACTTGTCGCAGCCGGAAATCGACTCCCTTAAGGTTATCCTGAGCAAGATCCAGCAGAGTATAGGCGACCAGCCCCGGCGTCTCAGGCCGCGCTCCACGCCGCCCCTGCCCTGAATCTCTCCTGGAATTGACGGATGGCCGCCCCTCTCCGGTGGTGACCCTGACCGCCTGGTCTTCCGGGGCGTAAGGAAGGCTCCGGATTCTTCGGTCGCTTCGCTCCCTGGAAAGAATTTATGGGTTTTTCCCAGGCGGGCCTTCCGCAGGATGAGGGGGAGGGGCCGCGCTCAGCCAGGGGCGCAGATCCAGCAGGCGCAAGTGTCGGTCCAGGACGGCGGCCTTAAAGATGGGGGAAGACAGCAGGGCGAACTGGCGCCGCCCCTTGGTCAATGCGGCGATCTGCCGGTCGAAGGGGGCGAAAAAGGGGCCGTCCACCCGTTCGGCCAGAGTTTTGCCGAAATGCCGCGGGACCTTGCGGTCCATGGGAACGAAGAAACGGCCCCCGGCCAGAAATTCCGGGGTGAAATGGCGGTCGTCCACCACCATAAAGGAGACCTGATACTTGCGGCAAAAGGCGATGACCTCCCGGGGGTCGGCGGCGTAATAGGCGGCCAACAGGTCCTCCAGGCGGGGCTTGATTTTGCGCCAGTACCCCTGGCTCCAGGGCTGGGCCAGTTCATAGGTGGCCAGGGCCCGGCGGCGGGCGAAGGTGGGGACATTGTCCAGCAGGTTAGGATGGCCGGCAATGACCGCGTCCTTGGGGGTGTCCGCCAGGGCGGCGAACACCGGCCGATAGACCGAGTAATCTTTGAGGCCCACGTCCTGCAGCCGCACCACCCCCAATCCCGCGGCGGCGGCCAGGGCCAGGAGGCCCAGGTTTCCGGGCCAGCGGTCCACCTGAAAGGCGGCGTGCAGACCCAGGGCCAGGATGAGGCAATAGGCCAGGTTGAGGGTGTACATGAGATAGCGGTCCGGCATGAAGAGTTTAAATAGAAAAATCCGGGCCAGAAAATAAAGGAGCACCCCGGCCAGGGCCAGATACCAGAAAGGTTTGAGCCGGGCCGCGATGGTTCGCCCCTCCAGCCCCCTCAGCCCCCAGACCGTCGCCAACACCAAGGCCGCACAGGCCGCGATTCCCGCCACCGGCCCCAGCTCCCGGAAGGGGGCCAGCCACTCCCAAGGGGCGATCAATTCCCAAAAAATCGATGGCACCGGCAGGATGGCGAAGCGGCCCCCGGCGTAAAACTCGGGGCGGTTCACCATCTCGGCGTAGCTCACCAGGGGCCCGTAGCCGTCGTGGGAGTAGCTGAAGTTCATGAAGGCCACCAGGACGGCGCCGGCGCCCAGGCAGAGAAAATGCCGCGGGCGGGAAGGGAAGGGCGGCGGCTCGAACCTGCCGGTGCGCCCCGCCAGCCAGGCCAGTCCGGCGGCCAGGGCGCTGACCAGGAAGATATAGGGAATAAACAGGGCCTGCAAAATGAGGGCGAGTCCCACGCCCCAGGGCCGGCCTTCCTGCCAGCAGAGCCAAAAGAAGGCCAGCAGCGGCGCGGCAAAGGCCCGGGCCAGCCCCCCGGCCAGATTTTCCAGGAAAAAGGGCAGCAGCCAATAGACCGCCACCGTGGTCCAGGCCAGGCGGCGGCCGCCCAGTTGCCCTCCCAGGCGATACAGGCAGAGGGCCAGGAACACAAAGAGCAGGCCAGGCAGGACCTGGGAGAACGACACGGGGTTCGTCACCCGGGAAGCCAGCCAGTAAAGCCCCTTGACCCCCCAGGGGACGTAATGGCGGGCGTAATCGGCCAGCAGATCGCCCCGGAACAGCGCCGGGTCCAGCCATTGCTGCATCCAGAAGAGCTGTTGCCGGACGTCGTCGTTGATGACGAAGGAGTCGGTCAAGGCCCGAAAATGGGCCAGAACGAAAATAGCGGCGGAGAGCGCCGCCGTCAGCGCCAGATCGGAGATGGGAGCGGAGACCGGCGGCCCCTTAGCCTTCATGGGATCGGATTTCTCTTTCAAAAACCCGGAAGGTCTTGTATTGCTGGCCCCCGAAGGCCTTAATCACCTTGATCCAGGGGCGCAGGGTTTCGGGAATCAGGGAGAAGTCGGCCATCTCGCACGGGGTGTGTTTTACTAGATAAATGTAAGTACTTAACAATATGGCGTAATTAAGCCGCTTTAATTGGTAGGGCTGGGCAATGCCGATGACCAAAGCCCGCACCTTGCGTATCGGGGCGAACTTGGCGGCGTAGAGGAGCCGGAGTTGGCCCCAGAGGTGCAGCCGCCCGTTGAGCTGCTGCACCAGGGGATTCAGGTCCGGCAGCACGATACCGAAGCCCACCAGCCGGTCGCCGTCCAGCAGTTGATGGACCAGCCCCGGCCGCAACAGGGGTTTGACTTCCCGCAGAAAGTGATCGAATTGCCGCCGGGTCAGGGGCACGTGCCCCCAGTTGACGCTCCAGGCCTCGTTGAAGAGGTGAAAGACCTCTTCGGCCCGCCGGGCCAGGTCCCTGGGGGTATAGGGGGCCAGGGTCACCTTCTGGTTGGTCAGAATCTCTTCCAGGCGCCGCTCCATGGCAGTTAGGTCCACGTTGCGGTTGGTGATTTTAAGGGCCACCCAGTCCATGGCCTTGCGAAAGCCCCAAGATGTGACCAGATCCTGGTAGTAAGGGGGATTGTGGGTCTGGAACATGGCCGGCAGGGAGTCGAAACCCTCCACCAGCAGGCCCATTTCGTCGTAGATGGAAAAATTCAAGGGGCCCACCAGACGGGAGCAGCCCCGCTCCCGGAGCCAGGCGGCCGCGGCCTCAAACAGGTCCTCGGCCACCTGCCGGTCCTGGATCGCCTCAAAAAAGCCCCAGAAACCGGTGCCCGGCCCATAGTGCCGGTCATGGAGCCGGTTGAGGTGGGCCGAGATGCGGCCCACCGGTTCGCCGTTCCGATAAGCCAGAAAATATTGGGCCTCGCCGATTTCAAAGAAGGGCCCCCGGCTCCGGTCCAGGAACCGGCGCTGCAGCGGCAGCAGGGGCGGCACCCAGTAGGGGTCTTGCTGATAAAGGCGCCAGGGCAGGTGCAGAAATTGTTCTAATTCAGCCGGTTCATTTACGGGAGATATCCTGATCGCCCGGTTAATTGCCATTAACCTACCTCATCGTCCGGGTTGGCGAAAAATTATCTGGGCCTTCAGACCGTCTTTGAGCTCCAGTCCCGGGTTCGGCACCGTTAACTCCACGTCGTAGTAAGCCGGTTGTTCCAGGCCGGGGGTCAGGGAAGACCAGGAGATGCGGCTCACTTTCCCCTGAAATTTCTTCCCGGGGAGGGCCTCCAGGGTGACCATGGCGGTATCCCCGGGTTTGATTTGCAGGGCCTCGATCTCGAAGGCCCGGGCCCGCACCAGCATGGGGTCCATGACTCCCACCTGGAAGACCCCGGGGGCAGGTTCCAGCATGGCGCCTTCCTGCAAGGCGGGGCTGACCCAAACGATATAACCGCCGATGGGCGCCAGCAAATCCGCCTCCTGGGGGATTTGGCTCGGACTGACCGCCTTGCCCAACTGATCCTGCAAAATTTTCTGGTCTTCCTGGGCCAACTGCTTGTCCTGGCGCAGCCGGCTCTGCAACGCGGCCCGCTCCTGGTTCAGCAGGCCGATATCCCGCTTGACCTGTTCCAGGCTCTGGGCCGGCGCCAATTTATCTTGGACCAGGCGGGCCAATTCCCGCTGCTTGGACTGCAACGGTCCCAGGGAGCGTTCCAGGTTAGCCAGCCTGACCTGGCTCTCCACAATCTGCGGGGGCGACAGACGTTGGCGGATCAGCACCAGGGCCTCGGCGGCCAGGCGGTACCTGGCCAACACCTGGCCCGGCTGCACCGGCTCGCCGGAATGCACCAGAATCGAAGTGATAACCCCTTTGAAGGGTAGGTCCACCCGGCGTTTGAGGGAGCAAAAGACCTTGCCGCTGAAGGTGATTTCCGGTTCCGAGACCGGCGCGGCCGGAGCCGCGGCCGGCCCTGCCCCATCCTTGGGCTTGGACCAGGCCGGAAGGGCCATCAGGGCCGCCAGGGCCAGGACGGCTGCCGGGAGCAGGACAACCTTAATTCTGCCAGGATTTGGGATCCACATAGCTATAACCCAGGTCTCCAGAGAGTTGGCGCAAATTCAGGAGGAGTGAGTCATATTTCAAGGCCCGGTCGGCGCTGTTTTTTTGCGCCTCGATCTTGGTCTTGCGGGCCTCCAGCCAGATGGGCAGCGGCTCCGACCCGGATTGGTAACGGATTTCCCCCTGCCGTTCTTTGAGCCGCCCCAGTTCTTCCTGGGATCGGGCGATCTTCAGGGCCGCGAGGGCAGTGCCGAGCTCCTCCTGGAGGCTGTTCCACTTGTCGCCCAGGCTGAGTTCTTTCACGTCCTTGTCGGACCCGTACTGATTTAAGATGGCCTTCTGCCGGGAGATATTCCGAACCCGCTTGAGGCCGTCCCAGACCGGCACTTCCAGGCCGAACCCGACGAACATGCCCCTGGCGGTGCTGACGCTCAAGGGGTCGGGGGTCTGGGCGGTAAAGAGGAGAGAAGGAAAGACCTTGGCCTTGGCCAAGAGGATATTATACTTCTGCACTTCCTTTTTAAGCTCCAGGGCCTTGAGTTCGTAAGACCTGTTCTTGGCCTCTTCCAACTTGGCGGCGGCGGGGTCGAAACCGCCCAAGACCTGGCGGTGGACGTCCCGCAGGTCAAACTCCACCTGGGCGTCCGCCTTGAAACCCAAAAAGGTTTTCAAACTGGCCAGAGTCTTCTTCCGGGCCCCCTCCAGACGTTCCTGCTCGCCTTTGGCCAATTCCAACTCCTGGGCGGCCAGCTGCGCTTCCAGGGAAGTGCCGGTGCCGATGCTCTGGCGGTGTTGGGCGTAAGCCAGGTTCTCCCGGGACACGGCGAGCAGGTCGCTTTGGTAGGCGGCCATCTGTTTCATGGCGCCCAGGTTGAGAAACATCTGGCCCAGGCGCATTAGACCTTCGCTGATGATGTGCAGGTGAGAGAACACGGCAATCTGAGTGGCGATCTTTTGGGCCTGCAGGGAGAAATAGGCGCCGAAGGGGTTATACGGGTCGGAGACAAAGGAGAGCAGGTAGGGTTTGGGGGTGTCGCCGAACCTCTGAGTAGGCTGATTGATATAGTATGTGCTGCGGAAGGAGATGGGCGGCGTCATGGCAAAGCGGCTGTCGTTTTCATCCAGCCGCCGGATATCAATTTCCACCGAGCTCTTAGTGAAATAGGGAGACCGCTGAATGGCCAGGCGGGCGCAGGCATCGTAGCCCAGCGGTCCTTGGGGGGCCGCCGGGGAATCGGAGAGTTCCGGTTCGGCGGCGCCGGCTAATCCGGGCCGCGCCGTCCCTGCCAGCAGCAAAAGGATCAGGCCCCAGGCCAGGAAGGCCCAAAGGCGCCAGGCCGGCCGACAGGCTTGGGGGTTGCCGCTCAGGCGGAAATCAGACCGCGGCCTGGCGGCCTCCGGTAGGGAAGCAAAACCTTCCGTCATGGCTATCTCGCTAACAGGGGCCAAGATTCCGGAGGGAGTCATTGCTCATAGAGGATGCCGTCTCTGATGGAGCAGACCCGGTTGCATCTGGCCGCCATTTCGGGGTCGTGGGTCACCACTACGACGGCCGTATTGCTGTGGTTGACGATCTCGGCGAAATGGTCCATGACCTGGTGGCCGTGTTTCCGGTCCAGTTGGCCGGTGGGTTCATCCGCCAGGATGACCTGCGGTTGGTTGACCAGGGCCCGGGCTACGGCCACCCGCTGGCGCTCGCCCCCCGATAACTGATTGGAGGCGTGATGGATGCGCGATCCCAGGTTCACCAGCTCCAGGGCTGCAGCAATGCGGCCCGGACGCTCCCGGCGGTCCACCCCGGCGTAAATCAGGGGGAATTCCAAGTTTTCGTAGACCGTGGAGTTTTCCAGCAGGTCGCAGCTTTGGAAGACAAACCCCAAGCGATTGCGGCGAAACTCGGCCTGGGAGTTACGATCCAGTCGCAGCACGTCTTCGCCCCCAAGAAAATAAGATCCCCGGGTGGGGCTGATGAAGATTCCCAATATAAAGAGAAAGGTGGATTTCCCGGATCCGGAAGGTCCCGTGACCGCCACGATCTCGCCGGGATAGATTTGCAGGCTCACCTCCCGCAGGACGTGAATGACGCCGGCCCCGGTGTCGTAGCTTTTGGTGAGATTGGCTACCTGGATCAGGGCCTCGGCCCTGTCGGCAGAAACCAGGTTATTCATAACGTATAGCTGAAACCACTTCCATGCGACTGGCCCGGAGAGAGGGATAGAGCCCCGCCCCCACTCCAAGAATGACGGCAAAAAGAACAGCCAGAGATAGTCCCAACAGGAAGAGGTTTTCCGGAGGCCGACTGCCGATCATACGGCCCAGGAGCTCCATCAATCCTCGCCCCAGCAAGGCGCCCATCACGGAGGCCCCGATACTGAGGCAGAGGGCTTCTGAGAGGAACTGGGCCAGGATATCCCGATCCTCGGCCCCCATGGCCTTCTTTAAGCCGATCTCCCGGGTGCGGGTCACCACTGCGGCCATCATCACGTTCCAGATACCCACGCCCCCCAACAGGAAAGTGGCGCTGGTGGCCAGATAGACCAGAAATTCGATCCACCAGGCCAGTTGCCGCACCCGTTTAAGGGCCTCCCAGGAGACCTCCACGTGGAGTTCTTCCGGCGACTGGTTGGCCTTGATGACCGCCGGGATGGCCGCAGCGACCCGGGGAACGTCATCCCAGCTCTGGCAGCGGAGGTAGAGACGGTCGGCAAGCAACGTGCCGTTTAAGCGATCCTTGGCGGTGGTGAGGGGCAGCAAGACCGCATTGGCCACGGTGCCGTTGGTGACGCCCCCCAAGACTCCCGAGATCCAATAGGGTTCGTTATTGATCTCCATTAACCGGCCCCGCAAATCCAAGCTGCCGAAGATCTTGCGGGCCAAATCGTCCCCCAGGACAATTTCTCTTTTGCGCCCGTGCACGGCGGCGGCGTCAAACAGAGTTCCGGTCTGGGGCCAGTAATTGTAAACCTGCCAAAAGTTCTCGTCCACCGCGATCAGGGTTAAACCGAATTGCTCTCCCCGCCAGTTGGTGTTGCCGGCTCTGCCGGTGGTAAGACTCATATCCTTCACGCCCGGCAGACGGCCCAGGGCGGACATGGTGTTGTCCCGGAACCATTGGGGCTGGTAGGAGCGGGCATTGTCGAAGTAAACCCGGATGATGTTGACCCCGCCGATGAGGTCCAAATCATTATTGATGTTTTTCTTCACTTCCCGGCTCATGGTGATGATGGTGATGAAACCGGCCACCCCCAGGGCAATGGCCATGACCGCCCCCAGGTAACGCCGCCGGTGGCGCACCACCTGCCGGACACTGACGGTAATGAGATCGTTAAACTTCAACTTGACTGTCCCCACCACATCGGACGCCGGGTTCCGGAGAGTCGGAGGTTTGCACGGCCAAGACCCGGTGAAATTCTTTGCTCCCCAGACTGTCGGGGTATCGCTCCCTCAAGCCAAACGACGGCAGTTACCTGGGTAATCCCCCTCCCAAGAAACTTGCCGCGCTCGCCCTCTGGACCAACAGTTTGCAACTCGGTCTGAACCGGCTGTCTGTTACTCTCCGGCCAGACTCACAGTCGGATCCGCCATCTCGGAAACCTGGGAGGAAAACCCGTGGTCTTCCAGAAAGGGTTCCTCTTTCCCGAAATCACAGGCCCGGATGCGATGCTTCTTGGCCAGCTTTTCGATAACCTCCAAGACGTAATCGATCTGGCTCTTCTTATGAGTGCTCATAAAGGCGGTGCGGATCACCGCCTGCCCCCGGGGGACCGCCGGATAAATGGCCGGCAGGGCGAAGACGCCGTGATCGAACATGTCCTTGGCGAACATGAAGGCCTTGTCTTCCGCGCCGATGTAAATGGGGATGATGGGGGTCTTGGACTGTTTGGTGATGACTCCGATCTCCCGGTACCCCTTATGCACCCGGCGGGTAATGTCCCAGAGGCGGGTCACCCGGCCGGGGTCCTCTTCCAGCTGGTCCAGGCAGGCCAGCACCGTGGCGGCATTGCTGGCGGGCAGGGCCGCGGAAAAGATCAAGGGTTTGGAATGGTGCCGCAGGTATTCCAAGACCTCTTCGTCGTCCGCGGCGATGAAGCCCCCGATGGAGGCCAGGGCCTTGCTGAAGGTGCCCATGATGAAATCCACTTCGGCGGTGAGGCCGAAATGATGGACGGTCCCCCGGCCGCCTTCGCCCATCACCCCCAGCCCGTGGGCGTCATCCAGGTAAACGAGCAGGTCCTGATACTGCTCTTTCAATTTCACCAATTCATCCAGGGGAGCCATGTCCCCGGACATGCTGAAGACCCCCTCGGTCACCAGCAGCAGGCAACTGTTGGGGTTCTTCTGGCGGGCGGCGGCCAATTTCCGCTCCGCCGCCGCGGCATCGTTGTGCGCAAAGGGAATCAGCCGGGCCCGGGAGGCCTGGCAGCCTTCAAAAATACTGGCATGGTTTTCCCGATCGCAAACGATGATATCCTGCGGCGTCAACATGCAGGCAATGGCGCCAAGGTTGGTGGTGAATCCGGTGGCATGCACAACGGCCTTTTTCTTGCCCACGAAGGCAGCCAGACGCTCCTCCAGGGCTTCGTGCAAGGTCAGGTTGCCGCAAAGGAAGCGGGATCCCCCCGGACCGCTCCCCCAACGCAACGCCGCCTTGGCCGTCGCTTCGATTATCCGGGGATCGTGGGTGAAACCCAGATAATCATTGGAGCCAATCATGATCAGACGCCGGCCCGACACCTCCACTTCTGTGCCCCACGATCGGTCAATGGGCCGGAAGTAAGGGTATATCCCTTGTTCCCTGGCGTCTTGGACCATACGAGCAAAAGGTTGGCAGCGGTTTTTAAGTGACATAAAAGGTCTCTACCCCTCCCCCTCCGGTAGGATTACACCTTTTTATTTCTATCTTGAGAAAAAGTCAACGGGATTTACCCTACTTATAAAAATAACTGGGATTTTTGGCTAAATCCCCGGCTCCAGGCATCCCTCACCTGGATAACTACACCTCCCTCCTGCGTCAAGGTCTGCCCCTTTTTCTGTTTTGTGCCAGTATAGCAGGTTTTTTTCCTCTTACCCAGCAATAAATAAGGAAATATTGCTTTTTATTTACGAAATTGTCCGGGAACCGCGTTTTTGCCGCCCGGAATTAAAAAAAAACGCCTTGCGTTCTCTGCCGGAGGCCGCGGGGCCGGGAGCGCCGAGGTCGCTCGGGGGCGGATGGCTGCCGAACTCTTGGGTCTCTGCTCGGATTAGACCCTCCTGAACGCCCGAAGGTTAAGGAGCCCGATATCATCTCGGGAGCCTAAAGGCCGCGGTCATCACCGGGCCTCACCGCCGTGCAGGAAGGCGCGGACGGCCCGCGCCTGGGCCGGGGTGATGACGGGATAGGCGCCGGGGCAGAATTTTTTATAGACCTCCTGAGGCAGGCGGGCCGCGTCCGGTTCCCGGCTGAGGCCGAAATAGCAGGTCTCGGCGGCCCGGCTCATCTCCAGGTAGTTTTGGGTCCAGCGGGGCAGGGCCAGGACTTGGCCGGCGGCCATCACCACCAGCAGCGCCAGGGGCAGGCGGCGCCACCAGGTCTTCATGGGGGGCCGCCGCTCCGCCAGCAGGCCCCAGGCCAGGCCCAGCAGGAGCAGCGCCCCGATGAGGGTGAAGACGCCGTAGCGGGCCACAAAGGCCTGGTTCACCGATTTATAGTAGCGGGTCAGGGAAATCAGCAAAAAAGGCAGGGCATTGGCCAGCAGGGCCCAGAGGGCCAGGCGGCGCTCCGGCTTCCCGCCCCAGATCCAGATGACGGCCAGGCAGGTCGCCAGCAGGGTGATCCCGGTCGCCATAGCCCAGACGGGAAAATGGTAATGACCCCAAAACAGGTAGAAAAACGGGGCCAGAACGGCCCCGAAAAACAGGTGGACCAGATAGTTCGGCCCCGGCAGGCCGGCGAAGACCCGGACGTTGTGCGCGGTGGCGGCCCGGGTCCCGGCAAAGCTGAGATAGCCCGCAGTGAAGACCAGATAAACCGCCAGCACCATGCCCCCCAGCAGCCAAAATTTGCGCCCGGATTCCCCCCGCACCAGGAGGGCGTAGAGCGGCAGGCTCAGCAGGCCCACCAGGGGATAATTATGGGACAGGAGCGACAGCAGGGCGCAGACGCCGACGCCCCCCAGCCGGGCCCGGCCCCCGGACCGCAGGTAAGCATCGGTGAGCAGCAGGGCCCCTAAAAAAAATCCCAGGCTGAGCAGATAGCCCAGATAAAAAGCGTTCCAGGCGATGGCGTGCTGGACCGCGGCCCCGGCATAGAGGAGGCTCAGGGCCAGGGCGGCGCCGGGCCGCAAGTGGCGCCGGAAAAAGAGATAAACCAGAAAGGCGTTGGCCCCGGCGCCCAGGCAATTGACCAGGACCAGCAGGGAGTAGCGCTCCCCGGCCAGGCGCACCAGCCCATAATAAACCAGGCGGAAAAAAGGGAACCATTGTTCGCCGTCCGGAGTCGCCAGGTATCGGCCGAAGGGCAATTGCGCCATCTGGATGAGGGTGGTCCAGTCATCGATAATATAAAAAAAGGTCGGCCGCCAAAACAGGAGCACCGGCACCGCCAGCAGCAGGAGCAGCGTCTTGACCAAAGAAAGGGGAGGGGCGGGCGTTTTGTCGGCCATAGGGCTAGTTTGGTCCTCTTCCCACCCCGCCTGTATCCGGGTTCGGCTTCAAGGGGGGAAAACTTAAATCCGCGCCGGTCTCGGCCGGTTGGACGGCGGCGGCGGCCGTCCCCACCGGGATCAGTCCCAGGAGCAGGTGGAAAAACCAACTGCTCTGGGGAAAGAGCAGGCCGTCGTAAAACTGCCAGTGCGCCAGGGCCAGGCAGATGGGCGCCAGGAGCGTCCACGGCGGCAACACCAGACCCGGCGGAGGCCGCCGGGACACCCCGATGAGGAGGGCCACCAGGACCAACACCGACAAGGCATAAATAATGGTGAAGGGAAAACCGAGTCCGGTCAGCAAGGTCAGCAGCAGGTTGTCCGGGGTGACGATCTCGGAGACGTCCCGGGCGAACTTTTCCGGGGTCTCGTACAGATAGTTAAGCCGGTAGTTCTCCAGGAATTGCTCCCGGGGGCTGCGCAGGCCGATGCCCAGGAAAGGGTGCTGTTTGGCGATGCTCCAGGAGAAAAAGATATTCTCGACGCGGTAGGCCGGATACTCTTTGCTCAGTTTGAACCAGAGAATATTCGGGGAGAAAAAGCCGATAATTACCGCCAGAACCAGCAGGGCCGCCAGCAGGTATTTGCGGCGCCGGCCCCCCCAAAGCAACCCCAAACCCAGCAAGACCAAGGGAATGAAGACCACCGACAGGCGCTGGCTGAGGCAGAGGGCGGCATAGCTCAAAGCCAACAGGATGACCCCCAGCAGCACCAGGGACCGGGACTTCCGCCCCAACAGACTTAACGGGGCGAAGGACAACAGGAAGATCATATTGGCGCGGGGATGATGGTAACCATGAAACATGGGGTTAAAAAAGAATTCCCCCAGGCTCACCAGCAACACGCCGCCGAGGAGCACCAGGCAGAGCCATTGGAAGCGCCGCTGATTTTCCGGGGTGCGCAGCAAGATTCGGGCGCACCAAAAGCCGCCCAAACCGGAGGCCAGCAGCACCGCCACCCGGAAAAAGGAGGCCAGGGGGGTGAGGCTGGGGAGACTGCTTAATAGGCCGAGCAGCGCCAAGGCCGCGGAGACCAGAAATTCCGGGGACTTGATTCTAACGGCGCCGCGCCCGCCCAGGGTCAGGGCCACCGTCAGGGTCAGCAGGCAGAGGAGGCCGGAAAACAGATTGACCCGCAGTCCCGGCGCCAGGATGATATAGGGCTGGAGAAAGGCCAGTTGGCCGGAAGTGGCGATGAAGCAAAGCCAGATGACTTTTTCTGACCAGGGCGTCAAGGGCCTGGGTTCCGGGGCGGCCGCCTCGCCGGTAGCCTCCGGCGGGCTGCTGAAATTAACTTTTGCCGTCATCGCCTCTGATTTATCAGCCAGATCAGGCCCGGCGGGCCTCCAGGGCATTCTGGATGACCTTGAACAAGGCTTCCAGAGGTCTCTTGTTATACGCCAGGCGCACGTAACGGTAAAAGGACATCACAAAAACCGCATCGAAAATCCTGGGAATCTTAAGACGGCAGAGGCGGCTGGCCCATCCGGCGATCCGGGGGTAGAGCACCATCAGTTGAAACAATCTTTGCAGATTGGTCCAGAGGTGCTGGTCCGGTCCCAAGGTGACGCTCCTTTCAAAATAGCTGGCCGGGATGCGGTCAAACACCTCCCGGTCCAGGGCGCCTTCCTGCAGCAGTTTCTCGGTTATCTTGGTTCCCGGATAGGGCTGGAAAAAGGAGATCCAACTGGTGGTGGGCTTAATCCTGATGTTCAGTTGTACGGTCTCCAGGGCCTCGGCAAAGGTTTCTCCGGGAATGCCCAGCATATTATAAGTGTTGACTCGAATCCCCTGATCCAACAGGTGGCGGCAACCCCGGATCAGGGCCTCGTTGCTGAGGGGCCGGCCCAGAATCTGCCGGCGGACCCGGGGGGAGCCGCTTTCCACCCCCACCGCCACCATGGCGCAGCCCGATTCCCGCAGGACCCGGGCCACCTCCGGGTCGATAAATTCAACCCGCATCTGGCAGGAAAAGGGCACCCCGATTTCCCGCTTGAATCGGGGGAGGAATTGGAGGGCGAAATCCTTCTCCAAGAAAAAATTGTCGCTGGTGAAGTAAGCCGATTTAAAGGGGTGCCTGGCATAGACGTAGTGGATTTCCTCCAGGGCCTGCTCCACGGTCTTGGAACGCACCACCTCCCGACCGTACAGGGCGCGCAAAGCCGGTTCGCTGCAGTAAGTGCAATGAAAGGGGCAGCCGCGGTTCAGACTGAATTCGCGGTTGTCCTGGCCGCGGATGGCCTCGCTGGCCCGGCAGTACAAGTCGATATCCATGGGCGGCAGATCGGCCAGTCGGGGCAGCCGGGAGGAGCCGTTGCTCACGATGGCGCCGTTTTTCTTGAGCCAGACGCCGGGGATGTCGGCGGTCGCCCGGCCGGTTTCCAGGCGGTTGACCAATTCCGGGAAAGAAATTTCCCCCTCGCCGACGCACAGGTAATCTACGGCCGGTTCGTTAAGAATGTCCGGGCAATGGGTGGGATGGGGCCCCCCGAAAATAATCGGCGCCCCGGTCTGTTCTTTTAATTGCCGGCAAAAGCTCAGGATGCCCCTCTGCCAGCCGGTGTACACCGGGATGGCGATGATGCCGGGGGCGAAGTCGCGGATTTGCTGGAAATCTCTGGCCGTGGGATGCTTAAAGTCCAGGAAGAGCAGCCGGGTCTGGTGACCGTGCCGCCGCAAGACCGCAGAAATTGACATGACCCCGATGAAGGGATAAGTCAAGGATTGCAAAAACAGGACATTCATCAGCCGTCGTCGCCCAAAAGATTAATCTCCCATCCGTTTGCTTTTTCCGCCAAATCTTTATATGAAAAAGGCTAGCAGCCGACAGCCTGGGCTCATGATTGGCGAAGACGGCTAAGTTTAGGGTGACCGGAGCCCGATCCCAGGTAATCTCAAGGCGAAATTATAGCAAATAATCAGGAGAAGAAAAGGAATGCTGGCCGGAAAAAAGGTAATGGTGGTCATGCCCGCCTATAACGCCGCCCGGACCCTGGAGCGCACCTTCCAGGATAGTCCCTTTGACGTGGTGGACGAAGTCCTGCTGGTGGACGACGCCTCCCATGACGAGACCCTGGAAGTGGCCCGGAGGTTGGGGATCCGCTGTTTCTTGCACGAGCGCAACATGGGCTACGGCCGCAATCAGAAGACCTGCTACACCGAGGCCCTGAAAAGCGGGGCCGACATCGTGGTGATGGTGCACCCGGACTACCAGTATTCCCCCAAGATCATCCCGGCCCTGGCGGGGTTGGTGGCCAGCGGCGAATACGACGCGGCCTTGGGTTCCCGGATCATCGGCGGCAAGGCCCTCAAGGGCGGCATGCCGGCCTACAAATATCTCGCCAACCGCCTTCTGACGCTCTTTCAGAATCTGCTGTTGGGAGCCAAGCTCACGGAGTACCACACCGGCTTCCGGGCCTTTTCCCGCCAGGTGCTGGAGAGCCTGCCCCTGTGGGAGGATTCCGACGATTTCGTCTTTGACAACGAAATGCTGGCCCAGGTGGTCTATTTCGGCTATAACATCGGCGAGGTTTCCTGCCCCACCCGCTATTTCGAAGAGGCCTCCTCCATCAATTTTCCCCGCAGCGTCAAATACGGCCTGGGGGTCCTGGCCACCTCGGTGAAATTTTTTCTGCAAAAACGGGGCTGGGCCCGGTTCCGCATCTTCGCGCCCCACGGCCGGGGTTTGCTCCACGGCGAATATTATTCCGAGCGCCCGGCGTATTCCCGATAAAGCCCGGATAAAGTCACGCCGGTCACCGGACCGGTCTTAACCAGCCAGGACAGGAAGGCCCGAATCTTAGCGACAAAAGCCGCCACCGCCGCTTCGGTGGGGAAAAGGCGGCTGGCGCCGGGCAGCAGCTCCGAAGAATGGAAGGCCAGGCAGAGCACCCGGCCGCCCCGGCGGCGGTGCAGGGCCGCGGCCAGGCGCATGGAGGCCAGGGGAAACCAGGCCGGCTGGGGGCCGGCGGCGGCCACATACCTGAAGCAATGGAGCAGGCGGCGGCCGGCGGTCCCGGAAAGCCGCCGGGCCAAGTGGACTGCGAGCCGGGGGGAGTGAGGCAACACCGGCACCAGGGTCACGGGCGCCTCCAGCAAGCCGGGACGTCCGGGCGCGGCGGGAGTGAGCCAGAAGGGGTCGGCCGGGGCCAGAAAATACTCGCCCGTGCCCTTCAGGGTGAGGGGCGCGGCGCTGCTGTCCACTTTGAGGCCGAACTCGCGTAGGAGTTTAAGCACTTCAGGGCCGAAATCGAAGCGGCCCATGCGAAAGGACTCCGGCGTTACTCCCAGGGAATCCCGCACCTGCCGGAGGAGTTCGGCGAATTTCTCCCACAGCAGCGGTCCGGGGATCCGGGCGGCCGGCACCGGCTCCGGCAGGGGCAGATCGGCGTAGGGCGGGGTGCTCCAGGGGTGGAAATGGGCGCCGATTTCGGCCTCGTACCGGCCGCGCCAGCGGGCCAGGACCTCACAGGCCGCCGGGTCCTGGGCCACCCGATGGCTCACCAGCAGGGTCAGGGGAAAGCCAAACTCTTGCGGAATGAACTCCAGGCGGCGGAGTTCGGCGACGTTGCTCACTCCCGGAGCCCGGGGGTATCGGCCGCAGAAAAGCCCTTCTTCCTCTACGTCGAGGCTGATGACGAGTTTCATCTTGAAGATTAATCCCGCAAGTCGAAGACCACCTTGACGCTCTGGCGCCGCCGCTTGTCGAAGGCCACCCGGAAGGCCTCCCGGTAGTCGCTGAGCGGAAAGACGTGGGAAACCAGGCCCTGCACCGGGTAGTCCCCCCGTACCAGGAGGTCTACCGCCAGTTGGTAAGTGCGCACTCGCCGCCCCTGCCAGACGCTGTAAGCGAACATGGCGGAGCCGCTGAGCTTGAGTTCCCGGAACCAGAGGCTGGAGAGGTCCACCGGACCCACTTCGCCGGCGGTGCCCACCAGGACGTAGGCGCCGCCGCCCCTGAGGGCCAGCAGCCCCTCCTGCAGGGAGCGGCGGTTGCCGACGCAGTCGAAGAACAGGTCCGCCCCGCCTTCCAGGTTGCCGCCCCCCAGAATGGTGGGCAAAAGCTCGGCGCCCACGGCCCGGCCCAGTTCGGTCCGGTTCGGCTCCCTCAGGACCAGGTCGGCGCCGCCTTTGTAAGCCAGGTCTTCCTGAAAGGGGTGGCGGGCCGTCACGATGAGCCGGGCCCTGGAGCCCAAGGCCCGGAGAACCCGGACCAGATGTTGGCCGATGATCCCGGCGCCGTAGATCACCACCGTCTCTTCATCCTGGGGAAAATGGTCCAGGACCGGCTGCAGGGCCGAAGCCACCGAGTCGGTGAGGATGGCGGTCTCGTCCGGCAGGTGGTCCGGCAGGCGCACCAGACGGCTGGGATGAGCCGTTAGAAAGTCGGCCATGCCGCCCCCGGCCTCCCTATGGAAGCCCATGATGGTGCCCGGGGAGAGCTTGCCACGGGTGAAATTTTCGCACAGGTTATATTGTCCCTGGGCGCAGAAGCGGCAAGGCTCCAAACCGCGGACCTCGCAGGGCAGGACCGGCTCCACCGCCACCCGGTCCCCCGGGCGAAACGAAGAATCGGCCGGGGCCTCCACCACCTCCGCCACCACTTCGTGGCCCAGAATCGCCGGAAAAGAGGCGTAAGGCTCCAGCAGCAGGGACTCCACTCCCTTGAGCAGGCGCAGGTCGGAGCCGCAGATGCCGCACAGGCGGCTCTTTAATATGAGCCAGTCCGGCCCGGGCGGGGTGAAATCCACCCGTTGCAGTTTCAGGGGCGCCACCCCGGCGAAAAAATGCCGGGGCCAGACCCGGTTCAGGACCGCGGCCAGCAGGTAGCGGGGGATGGAGCGGTGATAGACCAGGGCCTGAAAAGACAGTTTTCGGTTTTCGGTTTTCGGTTTTCGGTTAGACTGCATGGGCAAAATCAGCTTGGGCCCAAAGCTGCGGCTGAAAGCCGACAGCTAAGGGGTTGGGGATTTGGGCGGATTGGAGTATAATGCGCCTAAGAATCAGTCGATGCATGAATTTCACCAATTTATACTATAGTTTGCTGGCAAATCCAATAAACTAAACCTGTAGCGGTTTTTCAACCGAAAACCGAAAACTGAAAACCGAAAACCGAAAACGGTATTTTTATGGCGCGCAGCAAAATTGCCCTGGGAGCGGTGCTGAAGAATTTCTGGCGGGTGGCGCAGCATCCCTGGATCGGCTCCAAACTGGCCACTTTGCAAGGTGAAAAGTTGTTCTTCAACCTGCTCTATCCCCGGGCGGATTCCGGGCGGGCCCGGAAGATCCGCCAATTGAGCTTCCGCATCACCGACCTGTGCAACCTCCGCTGCCACACCTGCGGCCAGTGGGGGGACCAGGGGTTCCTGCACGGCAAGAATTTGCGGGAGCTGAAACAGGATGAGGTCTCCCCGGAGCGCTACCGGGAGGTGCTGGACGACCTGGTGGCCCACGGCCACCGGCCCTTCGTCTATCTCTGGGGCGGGGAACCCATGCTCTACGAGGGCTCGGTGGATCTGATCGAGCACGCCACCTCTTTGGGGCTGCCCTGTTCGGTGGCCACCAACGGCACCCGCATCGCCGCGGCGGCCGAACGGCTGGTCCGGGCCCCCATGTTTTTGTTGCAGATTTCCATTGATGGCCCCAACGCCGCCTTGCACAACCTGGCCCGCCCGGGGGTGGGCGGGGCCGACAACTTCGCCGACATCCAGGCCGGCCTGGCCGCGGTGCGGGAGGCCCGGCGGGCCCAGGGACGGAGCCTGCCGCTGATCGCCTCCCTCACCACCATTTCCCGCAACAATTTCCGTCATTTGACGGAGATTTACGACGCCTTCCGGGACAAAGTGGACCTCTTTGTCTATTATCTCTCCTGGTGGATTGACGAGGAACGGGTCCGGACGCACGAAGCGGATTTCTCCCGGCGTTTCGGTTTTCAGCCGGTGCGCCCGGCGGGCTGGGTGGGGGGCTGGCGCCCTGATGACTACGCCGAAATGGACCGGCAGTTGCAGGCCGTGCTGGCCCGCTCCCAGGGGGCCAAGAATCCGCCGGCGACCATTATTCCCAACATCACCGGCGAGGCCAACCTGCGCACTTATTATACCGACCACCGGGCCCGCTTCGGGTTCGACCAGTGCATCTCCATCTACCAGGCGGTGGAGGTCAACAGCAACGGCGACCTCTCCCCCTGCCGGGACTACCACGATTACGTGGTGGGCAACCTCAAAGAGGCCACCATCACCGAATTGTGGAATTCGCCGGCCTACTGCAAGTTCCGCCACAGCCTGGCCACCGAGGGGCTGATGCCCGTCTGTTCCCGCTGCTGCGGCCTGATGGGATATTGAGGACGGTGAGCAGTAAGCAGTGAGCAGTAGTAGGTCAGTGAATAGTGGTCAGTGAAAACTCGAAACTCGGAACTCGAAACTCCATTCCATTGGACAGGTCGTTAAATCCAGCCCCAGGTTCCAATCAGGCCCGGCCCGGTAGTCCGGCCCGGCTCGTTTTTCTCTTGCAAGACTTGAAATTCGGCGGCACCCAGCGCTATACGGTGGAATTGGTCCGGCGGCTGGACCCGGCCCGGTTCCGGCCGGAGATTTGGCTGTTGATGGCGGGGGACGACATGGTTCCCCCGGTGCGGGAGGGGGGAGTGCCCCTGGTTTGGCTGGGCCGGCAGAACTGGGTGACTCCAGTGAGCCTGGTGAACCTGTGGCGCCGGCTCAGGGGCGGCTCGGTCAATTTACTGATGCTCTTGACCTCGGTTCCCAACATCTGGGGCAAACTATTGGGGCGTCTGGCCGGGGCGCCCATCATCATCAGCAATTGCCGCGGGGGCGCGCCGCATCGGCAGCATGAAAAATGGCTCTGGCGCCTGGCCGACCATACTATTTGCAACAGCCTGGCTGAAAAGCAACTTTTAACGGGCGATTACGCAATTCCGGCTGAGAGGATCACGGCAATCCCGAACGGGGTGGACCCGGAGGCTTTCCGGCCTTCACCGGCCGAACCTTCCGGCCCGCCGGTTATTCTCTCCGTAGGCCGTCTCGATCCGGCGAAAGACCAGAAGGTTTTGATTGAGGCTTTTCGCCTGCTAACCGCGGAACACCCGACGGCCATGCTCCGCCTGGTGGGAAACGGCGCTCTGCGGGAGGAGCTTATGAGTCTGACGGCCAGGTATGACCTGGCGGAGCGGGTGCAGATTTTGCCCGCCCGGACCGCCCTGCTTCCTCTGTTTCAGGAAGCCGCCGTGTTTGCCCTCAGCTCCGCCCAGGAAGGGCTCCCCAACGTAGTTTTGGAAGCAATGGCTGCGGGTCTCCCGGTGGTGGCCACAAAGGTGGGCGGTCTGCCGGAATTGGTAGTTCCCGGGCAAACGGGCTGGCTGACCCCGGCGGGCGACGCCGCGGCCCTGGCCGCGGCCCTGGGGCAGTTGTTGTCCTCTCCGGCAATGCGCCGGGACTTCGGCCTGGCGGCTCGGCAACGGGTCTTGCGGGAATTCTCCCTGGACGCCATGGTGCGGCGGCACGAGGAGGTGTTTGGCGACCTCTTGAGCCGCGCCCATCACTTCGGCGGCGACTGAAGATGACGGGGCCGCGGGTAGCTTACCTCCTGCTCTGGTTCCCGGAGCCTTCCCAGACCTTTGTGCTGGAGGAGGTCAACACCCTGGTGCGGCTGGGTCTGGACGTCCGGGTCTATACCCTTTACGGCCCGCGGCCGCCCGCCCGCATCGCCGGCATGGCCCCGGTCTTGGCCCCGGTGTTCCACCTGGGCCTGCCCGCCGCCGGCAAACTTCTCCAGGGCTTGATGCATCTTAACCGGGATTGGGGCTTAGGCTCGTCCCGGTTTCTGCGGCAGGTGCTGCTCCGGCGCTGGCGCAGCCTGGAGACCGCCGGCGAAGCCGCCTGGGCCGCCGCGGCAGGGGTGCATCTGGCCCGGCAGTTGCCGGCGGCGGGCATCGCTCATATCCACGCCCCCTGGGCCGACGGCCCCGCCACCGCGGCCTGGGTGGCCTCCCGGCTCAGTGGCATTCCCTTCAGCTTCAGCGCCCGGGCCCGGGACCTGCATCCGGCGGACGGGACCTTGCCGGAGAAGCTGGCCGCGGCCAGCCTGGTGCGCACCAACACCCGGGCCAATGAGCTCTATCTCAAAGAGTTGGCCCCGCGGCAGGCGGCCAAGATCGTCAATATCTACAACGGCGTCGCCCTCACCCCGCCGCCGCGCCCGGAGCGCTCCGGGCCGCCGCCCACCCGCCTGCTGGCCCTCGGCCGCCTGGTGCCCAAAAAGGGCTATGACATCCTGCTGGCGGCCTGCCGGCTCCTGGCCCGGGAGGGCTTCGATTTTCAGCTCACCCTGGCCGGTGACGGCCCGCAGCGCCGCAGGTTGGAGCACCTGCTGGTGGAATACGGTCTGCGCGCCAGAGTGAGTCTGCCCGGCTTCGTGCCCCACCGGGAGGTGCCCCGGCTGCTGGCGGAGGCTGACCTCTTTGTCATGCCCAGCCTCATCACCCCTTCCGGGGACCGGGACGGCATTCCCAACGTGGTGCTGGAGGCCCTGGCCTTCGAAGTGCCGGTGGTGGCCACGGCGGTCTCCGGCCTGCCGGAGGTCATCCGGCCCCCGGACACCGGCTGGCTGGCGCCGCCGGCGGACCCGGCCGCCCTGGCCGGAGCCATCCGGGAGGCCTGCGCCGACCCGGGCGAAGCCCGGCGCCGGGCCCGGGCCGGGCGGGACCTGGTGGCCCGGGAATTCGATTCGGGGCGGAATTATTCGCGCTTAAAGGCGCTATTTGAGGGGTTATGCGGTTCTTACCGCCGATGAACGCCGATGAACGACGATTGACGCCGAAACACGCAGAGTAATCGCAGATTTTATCATCTGCGTATATCGGCGTTCATCGGCGGTCAAATCAGTCTTTTCTCCCGGATGAACTCCTCCACCAGGGCGAAGATCTCCGCGTTGCCACAGAAGTTTTCCCGGGCGATATTGGCGCCATACTCTGCCAACCTGGTCTCAAAGGCGGGGATGATCTCCGGGTTGGGATTAAAACCGTTGACTTGCCGGCCATAGCCCAGGCGCTCCAGATAGAAGGCGTTGAGGACTTGTTCGAAAGCGCCTTTAATCGGAAAGGAGATCACCGGCTTGCCGTAATACAGGGCCTCGGAAATGAGGGTGTGGCTGCCGCCGCAGACCACGTAGCGGCAGGTGGAGAGATCGTCCAGAAAACCGGTTTCGGAGTTTTTCTTGAAATGGAGGTTGCCGTCGGTCCCGGTCGTGTCGAAGCCGTACACCCTGACCGGCGAGGGGATGGCCCGCAGGAATGGCACAAAGCGCTGGAAGGTGGTATATCCCTGATACGCCACCACGTGTTCGCCGGCCTGAGGCCGGCGCTCGATCACGGTCTCCCGCAGCAGAGGCGGCAGGATTTTGGCTCTGACCCCCGGCCGCACCGGCGGCCGGAAAAAAGAGATCACCAGGTAGTCGCTGGCCCGACTGAAATAGGCGTTAACCGCCCGGGCGGTGGCGATATAACTGAGGTACTGGGACCAGGGGATGGGGTGGCGGCAGCAGGTGATGACGTGCTGGTGGTCCACCGACAGGCAGGGCAGCCCGGCAAAGCGGGCGGCCCGGGGCACGAAGTACTCGTAGTCGCTCAAGGTCGCATCAGGCTGGAAACGCTCCATGAGCTCTCCGATTTGACGGAGGTAGGCGGCGGAGCGGCTGCGGACCTTCAAGCTGGAATAAATGGTGGCGGCCACCGCCACCTTGTGATCCCGTATGGGGGTTTCGGGGTTGGGAAGGTCGGTTACCGGGAACTCCCGGCGCAGGATGTCGGCCCCGGTGCCGTGGCTGATGAAGTGGAACTCGTGGCCCAACCCGGCGAAATGCCGGGCCAGGGTCAGGGCCCGCACCGCGTGGCCGTGGCCGGTGCCGTGGACGCCGTAGAGAATCTTGGCCATATAAGCAGGGAATGTAAACCAGCCGGCCCCTGAGGTCAATCCCTTGAGGCAAACCACAGAGGCACAGAGGCACAGAGAATATAGGAAAAGCGGGGTTTAGATGGAAGGTTTATTGTTGACGGCCATGGCTTTAGTGCTCCTGGCCCTGGCGGGGTTGATCTTGGTGGGGAGGCGCGCCCTGCGGCCTGCGGCCGGTGGGGAGGGAACCGGCGGGATAACGGTTTGGCCTTCCGTAGCGGTGCTGGTGCCGGTGACCGGGGCCGCCCCGGGTCTGGCGGCGCGGCTCGAAGCGGTGCTCCGCCAGGACTATCCCCAGTACCAGGTGGTTTTTGCCACCCGGGACGTCGCCGATCCCGCCGTGGCCGTCATCCGGTCACTCTTTCCCAGTTTTTCCCACGCCCGGCACGTCATCGCCGGCCCGGCCCGGAGCTGCGGCCAGAAGAACCAGAACCTGCTGGCGGCCCTGAAATTAGTGGGCCGGACCCCGGAAGTCCTGGTCTTTTGCGACAGCAACCAGGAAGCCCCGGGCGGCTGGCTCAAGGAACTGGTGGCGCCCCTGGCGGCGGGCGAAGCCCAGGTCGCCAGCGGTTACCACCAGGTCATCGTCGAGACTCCTGCTATCGCCGCCCTGGGCCGGGCCATCTCGGTTATGACCCTTTACCTGACCAAGGGCTTCCCCTGCCTGAACCAACCCTGGGGCGGGGCCACCGCCATTAGGCGCCGCCTGTTTGAGGACCTGGAGGCGGCCCGGCTCTGGTCCGAAAACGTGGTGGACGACGTCTCCCTGGCGGCCCGGCTGATCAGGGCCGGGATCAGAGTGGGCCTCTCCCGGGGGGCCTGCCTCCATACCCTGCTCCCCGGCGAAACCCTGGCCGGCTGGCGGGATTGGCTGATCCGGCAGTGGATCTATCTGAAATTTTGCCTGCCCCTGAGCTGGCTGGCCGCCGGCCTGGCGGCCTATCTGTTGACGGCCCTGACCGCCCTGGCCGGGCTGAGCTTGGTCTTGACCCTCTGGGGGCCGGCGGCCCCGGTCCCGGCCTGGGCTGCGCTCCTGTTTCTGTCCGGACTGACGGCCGCGGGCCTCTATTTGCGGACCCTGCACCCTCAACCCGGGCCCCTGCACCGGTGGCTGCCGGCCTTCTTTGCCGCCATCGCCATGGCCAGTTGGGGGCATCTGAAGACCGTGCCGACCATGCGCATGGGTTGGCGGGGCATCTCTTATCAGGTCGCCTGGCGGGGGAAGGTAGTGGAGATAGCAGGCAGTAATCAGTAATCAGTAATCAGTGAGCAGAAGGACCGACGGAAAACTAAAAACTCGAAACTAAAAACTCGAAACTCGAAACTCGAAACTCGAAACTCAGAACTACCTTCTTCTTTTCTCCGACTTCCACCAGTACCAGGCCAAAACCAGGGTGGGGGCCAGGGCCAGGGCTTCGGCAAACCCCCGGAGCATATGTCCGGAGGCCGCCAGATAGAGGATAGCTCCGCCCAGGGCCGTCAGGGTCAGGTGCAGGAGAGGTTGGCGGGGGATCAGCCCCAGCCGCCATTGGCAGAACCCCACGGTGAGGGCCGCCACCCCGCCCTTGGTGACCACCATGGCCAGGGCCGAGCCTAAGAGCGGGGTCAGGGGAATGACCAGGGAACACCAGAGCAGGTTGACCACCAGGCCGGCCAGGTAGAAGACCAGCAGCAGGCGGGACAGACCCATGCTGATCATCAGAAAGGCCGCCAGGTTGTGGAGAAAGGCAAAGAGCACCGTGGTCACCAGGATTTTTTGGAGCCAGATGGCCTCCGGGTAACGGGGGCCGAAAAGCAGGGTAATGATGCGGTCGCTCTCAATGAACAGAAAGAACATCACCACCAGGGCCGCGGCCAGCAGCCAGCGGGCGGTATTTTGGGCCAGGCCGGGCACCTGCTCCCGGTCCGTCTCCCAGAGCCGGACAAACAGCGGGTAGAGGATGGATTGCAGCAACAGGCTGGAAACCAGGGTGGAGACCCCCTCCACCACCCCCCAGGTGACGCTGTATTGGGCCACGGCGTCGGCCCCGGCGTAGCGCTGCAGGAAAAACAGGTTGGCCTTGTTGTAGATGATGGCGGCCACTTCGATGAGGGCGAAGATGGCCCCCAGGCGCAAGGTGCGCCACAGCCGCCGCAGCGGCGGCCAGGTGGGGCGGTATTGCGGTCGCGAGAGGATCAGCCAGAGGCCGCCGCCCAGGTTGGCCAGGGTTTCCACCAGTTTGAAGGCGGCCACCACCAGGGGGGGGGCCCCCAGGGTCAGGGTGGCCAGACCGTAGCCGAAGCCCAGGGCCGCGGCCAGGGCCTTGATCTTGCCCTGGAGATCCTGGCGGCCCTGCACCTGCAAGGCCACGAAAAAGGTATTGGACAGGGCCTCCAGGGCCACCCCGGCGGCCAGGAGCAGCATGAGCCGGCGCAGGGGCGGCGAGTAGCCCTGCCAGTGGATGAAGATCAGGGTCCCCATCGCGGCCAGGACCAGCAACACGCTTTTCAGCAGGGTGACCTGGCCCAAAGCCTCCCCCGGCTCCCGGTCCCGGCGGGACAGCAGGGTCACCAGGGGCAGGTTGAGGCCGAACTCCGCCACCAAGAGGAGAATACTGCCCAAACCCAGGGCCAGCATGAATTCGCCGTAGGTGGTGGAACTGTGCCGGGCCAGGTAGATGAGAAACACGGCCTGGAGGGCGTCCCGCACCCAGCGGGCGCTGAGGAGATAGGCGAATTTCTTCAGGATGCGGTGGGTGCCGGGCGAACCCGGATGGGGCCCGTTTGGGGTGTCGGCAGGCATCGGGGTCGGGGCCGGGGTAACGGTGGTCAACTCCATCAGCAGAAATCAAGGCCTCACGGCAAGGCCGCGGCAACCTCATATATAACAGAAAATAGCCAAGGCGGGTAAGGACGGGAAGAAAAATATTTCCTAGCCTGGATGGGTGGCGAGAGGCCCGAACTTGCTGCTCACTGTTCACTTCCCCGGCCGCGCCGGTGTTTTTCCCGATAGAGGCGGCGGTCGGCCCGGGCCAGCAGGGCCTCGGGACTGCTGGGACGCCGGGGCTGGAACAGGGCGTAACCGAGGGAAAGCCCCACCGGCAACTCCCTGAAGCCGGCGGCCAGCTCCTTTTCCACTTCCTGGTGCAAATTTTTGAGGCGCGGCAAGGACCGGTAAAACAGGCAGGCGAACTCATCGCCCCCCAGCCGGGCCAGAATCTCCCCTTTGGCGAGTTTGGCGGTCCAAACCCGGACCAGTTCCCGGAGAAAGGCGTCCCCCACCTGATGCCCCCAACCGTCGTTGATCTCCTTGAACCGGTCGATATCGGCCAGAGCCACGATGAAGGAGGACCGGCCCTGACAGGCCTGGGCCAAGGCCTTTTCCCAATACCAGCGGTTAAAGGCGCCGGTAAGGCCGTCCCGATGGGCCTGGTGCAGCAGCTCTTGCTGATTCCGGGTAAGGCGGAGCCCCGCTTTGACCTTGGCGCTTACCTCTTCGGGGTTGATGGGTTTGGTGATGAAGTCATCGGCGCCGCCGGAAATCCCCTGGCCGATATAATTCTTTTTCAGGGCCGTGAGAAAGATGAAAAAGGTGTCCTTGAGGTCCGGGTCGGCTTTAACGGCCTGGCAGACCTGGAATCCGTCCATGCCGGGCATCATCCAGTCGCAGATGATCAGATCCGGTTTGCGGGCGTGGGCTTCGGCCAGGGCCTGGTGGCCGTCAGCCGCGGCTATGACCTGATAGCCGTCTTTCTCCAGGAATTTGCGCAAGATCCGCAAACAGGCCTGGTCGTCGTCGATGATCAGCACCCGGGGCTGGTTGGACATGGGCATCTCCAGGGCCGGCGGCGCGGGCCGGCAAGGGCTAGTCAGGGTTATCGGCCACGGGCTTGGACTCCGCCAACAGTTCCTTCACCAGGTCCAACAGTTCCAGGGCGCGGAAAGGCTTGGTGAGGACGGGCGGCAACTCCATGGTGGTCTGACCCGGCAAGGTATCGTGTCCGGTGACCAGAATCAGGGGAACGGCGGCGGTCAGCAGGTCCTGTTGCAGAGCCCGGCACAGGTCCAGGCCGGTGCGCAGGCTGGACCGGGGCCGCCCCGGCAAACCCATGTCGATGGTGATCAGGTCCGGTTTCAAGCGCTGAGCCCCTTCCAGCCCGTCATCGGCCGTCACCGCATAGGCGGTGCGGAAACCATGCTTGTGGAGGATGCGGGTCATCATTGCCACCAACTTAGGTTCATCTTCCACCACCAAAATTAGGGGTCCTTGATCCGGACCATGGATTTCCAGGCCCCGTTCCCGGTCTTCCAGGCGCCGCCAATGGAGGGGAGTCTCGGAGATCAGGGGCAGGGTGAAGGAGACTGTGGCGCCCTGCCCGGGGCCGGGACTCGCCAGCCAAATCTGCCCGCCCATATACTCCACCAGGTTCTTGCAAATAGACAGCCCCAAACCGCTGCCGCCATATTGCCGGGTGCTGGAGCCGTTGGCCTGGACAAATTTCTGAAACAGGTCGCGTTGCAGCTCTTTGGGGATGCCGATGCCGGTGTCCTGCACCGCAAAGCGGACGTGGCCCTTGGCGCGGTGGGCCCGGGCCGTGACCAAAACCTCTCCGGCCGGGGTGAACTTAATGGCGTTGGCCACCAGGTTGAGCAGAATCTGCTGCAACTTGGCCGGGTCGGCCCGCACCCTGACCCGGGGCGGACGAAAAGTCAGGCGCAGGCCCTTTTGCGCCGCCTGTATCAGGGTTAACTTCTTCACTTCCGCAAAGACCTGGGAGATGTTCACTGCCGCCAGATTGAGCTCCACCTTGCCGGCCTCGATCTTGGCGGTATCCAGCAGTTCATTGATCAGATTGAGGAGACTTCTGGCGCTGTCGTAAGCATTCTGGATAAATTCATGCTCTTCCGCCGGATCGTCGCATAAACCGTCCAGGACGACGCGCAAAAAGCCCAGGATGGCGCTCAAGGGGGTGCGCAGCTCATGGGAGGTGTTGGTCAGGAATTCGTCTTTCAGGCGATTGCTCCGTTCCAGTTCCAGATTGGCCAACTCCAGACTGCGGTTGAGACGGACCAGGACCTGTTCCTGCTCTTGCAAGCGGCGCACCAGGTCCTCGGGCCGGCGTCGGTCCTGAATCATGGCGACGCTGCCCAGCGGGCGGTGGGCGGCGTCTTGGACCCGAACCAGGCTGACCGACACCGGAATCTGGCTGCTGTTGCAATGCCGGGCCAGGATGGGATAGTTGTCCACCCGGCCCTGGAGACGCGCCCGGCTCAACATCCGGTTCAGGTCCCCGAGGTCGGCGTAAAGTTCCCGAAAATGGCGGCCCACGATCTCGGCGCGCTCCAGGCCGTAGAGGGACCGGCAAACGGCATTGGCATAGCGGATGATTCCGGTGTGATCTACCAGGCCGACGCAGCGCCGACTCATATCAATGAGGGCCTCCAGGAAGGCCAGGGGCTCCGGCGGCCAGACCGGCTCGGGGCCGGAGGGGGTGGCGGCCGATTGCAGCCCCCCGGATTCCGGCGCGATCATCTCATTACCGCCCAGCGGCGGCAGACCTGGCTCTGCCGGCTTCCTCCGGTTCCGGGGGCGGGCCTTCCCCGAGTCTGGGTTTTCCTGGGGAGACATATCTGTTCCCTTAATTCGGCAAGTCCGGGAAAAACTTAAAAGGGCCGGCGCCTCCTGGGGACGCAATTTTTCCCTTCCGGCTTGCATTGGCCCGGGAGGTCATTATCTTTAAAAAAATAGCCGCCGGAACAACGGCCAAGCCGTAAAGGAGCAAACGATGAAATACGCCGCCAAGGATTTTTCTTTCCTGTTGGGTATGAAAGGTTTTAGCGACACCTTGCTGAAGAACCATTTCACCCTTTATCAGGGCTACGTAAACAACACCAATAAGGTCATGGAGCAGTTGGCGGCCCTGCTGAAAGACGGCAAGGAAGGGACCCCGGAGTTTGCCGAACTGAAGCGGCGCCTGGGGTGGGAATTCAACGGCATGCGCCTCCATGAACTCTATTTCGCCAACCTGGGGGGCGACGGCGATCCGAGCCAGGCCCCGGAACTGACCAAGCGGGTGACGGCCCAATTCGGCTCCGTGGAGGCCTGCGCCCAGGACTTTATGGCCACCGCGGCCATGCGGGGCATCGGCTGGGTCGTCTGCTATGAGGATGTGGAGAACGGCCTGATCATCAACCAGTGGATCAATGAACACGACGTGGGCCACCCGGCGGGCTGCAATCCCATCCTGGTCTGTGACGTCTTCGAGCACGCCTTCATGATCGACTACGGCCTCAAACGGGCGGACTACCTCACCAGCTTCTTTAACAACGTCAAATGGGAAGTGGTGGAGCAGCGTCTGGAAACCGCTTGAGACCTTTGCAGCAGACCGCAAGGCGATCTGGAAACGCAGAACGGCAGCCTCCGGCCGGGCCATCAAGCCGGGGGCTGCTTCATCTTCACCCTGTCCCGGCCACCAGAACTTTGCCCTTGTTCTCCCCTTGTACGGCCGGTTGTGGGGAAAACAAATTATAAATCAGTTGGTAAAAATTTTTATTGAAATTTGCCCCGATACTCTGTTAATATAATGCACTTTGGTGCAGCAGGACCAAACATCTGAATAAATCCTACGGGGGGGATCGAGCCTTGGCGGACCACCCGGCCTTCCGCCTGAACTTGCCAGCCTCGGGCTGATATATATCGCCGATTGAAGTCCCGGCCCCTCTTCAATTCCTGCCCCGCAGCAGCGGCAGAGATGCAACCTCCGGCGGAAGACGCTTCTTCCCACCACCGCCCATTAGCCTTGAAAACCTGGGTTTAACCGGAAGACTTCGGCGCAGAGTTTTCCTCAGGAGGTGCATTATGGCTGCCATACCCGCGGAAACCCCAAGAGCTCCGGGCATAGTCATAAGACCCGCCTTGAGCCAGGATTTGCCGCGCATTCTGGAAATCGAGCGCCTGGCCTTCGGGGGGCAGTGGGATTACTACCAATTTAAGGC
>CAZOCQ010000006.1:0-33192 GCA_964578335.1 uncultured Desulfobacca sp.
ACCGCAGATAACTTGCTGAAGATAATCTTTTTTTACAATTATAGTTTTTTTAACTCGTTCCCAAGCTGAGCTTGGGAACGCCCCTACAAATTGCTGTCTTTTGAATGTGACTTGGTTTCATTCCTGTTCCAGGGAACACTCGAAACCATGAAATGTGGAACCGCCGTCCTCGGCGGTTCTGTGGCCGCAGGCGAAAACAACTGTTTGCACAGGCGGGACGCCTGTGCAAACAGGGATAGGAAACTTTTCGGTGCAATTCCTCTCATGAGCCTGCGCTACCAGCCGCAAGGCATGAAAAGGTTGGTAGAGCGGGCCTCCGTGCCCGCCAAACCTGGGGTACAGGCTGGAAGCCTGCGCTACCGGAAGGGCGGACGCCTACTAAAAAAGGGAGCCGGACTGGCCGGCTCCCTGGGGGGCAAACCCAGAGTAAAGATTTACTTTTTAGGCTAGGGGCACTTCTCCAGGGTGATGCCCTCGGCTGCAATCTTCTTCATATACTTCTCCGGGTCTTTTTTAAACTCCGCATCGCAGCCCGAGCAGCAGAAGTAGATGCGTTTGCCTTGATAATCAACGTAAACTTTTTTATCGATGTTGCCGGCCAGCACCGGGCAGACGGTCTGGGGTTTGGCCAGGGCCGGGCCGGCGGCCAGGGCCAGGACTGCCAGGACAATCAACAGGATTTTAATCAACTGCATGATGAGGCGCTCCTTCATTATTATTAAGATCGGGCCGCGGGACCGGCTCGATAGCCGTCGGCGAGTTTAACCGCCACCCGCCCCGGGCCCCGATCCTAGACATTATTTATAACATGGGCGCTCCGGGCTTCAAAGTCAACCCGGTGAAGGAGGCCCCCGGCGCCAGGGGGCAGGCTATCCCCCGGGCGCCGCCAGATAAATTAGAGATCAACCGCCGCCGTGGGCATCCACCCACATCTGCGTGGCCTGGGGATCCCAACGCTGCTCCATCACCTTGTACTGGTCCTCGGAGAGGCTTTGCTGGACGGCCATCTGCTGATAGCGCTCATAGGCCGCTTTGTCCCCTAAAAAGCACTGCTTGGACTCAGGGTCGGTGCAGACCAGGTAAAGGACCTTGCCTTGATGTTCGTTCGACACCACCTTCTTGGCCGGCAGGGTCTTGACATAAGCCAGCCGGTCCGGGGAAGTGGGGGCGTGCATCTTGAACCCGGCATCCTTGAGCAGATCGTCCTGGGATTTGGCCGCGGACGGACCGCCGCCGGTTCCCGCGGCGCAACCCGCCAGCAGCATGCCGATTATCAAGGCCATTACCGGATAAAGCCGCCAATCAGTTCTGCTTCCCATAGTCCATACACCTCCTGATTAAGATAAGAATCCGCCATAATGAGGATATCCTGCCGTCTGCCGGGAGGACCGCAACCCGGTCCCCTCAAAAACAACGGTAATCACGATTACTTATTTTAGCAACTTCTCAATCTGCAAATCGATTATTATTATCATTTACTTTAATGATTTTTTAACCGAAAACTGAAAACCGAAAACCGGGTTATCCCCCTGCCGGCGGCGGGTCGGCGTCCCCCCCGCCCAGCACGGCATAAAGGCGCACCTGGTTGGCGAGCTTGGCCAGGCGGATGCCGATCAGGCCCTGCTGGGCGGAGTAGAGCGAACGCTGGGCGTCCAGGACGTTCAGGTAGATGTCGATCCCTTTCTCATAGCGGGCGTTGGAGAGCCGGTAGGCTTTGGCGCTGGCCTCCACCAGGGATTGCTGGGCTTCCATTTGATTCCCCAGGGTTCCCCGGCGGGCCAGGGCGTCGGCCACTTCGCGAAAAGCCCCCTGGATGGCCTTTTCGTATTGCGCCAGGGCGATCTCCCGGTCCACCTGGGTTACTTTCAGCGCCGACCAGGTGCGGGCGTCGAAGATGGGCAGCACCACCTGGGGGGCGTAACTCCAGATGAAAGTCCCGGGTTTGAACAGTCCCGACAGATCGCCACTGGCCGAACCGACCGCGGTGGTGAGGGCGATGCGGGGAAAACAAGCCGCCCGGGCCGCGCCGATGTTGGCATGGGCGGCCTTGAGCGCGTGCTCCGCCTGGAGAATGTCCGGACGGTGCAGGAGCACTTCCGAGGAGGTGCCGGGAGAAACATCGGATAAGGACTTGACGGCGCTCAACTCCACCGGCAACAGGTCGCCCGGCACCACGGAGCCGGCCAGCAGGTTCAGGGCGTTTTCATCCTGCGCCGCCAGTTCGGTGTATCGGGCCACGTCCACCCGGGCCGCATCCACCCTGGTTTGCACTTGGCGCAGGTCCAGTTCGGGCGCAATGCCGGCCTCAAAGCGCCGCCGGATTAAATTATAGGCGGCCTGCTGGGTCTCCAGGGTGGATTGGGCCAGCTTGAGGTTTTCCCGGTCCGCGGCCAGGGTCAGATAAGCGTTGGCCACTTCGGAGATCAGCAAAATTTGGGCGCTGCGGCGGGCCTGCTCGGTGGCGAAGTATTCTTCCAACGCCTTTTGGGACAGGCTGCGGATGCGCCCGAAGAAATCGAGCTCCCAGGCCGTGACGCCCAAATTGACGCTGAACTCTTCCAGGGTCACCAGACCGGAGCCGCCGGCGCCGGAAATCCTGACCCGCTGCTTATTGGCGCTGAAGCCGGTTTCCACCTTGGGCAAAAGGTCGGCGCGTTGGACCCGGTACAAGGCCCGCGCCCGTTCCACCTGCAAAGCGGCCAGCCGCAGATCGCGGTTGTTTCTCAAGGCCGTGTTGATGATCTGTTGCAGGCGGTCGTCGGTGAAGAATTGCCGCCAGGGCAGGTCGGCTGCCGCCGGACTCCTTGAAGTGGAGGAGGTCTCCTGGTAGGCCGGGCCGCGGGGCCAGTCCGTGGGCACCGGGGCCTCGGGCCGGGTATATTTCGGGGCCATGGTGCAGCCGTTGAGACAGATCCACACCCCAAGGACAAGCGCCAGGTTCCTGCTCATCTTAATGGCCCTCCTGAAAGCTTCCGCCCGGCCGCGCAGAGACGGGCGCCGCCTGTTTCCGCTTAAAGAGGCGGAAGATGAGGACAAAAAAGAAGGGGATAAAAAAGAGGTCAATGAAGGTGGCGGACAGCATGCCGCCGGTCACCGCGGTGCCGATGGCATTCATGGCGCCGGCCCCGGCGCCGGAGGCGATGGCCAGCGGCAGGACCCCGAAGAAAAAGGCGAACGAAGTCATGATGACCGGGCGCAGCCGCAACCGGGCCGCCTCCAGGGTGGCGTCGATCAGTCCGGCGCCCTGCATTATCCTCTCCCTGGCAAACTGGATAATCAGGATGGCGTTTTTGGTGGTCAGCCCCAGAGTGGTGATGAAGCCGATCTGAAAGTAAACATCATTGGGCAGACCCCGCAGCCAGGTGGCCAGGGCGGCGCCGAACAGCCCCAGGGGCAGCATCAGGAGGTTGGTGAAGGGAATGACCCAACTCTCATACAAGGCCGCCACGCACAGGAAGATCACGATAACCGAAAAGGCGTACAGCAGGGGCGCCTGGGAACCGGCCAGGCGCTCCTGAAAGGAAATCCCGGTCCAGTCAAAACCGATGCCCCGGGGCAGCTGGGCGACGATCTCGGTCATGGCCTGCATGGCTTCTCCCGAACTTTTGCCCGGCGCCGGTTCACCCCAGATGTTCAACGAGGGGAAGCTGTTGAACCGTTCCAGCAGCGGCGAGCCCTGGAACCAGTGGCCGGCGGCGAAGGCAGTGAAGGGCGTCATCGTCCCCGAGGCGTTGCGCACGTAAAGCCGCTCCAGGTCTTTGGGGAGCATGCGGTAGGGCGCGTCGGCCTGGACGTAAACCCGCTTAACCCGGCCTCCCTGGATGAAGTCGTTCACATAGGCGCTGCCGAAGGCCGACGAGATGGTGTTATGGATGGTGTTGATGGGCACCCCCAGGGCCCCAGCCTTTTCCCAATCCACGTCGATGCGGTATTGGGTCACATCCTCCAACCCGGCGGGGCGGACGCGTATCAGCCGGGGGTCTTGGGCCGCCAGGCCCAACAATTGGTTGCGGGCCGCCATCAAGGCTCCGTGCCCCAAGCCGCCCCGGTCCTGCAATTGAAAGTCAAAGCCGCCCGCCCTGCCCAACTCCAGGACCGCCGGCGGCGGGAAGGCGAACACCATGGCATTGCGCATTTGCGAGAACTTACCCATGGCGCGTCCCGCCAGGGCGTTTACTTTCAGATCGGCCCGGTGGCGCAGGTCCCAGTCTTTCAGCTTGACAAAGGCCAGACCGGTATTCTGTCCGCTGCCGGCAAAGCCCCGGCCGGCCACGGTGAAGATAGAGGCCACCGCATCCTTTTCATCCACCAGAAAATGGCGGCGGACCTCGTTCAGGACCTGCTTGGTCTGATCCAGGGTTGAACCCGCGGGCAGGCTCACCTGGACGAACATGATGCCCTGGTCCTCGCTGGGGAGATAGGCGGTGGGCAGGCGCAGAAAGATAAATCCCACCGCGCCAAGGATCAGCAGATAGGTCACCAAGTAGGGCAGTTTTTTGGAAAAAGAGGACGCGACTACTTTTACATACTTATCTCTCAGGCGAAAAAAGAGGCGGTCGAATCTTCTGAAAAAGGGGCGCAGGAAAAAAATGGCGTTGTCCGCGGGCTGGTGCCCCGGAAGCACCGGTTTAAGCAGAGAGGCGCAGAGCACCGGAGTCAAAATCAGGGCCACCACCACTGAGAGCAGCATGGCGGAGATAATGGTCACGGAGAACTGGCGATAGATGACCCCGGTGGAGCCGCCGAAAAAGGCCATGGGGCCGAAAACCGCGGCCAATACCAGGCCGATGCCGATCAAGGCGCTGGTGATTTGCCCCATGGACTTGCGGGTCGCCTCTTTGGGCGGCAGCCCCTCTTCCCGCATGATCCGTTCCACGTTTTCCACCACCACGATGGCGTCGTCCACCAGCAGGCCGATGGCCAGCACCATGGCGAACATGGTCAGCATATTGATGGAAAATCCCAGCATTCCCAGGATGGCAAAAGTTCCCAGGAGCACCACCGGCACCGCCAGGGTGGGAACCAGGGTGGCCCGGAGGTTTCCCAGGAAAAGGTACATCACCAGGAAAACCAGCAGAATCGCCTCGAACAGGGTCAGGACCACCTCTTTGATGGCGACTTTGACGAAAGGCGTAGTGTCATAGGGGTAGATGACCTTCATACCGGGGGGAAAGTACCTGGACAACTCCTGCATCTTGGCCTTGACGGCGTCGGCGGTTTTCAGGGCATTGGCGCCGGCGGCCTGCCGGATCGCCAGGGCGGACCCGGGCTGGCCGTTGTAAAGCACGTTGGCTCCATACCGTTCGGTGCCCAGTTCCACCCGTCCCACGTCGCGCAGGCGCACGATGGAGCCATCCGGGTTGATGCGCAAGGGGACCGCCCCGAACTCCTCCGGGGTCTTCAGCAGGTTTTGCACGATGATGGAAGCATTCAGGCGCTGGCCGGCCACCGCCGGTATGCCTCCGAACTGACCGGCGGAGACCTCCACGTTATAAGCCTGCAGCTTCTGGATGACATCATCCATGGTCAGCCGGTATTCGGTCAGCTTATCCGAATTGAGCCAGACCCGCATGGCGTATTGGGACATGAAGGTTTCCACTTCCCCCACTCCCGGCACCCGGGCCAGCACCTGCTCGAGGTTGGCCTGGGCGTAGTCCGCCAGGTCGAATTCATCCATGCTGCCGTCTTCCGAGGTCAGGCCCACAATAATGAGCCAGTTGCGGGTGGACTTGCTGACCTTGACGCCGGCGCGCTGCACCGTGTCGGGCAGACTGGCCATGGCGAGCTGCAGCTTGTTCTGCACCTGGGCCCAGGCCAGGTCGGGATCGGTCCCCGGAGTAAAAGTGAGCTCGATCCTGCCGGCCCCGGAGGCGTCGCTGGTGGCGGACATGTAGAGCAACTTGTCGAACCCGGTCATCTTCTGTTCGATGATCTGCACTATGCTGTTTTCCACGGTTTCAGCCGAAGCCCCGGGATAAAAGGCGTCAATGGCGATGGAGGGGGGGGCGATGGGCGGATACTGGGAAATGGGCAGATTATAGATGGCCAGCCCGCCCGCCAGCATGATGATAATGGCGATAACCCAGGCGAAGACCGGGCGGTCCAGGAAGAAATTCGATAACATTGCGGCTCTCCGTTATTTCGATTCCGCGGGTGGACTCTGGGTATTAGGAGCAGCCGGCGCCCCGGCCTGGGCGCTTTCCCAGGGGACGGCTTTGACCTGGGCGCCCGGCCGCACTTTCATCAGGCCTTCGACAATCAGGCGGTCTCCGGGGGCCAGCCCGGAGTCCACCAGCCATTGGTCGCCCAGGGCGCGGTTGAGCTTCAACATCCGTTGTTGGACCTTGCCGGCCTCATCCACCACCAGGGCGTAAGGTTCCCCTTTGGGAGTGCGGTTCACCCCTTGTTGCGGGGCCAGGATGGCCTGCGGGGCGATACCCTCCTGGACCGCGGCCCGTACGAACATGCCCGGCAGGAGCAGGTGTTGCGGATTGGGGACCACGATGCGCAGGGTGAAAGACCCGGTAGCCTGGTCCACCGTGACGTCGCGGAATTGCAGGGCGCCCGGCTGGGGGCAAAGGTTGCCGTCTTCCAGGAGGATGCAGACTGTTCTGCCGTTTTTGGCATCGGTGCTGAGCCGGCCGGCTTCCAGATGACGTTTCAACCGGAGGAGTTCGGCCGATGATTGGCTCACATCCACGTAAATGGGGTCAAGCTGCTGGATGGTGGCCAGGGCCAGGGGCTGATAAGCGGTCACCAGGGCGCCGTCGGTCACGGAAGACTTGCCGATGCGCCCGGAAATGGGGGCGGTGACCTTGGTGTAGCCCAGATTGATGCGGGCCGCCTCCACCTGGGCCTTCCAATATTCGATCTCGGCTTTGACCTGTTCCACGGCCGCGGCGGCGTCGTCGTGGTCCTGCCGGCTCACCGCCCTGTCCGCCAGCAATTCCTTGTAACGCTCAGCCTTTAACCGAATTGACGGCAAATTGGCCTGGGCCTTGCCCAAAGAAGCCTTGGCCGAATCCAGCGCCACCTGGAAGGGGGCGGGATCAATCTGGTAGAGCAGTTGGCCGGCTTTGACATCGGAGCCTTCCCGGAACAGGCGCTTCTTGACGATGCCGTTGACCTGGGGGCGAATTTCCGCCACCAGGTAAGGAGAGGTGCGGCCCGGCAACTCGGTGGTCAGTTCCACCGGCTGGGTCTCAATGGTCACCGTGGCCACTTCCGGGACCGGGGGCGGCCCGGCTTGCTGCCCCGGTCCGCTGCCGCAGCCGCCCAGCCAAATCATCAGTATCAGAAAAGCTCCGGTCCATTGAAGCGCGGCATAACCGTTCCGGTTCAGTTGCATCAGAAATCTCCACATTGGCTCAGTTCGTTTCCATTTTTTCCAACCGGACGAAATTACGGTGCAATCAATCCTTGGAAGAAAATATCCAGAATAGCGTCGGGATTTTCGGGATAAGGATGACGCTCGGGGGCGTCCAGCCAGAGAAGCAAAAAGGCGTCGAGGAGGCTGGCGAGAGCTACCGCCAGGTGATAAGGGTCGGCGATTTGCTTGAATCGCTTGTTTTTGATCCCCCTGGCAAATACTGCAGCCAGGTTTTCCAGGGCCAGGTAATACCGTTTGCGCAACTCATCATTCAAGCCCGCCTTAATGTTAAAGCTCACCCCGCGGCTTTCGGCCAGGTACAGGCGGATGAAGGGAAGATTGCTGCGGAACATCTCGCATTTGATCCGGATATAATTTCGCAGTTTTCCGATCTCGTCGTCCGGGTCCTCAATCGCCTGCAGGATTGCCTTTTCGAACTTGTCGTATTGCTCCAGAACCAGAGCTTTGTAAAGGTCTTCCTTGTTCTGGAAAAACTTGTAGAGGGTGCCGATGGCGAACTCGGCCTGCGCCGCGATCTCGTGCATGGAGACGTTATGGTAACCCTTTTGAGAGAAGAGTTCGAGCGCGGCCGCCAGCATCTCCTGACGTTGCTGCAATTTTTCCCGCTCCCGCCTGGGGAGCCTCTGGTCTGCCATCGCTTGACCTCCGTTGCTGAATAGCTCATTCAATATATGAATCAAATGTCACATTATAAAATCAAATGGCATATTGTCAAGCAAGTTCAGGAGTATTCCTTCCAGCCAACGTGGAAAGCTCGGGGTCATCTCTTGCCAATGGAGCTTGGCGGCTTTAATTTTTAGGGGCGGGCATTAAACCGCAATTGCACCCACCCCTTCAAGGGGGTGAAAATTTCCTTAGATAAACCCCGGCAGGCGAAATGAACTGGTATCAGCTTGACCACGAAAAGATTTTTGCAGAACTGGACACCTCTGAGCACGGTCTGACCAGCGCCGAGGCCGGGGAGCGCCTTAACCAGGTGGGACCTAACAAACTGGCGGAGGCGGAGAGGGTCAGCCGGCTGAAAATTCTCCTGCACCAGTTCACCAGCCCCTTGATCTATATTCTCCTCATCGCCGCGGTGGTGACCACCGTACTGCAAGAGTACAAGGACACCGGGGTGATCCTGGCGATTTTGTTGATCAACGCCATCGTCGGCTACCTCCAGGAGTACAAGGCGGAGAAGAACGTCCGGGCCCTGAAAAGCATGGTGGTGGCTAAGGCCAGGGTGCTCCGGGACGGCAAGGAGGTGGAGATCAACGGGGAAGCAGTGGCGCCCGGCGACCTCGTCCTGCTGGCCTCCGGAGGGCGGGTGCCGGCGGACCTCCGACTCATCAAGACCATCGAGTTGCGGACTGATGAGTCCATGCTCACCGGGGAATCAATCCCGGTGGACAAACAGAGCGCACCCATCGCCGAGGACAACCTCACCTCCGGCGATCAGCGCAACATGGCCTTCATGGGCACGGTGGTGGTCAACGGCCGGGCCAAAGGGGTGGTGGTGGCCACCGGCTACCGGACGGCCCTGGGCCACATCGCCAAGGATGTCCAGGAGATCGGCGTCACCAAGTCCCCTCTCCAGGAAAAAATCGACCGGTTCGCCAACCACATCGGCATTATCATCATGGTGGCTTCCGCCTTGTTGTTTCTCGTCGGCATCCTGGTGGGGATCAGCGCCCAGGAGATGTTCATGACCGCGGTGGCGGCGGCGGTGGCCGCCATCCCGGAAGGGCTGCCCATCGTGGTGACCATCACCCTGGCCATCGGGGTGGCCCGCATGGCCCAGCGCCACGCCATTATCCGGAAACTCCCGGCCGTGGAAACCCTGGGCAGCACCACGGTGATCTGCTCCGACAAGACCGGCACCCTCACCAAGAACGAAATGACCGTGAAGTTCGTGTATGACGGGGAAAAGATTTATGAAGTGACCGGCGTCGGCTATGAACCGGCGGGGGCAATTTTGGAGGAGGGCGTGCCCATTAAGGCCGGGGCCGACCCCCAACTCGCTCTGCTTTTCAGGATCGGTCTGCTGTGCAACGAGTCGGAGGTTTATGAGGAAGAGGGACGCTACCAGGTGGACGGCGACCCCACCGAGGCCGCGCTCATCGTCGCGGCCATGAAAGCCGGTCTCCATCCTGAAGCAGAGCAGGACAGGTTTCCGCAACTGGCCATTATTCCCTTTGAATCGGACCGCGGTTACATGGCCACCCTGCACCGGGACGGCGACCGCAACCTGGTCTTCGTCAAAGGGGCGCCGGAGAGGCTGCTGGAGATCTGCTCCGAGTGCCGGTTTGAGGCCTGGGAAGACGCGCCTCGGGTGGCCGAACATTTCGCCCGGGAGGGGCTGCGGGTGTTGGGACTGGCCTACAAGGAGGTCCCTGCCGAGCAGTCGGAGATTACCCTGGCCGACCTGCAAACCGGGCTTATCTTCGCCGGTTTGCAGGGGATGATAGATCCGCCCCGGCCCGAGGCTATCGAGGCCGTGACGGGCTGCAAGCGGGCGGGCATTCGGGTGGTGATGATCACCGGCGACCACGCGGTCACCGCCCTGGCCATCGCCAGGAAACTGGGCATCGCCCCCGAAGAGGAGGCGGTGGAGGACCTGACCGCCAAACCGATGGTCTCTTTGACCGATGACGAGATCCTGTCCCTGATGCAGGAGGTGGTGGGCGTTTTGGCCCTGCGTTCCGGGCTGGGACCGCCTCAGTCCGACAGCCTCACCGGCAGGCACGTGCAGGCCATGAGTGATCCCGAATTTCTGGGATTGGTCAAAAACCTGCTGGCCGCCCTGGTCCAAAGGGCCGGACCGGAGGGGGCGGTGCGTAACGTCCTGGCCGGCAAAGAGATCGAGGCCATGAGCGATGCCGACCTCTTTCACCTGGTGCAGAAGGTGTCGGTTTACGCCCGGGTTTCTCCCCAGCACAAGCTGCGCATCACCCAGCAGTTGCTCAAGCACGGGGAGATCGTGGCCATGACCGGAGACGGGGTGAACGACGCCCCGGCCTTAAAGGCGGCCCATATCGGCGTGGCCATGGGTAAAACCGGCACCGATGTAGCCAAAGAAGCCTCGGACATGGTCATCGCCGACGACAATTTCGCCAGCATCTACCGGGCCGTGGAACTGGGACGGGTAGTCTTCGACAACATCCGCAAAGTCATCTTTTTCCTGATTCCCACCGGTATTGCCGCCATCATTTCGATTTTGGCCACCGTGATGCTCGGGTTGCCGCTCCCCTATTTGCCGGCCCAGCTCTTGTGGATCAACATCGTCACTAACGGCCTGCAGGATGTCGCCCTGGCCTTCGAACCGGGTGAAAAGGAGGTTTTAAAGAGACCCCCCAGAGACCCCCAGGCCGGCATTTTCACCCGTCTCCTGGTGGAGCGCACCATCATCGTGGCCCTGTTGATTTCAGCCGGCATAATCTATGAATTCGTGCACTCCCTGAATCAGGGGATGTCCTTGGAAAAGGCCAGGACCATCGCGGTGACCACCATGGTCTTTTTCCAGTTTTTTCAGGCCTTCAACAGCCGCTCCGAGAGCCAATCGCTGTTACGGATGAATCCCCTGGGGAACCCCTTTCTCTTTTTCGGGAGCATCGCCGCTTTTCTGGCCCACCTGGCGGCCATCTATTTGCCCGCCCTGCAATGGGTCTTCCGCATGGAGCCCATCCTGCCGCTGGAATGGCTCAGGATCGGCCTGGTCTCGGTCACCGTCATTATCGTGGTGGAAATTGATAAACTGGCCAGGAGGGTAATCACCCCGGCTCGATTATAATACGGTTTTCGGTTTTCAGTTTTAAGTAATATTACTGCAAGGTTAAGCCGGATCGCTTATAATAGGGTATGCCTGAAGTCTTCAAAACCGGCTACATCGCCCTCATCGGTTATCCCAACGTGGGGAAGTCCACCCTGCTGAACCGGCTGGTGGGGGGCAAACTGGCCATCACTTCGCCCAAGCCCCAGACCACCCGGTTTCGGCTGTTGGGCATCGTTAATCTGCCCCAGGCCCAGTTGCTCTTTCTGGACACCCCCGGCTTTCTTTCGCCCCAGGGCAGCATCCTCAATCAGACCCTGGTGCAGGCGGCCCTCACCGCCCTGAGCGAAGCCGACGTGGTGGTCTGGCTCACCGAACCCCGGCCGCCGGACCCCCGGGACCAGGTGCTCTTGCCGCATTTACGACAGATCAAACGGCCGCTGATCGTGGCGCTTAATAAAATTGACGCGGTTCCCAAGCCCAAACTGCTGCCCCTCATCCGGGCCTACCATGAGCAGTTTCCCGACGCGCCCATCCTCCCGGTGAGCGCCTTGCTGGGGGAGGGGGTGGCTAATTTGCAGGCTGAAATCGTCAAGCTCCTGCCCGCGGGCCAGCCCCTTTACCCCCCGGAACAGGACACCGAAGCCAGTGAGCGCTTCCTGGCCGCCGAACTCATCCGGGAGCGGGTGCTGCACCACGCCAAGGAAGAGGTGCCCCATGCGGTGGCCGTGGCGGTGGAGGAGTTTGACGAGTCCCGGCGCCCCGAGATGGTGCGGATACGGGCGGTGATTTACGTGGAGCGCAACTCCCAGAAGGGCATCATCATCGGCAAACAGGGCCGCATGCTGAAGACCATCGGGGCCGAGGCCCGCCAGGAGATCGAGACCCTGCTGGACGCCCATGTCTTCCTGGAACTCTGGGTCAAGGTCTGGAAGAACTGGCGCAAGGACCCCCGGGCCCTTCGCACCCTGGGCTACCAAGGATAGTTCAAGGTTCAAGTTTCAAAGTTAATTTGCCGTTTATCCGTATGAGCCTTGGACTTTGAACCTTGAACTTTGAACTACGGCCCTCATTGACATTGTAGCCAATTGTGTTCAGAATAGAAGCAGTGAGGCTGACTCCATGAAGCGCTCCCCGGCCCGGGTCATTGGCTTGGTCTTTGCCCTCCTCTTTCTGTCTCCGGGCCCCGCTTTGGCCTTGAGTATCGAGTGGCCCACCGAAGGCTCCTACGTCCACCAGGTCGCCCACCTGCTCTTCGGTGCGGCCATGATCTTCTTCATCCACGAGATCTACAAAGCCGGCTTAAACCGTTTGCGCGGTTTCCGCTGCCTCATCTGGTCCTGTATCTTCCTGGCTTGGTGGAACTTCGACGCCTTTATCGGCCATTGGGCCGACTGGACCCTGCAATATCCGGTTATTTTGGGCCAGGGGTTTGCCCGGCGCATCGTCATGGAGGACGCCCACACCTGGCTTTTCTATTTTACCAAGATCACCCATTTCCTCCTACTGGTGCCGGCTTTTTACCTTTTCTACCGCGGCCTTAAGACCCTGGCCCGGGAGCCGCGCTCCAAAGGGCTGGGAGAGTCATGATCATCTTGCCCCTGGCCCCCTTGTGGTTGCTGGAATACGCCGTGGCGGTCACCGTCGTCACGCTCACCATCTTGGCTCTGCTGGAGTCCCGCAAGCTGGTGGCCCGGGACCCGGAAAACGCCCTGTGGCTTTTCATCAACTGGCTGGCCATAGTCTTTGTGATTTTCTCCTGTTCTCATCTCGTTTCCCATGGCCTCCAGGATCTCATCGCTTACTGGCATCACCCGGAACTGGGCCTGGCGCGGCGGATCTTCGGCGGCTTCGATACCGTGATTTACGTGGTCATCGCGGCCATTACCCTGTTTTTCCACCGCATCCAGCGCCTCTACCGCCGCATGGAGGCCGACCACCACCACCTGGAGGAGACCAGCCACGAAATCCTGGCCCTGAACCGGGAAATGGAGGCCCTAGTGATGGAGCGCACCATGTCGGAGATGGCCCTGGGCATGGCGCACGGCATCCGCAACCCGCTGCATGTCATCGGCGGCTTCAGTCACCGCCTGCTCCGCAAGACCGATGAATCCGACCCCAGCCGGGCCTGGGCCACCGCCATCGCCGAAGAGGCCAAGCGCATCGAGCACATGGTGGAGCGTTTTGAGACCCTGGCCCAACGCAAGACCTCGTTTTTCGCCCAGGAAGATCTGAACGCCATCATCCAGGCCACCCTGGAACTGTTGCGTCCGGAACTCCGGGCCAAGAATCTGCACCTGATGGTCGAACTCTACCCCGAACCCCTGGTGGGACGCCTCAACAAACACTTGCTGAAGGTAGCCCTGGCCCACTTGCTGCGCAACGCCATTGAGGCCAGCCGCCTCGACGGCACCATTGTGGTGCGCACCTCCAGGGAGAAAAATTACGCCACCCTGGTAATTCAGGACACCGGCCGCGGCATGGCCCCGGACGTGGTGGACAAGGTCTTCGTGCCCTTTTACACCACCAAGCTGGGAGGCACTGGGCTGGGCATGGTCTTCGTGCGCCAGATCGTGGACGAGCACCGGGGCACCATCACCCTGGAGAGCAAATTGGGCCGGGGCACCACCGTGACCATCCGCCTGCCCCACCGCTTCACCGACGCCGCCGAGGTCGCCGCGGAGGCGCCGCCCCCCGAGAGATAGGGGGACACCAAGAGATAGGGGGACACCATACTTAATTTTTTAAGTATGGTGTCCCCTTAATTCCGCGCCGGCCTTGCCGTGAAAATGTAGGACAGCCGCCCCCGGCTGTCCGGACAGGCGAGGGCGCCTGTCCTACATTTACTCATCTGACGGCAACTTGGTATTACTTGGCCGCCAGGGCCAGTTTCACGGTTACCCGGGTAGCTCCTTTCTGCACCTGGGCGAATTGCAGGGTCTGGAGAGTCGCGGCCAGGCAGTCTTCAAAGCCCTGGTCCGCCAGCGGCGGTTTGCCCAGGGGCTTGCCCAGCACCTTCCCGTCGGCGCCCACCTTGAACACCAGGGTGATTTCCGCCGGGAGCTGGAAGCCGCGCTTGACCGCGTCCTGACAGCAGCGGGCCAGCTTGTCCAGTTCGGCCTGCAAGACCTTACGAATGGCGGCGGAGGCCAGCGCGCCCTCGGTCTTGACCCCCTTGATCTTGACCGTCACCGCCGGCGCAGGCTTGGCGGTTTCCTGGTCCGCTTCACCCTTTTGACCCGCACCGGGATCCCTCATCTTTTTGGCCATGACCAGCCCTCGCCGGTATTCGCCGGCCGCTCCGGGGGCCGGCATCATGGAGGCCATGGGCAGCCCCGGGCTAATACCGCCGACAGCTCGGTCCGAGACCCCTTCCGGCAGCGGCAAAGGCTGTTTCACCGTGACCACCTGGCCGTCGGCCCGTTTGACCTTGTCCACCGCCACGAAGGAGGTGTAAGGGCTCATCAGGCCGTATTTGAGCCCCAGGGCGGTGGCTTCCTGCACCACCGCCTTATCTTCCCGCGTCAACCGGCTGAAATCCACCAGGCCCATGAGGCGCTGCCGGGCCCAGAGGAGGCGCAGGGCGGCGTTCTCCGGCCCGGCCTGGGCCTTGGCCAGTTCCAGGCGGCGCTCATAATCGCCCCCCGCCGTCTTCCCCTTGACCACGATGGCCCCGCTGGGGCTGCCCCGGTATTTCCCCAGCATGGTCAGGGGCCGCCGGGCAAAGAGGTCGGGGAGCTGGGCCGGCTCGGTCTCATAAGCCGCAAAGCCCTCAAAGGAGACCTTGATGTCGGTGAGCACCGGATTGGCGATGTAGCTGCGGAATCGGGCCGCTTCTTTGGCCGCGTCGGCGGGTTTGAGCACCACGAAAGACTCTCCCAGCCCGGCCCGGGCCATGCCTTCAATGAGGTGGCGGTTGACCGCGGTGCCGATGCCGAAGACGAAGAGATTGGCGGCGCCCAGATGGTCCCGGATCAACTGGAAGACCTGGGGCTCCACGCCCACGTAACCGTCGGTGGCCACCGTAATGATCCTGGAGACCCCCGGGGTGCGGGGCAGGGCCAGGGCCTGCTTCAGGGCCGGCACGATATTGGTGCCGCCGCCCCCGGGCCGGGACTTGATGAAGTCAACGGCCTTCTGCTTGTTGTCTGCATTGGCCGGCAAGGACCCGGAGGGCGACAGGATGGCCGAGCCGCTGGCAAACAGCAGCACGTTAAAGGAATCCTGGGGCTTGAGCCCGGAGATGATGTCGTCCATCAGGGTCTTGGCCGTATCCAGGGGGAAGCCGTGCATGGAGCCGGAGATGTCCACGATGAAGATATATTCCCGGGGCGCCACCGCCTCGGGTTTGACCCGTTCCGGCGGCTCCATCATCAACAGGAAGAAATTTTCGTCCCTGCCGGGATAGAGGAGCAGGCCGCTCTCGATCTTGCCGCCCGCCAGGGCGTAGCGCAGCACAAAATCCTTGTTGCCCGCGGTCTTTTCATCCTTGATCTTAATCCGGGCGGAATTTTTCCCGGCGTAGTTGATCTCCACCTCATGGCTGGGGCTGGCCAGCCGGGTGAGGGGCAGGCCGCTGCTCAGCTCCACGTCCAGGCCGAAGGTGTAGGGCGGCGCCTCGCCTTGATGCAGATAAGGGTTCTGCACCCATTTGTCGGTGTCCGGCGCGCCTTCGGCCGTTTTGGTGGTATAGCGCGGCCCCACCACGGTGGGGTAAACGAACTCATAGAGGTTGTCTTCCGGCTGCAGGAGTTCCAGGTAGTTGAGCTCCACCTTGATCTCGTCGCCGGGCAGGATATTGGCCACGTTCATCTGGAAGACGTTGGGCCGCTGCTGCTCCAGCAGGGAGGTGGTCTTACCTTCTTTCTTGGCCTGTTGGTAAGTCTCTCGGGCTTTTTGGCGCTCCATGATTTCCGCCTCGATGACCCGCTCCCCGATGGTCATGCGCATGGCGTGCACCGCCGCCCGGGTGGACCCCGGAAAGACGTAGATGGCCTCCAGGGTCTTTTTGCCGGTGTTTTTATAGACCTGGGTGACCTTGACTGCGGCCACCACCCCGGCGATCTTGACGTCGGCCCGGCTGCTCTTCAGGGGCATGACGTCGGTTCCCGGTTCGTCGCTGAGGACCAGGAAGTAGGGGGCCAGGGTTTTGTCCTGGGAGCCGGTCTTGGCCGCGGCTGCGGATTCCGCCGGACACCGCCAAACCGTGGCGGCCAGACAGCCTAAGGTTAGTAAAACTATGGCGCCGAAGATTCGAGAGGGCCTGAACATGCGTAACTCCTAGGTCCAAAGAGGGAGATAGTCGCCGAAGTCCGTTGGTGGAAATTGAAGCTTTAAGGACTCTTATGCGGTTAGACCGGGGTGGGGGAAATTCGGTTAATTCTGAATGAATATTTTTCTCATAGAACATCAATCTTTTAACAGGCTTGGTGGGTTGACCTGGCTACTCCTCGCCGCGGAGGTAATCGCCCAGGAGTCCCCGGCTGTGTTCGTCTTCGTGGCAATAAACGCAGAGGTTCTCCCAGTTGGAGCCGTCGGCGGGATTATTATGGTGGTTGCCGTCCTTATGGTGCACCGTTAAGAGGCGCCGGTTCTTCCCGGTAAACTCCCGGCCGCACTTGGCGCAGACCAGGCCGTGAATCTTGAGGGAGCGTTCGCGGTAGTCGCCGGCGGGAGAGCGCATTTGATCATTCCTCCAATATTGTCGGCACCCTGATGGCGGGAGGCGCTTCGTTTTCCCGCCCTACAGAACTTGTGGAAGCGGGCCAATTCGTATATTAGATGAAAGACCGGCGTCTGGCAAGCCGGGAGGAGGCAAAGTGCACTGGCTGGGGTTTTCTTTAATGGCCGTGGGCCTCTGGGGGCTTTGGGGCTTTCTGAGCAAGGTGGCCACCCTGCGGCTGCCGGCCCAGGCCGCCTATCTGCTCTCCATCAGCGGCCACTTGGCGGTGGTCGGTTACCTGGCGGCCGCGGGAGGGCTGGCCATTCCCTGGCAAGCCGCAGGAGTGGCGGCGGCGGTGGGGGCCGGCCTCTGCATGGCCCTGGGCCTGCTCTTTTTTTTCCAGGCCCTGGAAAGGGGCGCGGCCGGGGTGGTGGTCCCCCTCACCGCCTTGTATCCCATGGTCACGGTCTTCCTGAGCTGGGCCTTGCTGCACGAGGGCTTCACCTGGCGCCGGCTGGCCGGCGTGGCCCTGGCCCTGGCGGCGGTCTGGCTGTTGTCGGAATAGGACCGCAGACCGGAGACCGGGGCAGGTTGGCTGGATCGGGCCTCCGGACCGAATTGGGCTGGTGGCCCGCCTCTCCTCAAAACTTTGAACTTTGAACTTTGAACCTTGAACTTTGAACTCTTTGGAGCAGCTATTGATCGCAGAATACTCATCACCTAAAAGCGGGGAAGTGCGGATTCTCGCCCTGGACGTGGGGGAGAAGCGCATCGGCCTGGCGGTGAGCGACCCTCTGGGGATCACCGCCCAGGGTCTGGGCGTCTGGACCCGCCGGGACCGCCAGACCGACCTGGACCACCTCCTGGAAGTGGCCCGCCAGTGGCAGGCGCAGCAGATCGTGGTGGGCCTGCCCCGCCATCTGGACGGGCGTCTGGGGGCCGCCGCCCCCCAGATCATGGAGCTGGCGGCAGCCTTACAAAAGGCCCTGGGGGTGGAGGTGGTCACCTGGGAGGAGCGCCTCACCACGGTGGAAGCGGAGCGGGTTCTGCTGCAGGCCGACGTGAGCCGCAAACGCCGGCGCCAGGTGGTGGATCAATTGGCCGCGGTGCTCATCCTGCAAAATTATCTGGACTACCGGCAGCAACAAGGAAAAGGCAGTGGCCGGTAGCCGGTAATCAATAATCCGCCTTAAACCCCTGGCGGGCTGTTGAAAACCTCCCAACAAGTAAGTTCGTGACATACTCCGAAGAACGGACTGCCCAAAGTCCCCCTTTTTTAAAAGGTGATTTAGGTGGATTATCAGGCGCTTATATAATCACCCCTGACCCCCCGTTAGAAAAGGGGGGAATAAAACCCCCTCTACCGTGGCTTAAAACCCTGTTTATTACCCTGCTTTTCAGCCCCGGCCCTGAAAAAGGCGCTAAATAAGCGCAGTCCGCCCGGCAAGTGGGATAAATCCCGGATTCAAGGACCTGGGGGAGGCATCGAATGGGATAGTCGCCCATCGACAGGGTCCTACACTCCCCAAAACCCTCCCGCCTCTTACCCCTTCTGGACCGGAGCACTTTCCGATCCCCGTCTTTTTTTTCATTGCATTTTATTTTTTTGCTTGACATCTCCCTAAATAAGCGCATATTTAGGGTGCGAGTGGGAGAAAGTGGGGTTGAGTGGTTTTTGATGGGGGAAAAATGTTCACCGGCAGGCATTTCCATTTCATGGATAACAAAGGGAGGATCAGCATCCCTTCCCGTTACCGCGAAATCCTGCAGGAACGCAAAGACCGCCACATCGTCATCACCAATTTCCAGCAGAAGATCCACGGGGATGAACCGACCCGGATCCGCTACCTGCTAGCCTTCCCCGCCTCCGAGTGGCAGAAGCTCCTGGACAAGTGGTCCGAGCACGACGAATTCCCCAACCCTCAACGCAACTTCCAGCGTTTCATCGTCTCCGGGGCGGAAGAATGCCCCCTGGACCGGCAAGGCCGCATCCTCATCCCGCCCAACCTGCGCGACTACGCCCAACTTTCCCGGGAAGTCTGTGTGGTGGGGATGATGCGCCGCTTCGAAATCTGGGATAAGCCCGCCTACGAAGCGCATTGGAAGCAATTGGAAGAATCCGCTGACGAAGACATGCTGGATGCCGCCATGAAATCCAGCCGCAGACCTGATGCCGGTACATGAACCGGTGATGGTGCAGGAGGTGCTGGTGGGCCTCAATTGCCGGCCTGGCCGCCTTTACGTGGATGGCACCGTGGGTGAGGGGGGGCATGCCGCCGCCATCCTGGACGGCAGCGGCCCGGATGGGCGTCTTTGGGGGCTGGATCGGGACCCTGCGGTCCTGGAAACCGCCGCCGCCCGGCTGGCCCGCCACACCTCCAGGTTTCGCCTGTTTCACCGGAGCTACCGCCAGTTGGGGGAGCTGCTGGAGGAAGCCGGATTGAGCGGCGTCGCCGGCATCCTGCTGGACCTGGGCCTCTCCTCCCGGCAACTGGAAATTTCCCAACGGGGCTTCTCCTTCATGGGAGACGAGCCCCTGGACATGCGGTTCAACCCGGAGGCCGGGGGGCCGACCGCGGCCCAAGTGCTCAATCGCTCCCCCCAGGCCGCCTTGGAAAAGATTTTTTGGGAATACGGGGAAGAACCCCGGTCCCGGCGCCTGGCCCGCCTGGTCATCCAGGTCCGGCAGCGGCGGCCATTTGAAACCACGCAGCAACTGGTAGAGGTCATTAAGCAGGCCATGGGACCCGGGTGGCGCAGGGGGAGACTGCATCCAGCCACCCGGGTCTTCCAGGCCTTAAGGATCGCGGTCAACCGCGAATTGGACGAAATCGCCGCCTTCCTGGAGCAGGCTCCGGGTTGGCTGTTGCCCAACGGCCGCCTGGTGGTGATCGCCTATCACTCCCTGGAAGACCGGCTGGTGAAGGAGAAAATGAGGGCCTGGGAACGGGCCGGAGCCATGCGGCGGTTGACCCGCAAGCCTTTGGCCCCCACTCCGGAGGAAGTGGCCCGCAATCCCCGGGCCCGCAGCGCCAAGCTGCGGGTCGCCGAAAGAATCGGCGTCCCGGTGAATCAGGAGAAAGACCATGTTTTCAGTTAACCTTGCCCAGAACCTGGTGCCCAACGGACAGAAGGCGGTGGTCTTTTGCCGCGACGACCTGGAAACGGACCAGGTCAAGAAGCGCCGCCCCATCTTGGGATGGGATGAAATCGCCCAAAGATGGCCGGAAGGAGGACGGTTTCCCAGTCTCGTTTCCATTGACCAGAGCTGATTTCAGGAGGTAGGGGGGATGCCCGGAAATATCGCACTGCGTCTAACCACAGTGGGACAGATTTTCGTCTCCAAGAATCGCAAAGTCAGCCACCCCTGGCGCTGGGGGCGCACCATGGTGGCCGGATTGGTCCTGACCACGATGGGGGTGTTGTTCACCTGCATCTTTCTGGCCTGGGCCGATTTGCAGTTTATCACCCAGAGCTACCAGATTTCCCGAGCCCAAGAACTGCAGAAGGAATATTTGGAGCTTAACCGGAGGCTGCGCATCCAATATTCCAACCTGACGGCCACCTCTCGTCTGGAGAAGTTCGCCGGACAGTACGGCATGGAGGCGCCGCAGTCCTCCCAGGTGGTGAAACTGCCGTGAGTGTCACCATCGACAAATGGGTGCGCTTCCGCATCGGTTTAGTCGCCCTGGGTCTGATCATCCTGGGGGGCTGGATCACCGGCCGGTTCTTTTACCTCCAGATGATCAGAGGGGCGCAACTGCGGGAGGAAGCCAACAAGGAATACCAGAAATTTTGCCCGGTCCTGCCGGTCCGGGGGATGATCGTGGACCGCAAGGGCCTGGAGCTGGCCGTCAGCACCCGGGTCTCCTCGGTGGTGGCGCACCCTTTTCAGATTAAAAATGCCTCTCGTTTAAGCCGGGAACTGGCGCCCATCCTGGGTTATAAACCCAAAGAACTGAAAGAAATGCTCACCCGGGCCACCACCTTTGTCTGGGTGAAGCGCCACCTCACCCCGGAGCGGGAAGCGGCCTTCCAGGTCTGGCACGCCGAGGCGGAGCGGCGGGCCAAGGCCGCCAAGATCACCGGCCGCCGGGATACGGACGCCATCTACCTGATCCCCGAGGCAAAACGCTACTATCCGCAGCTTTCCCTGGCCGGGCAGGTCCTGGGATTCTGCAACATTGACGGCCAGGGACTGGAAGGCATTGAGCACCAGTTCGACAAGCAGCTTTACGGCAAGCCCAAGCAGTGCTGGAAGATGATCGACGCCCGGGGCCACATCGTCTCTTCGGGAGAGAAGGCCTGGGACCCGGAAGTCATGGGCAACAATGTGGTCCTCACCATTGACCGCACCCTGCAATACATTGCGGAAAAAGAGCTGGCCAAAGGGGTGGAGAAATTCCATGCCGCCGGCGGCACCGTCCTGGTGATGTCTCCCCAAACCGGGGAGATCCTGGCCATGGCGCAAACGCCCACCATGGACCCCAACCGCTACAGCCAGTTTAACGAATATGCCCGGCGCAACCGCCAGGTCACCGATTGCCTGGATCCCGGCTCCACTTATAAGATCTTTATAGTAGCCTCGGCCCTAGACGCCAAAGCCGTGAAAGCCAACGACCGCTATCATTGCGAGAATGGCGTCTGGCACCTCAGCGGCAAGGAAGTGATTCATGACGTGCACCCTTACGGGGGCCTGACGGTACAGCAAGTCATTCAAAAATCGAGCAATATCGGGACCGCCAAGATTGCCCTGAAGTTGGGCTGGACCCGTCTGGATCAATATCTCCGGGAGTTCGGCTTCGGCAGTAAAAGCGGCATCAGCATCGCCGGGGAGAGCACCGGGCTGTTGAGAAACCTCGGCAAGACCCGCTCCCTCATCGACCGGATCACCGTGGCCTTCGGCCAGGGGGTCTCGGTGACCCCCGTGCAACTGACCACGGCCCTGGCCGCCATGGGCAATGACGGAGTCTTGATGGAGCCCCACATCGTCAAAGAGATCACCAGCCCCCAGGGCGCCAGGGTGCAGGACTTCCCTCCCCGGCCGGTGCGGCGGGTGATGTCCCAGCAGTCGGCCCGGCAGATGTTGGAGATCATGGAGACCGTGACGCAGGCGGGCGGCACCGCCAAAGAGGCGGCCCCCCCCGGCTTCACCGTGGCCGGCAAGACCGGCACCGCCCAAAAACTGGTGGGGCGGGCCTTCTCTCACTCCAAGTTCTATGCCCTCTTCATCGGCCTGGTGCCGGCGGACAAACCGGTCCTGGCCATCGCCGTCATCGTCGATGAACCCAAGGGGGCCATCTATGGCGGCGTGGTGGCCGCCCCGGTTTTCCGGGAGATCGCCGCCCAGTCTTTGCGGGTTTTGGGCTATTATCCCCAGCCGGAATCGCCCAAGGATAAGAACCTGCCGGTGCTGGCCAAAAAGGCGCCCACCCGGGCCAAGGAGAGCAAGCCGGCAAAGGAAACCACGGCGGCCAAGGAGACTCCGGCTCCACCGCCGGCGCCCACCCTGGCCCAACTGCTGCCGTTTAAGATGGATAAACCCAAGGAGCCGCTGAAAGTCATGCCGGACTTGCGAGGCCGCACCATCCGGGAGGTTTTGGACCTGTTGAACCACGCCGGCTTGAAGTGCCGCCTGGACGGCAGCGGCCTGGCCGTGAGCCAGGAGCCGTCCCCCGGCACCGCCATAGAACCCGGCGGCACCTGTTCGGTGAAATTTCAATCCAGTTCCTGAGGGCCCGCGGAGTAGATTGCTGCTTGCCAAAAACCGTAAGTTTTTATAGCATTAGGTAAGGCGGTGGGACTTGAAATTCGACCTCATTCGGCACATCCTAAGTCGTGCAACCGGCAAGGGCAGACCTGAGGGCCTGCCCTTTTGACGTATCTGATAATTAATCCAGTTTTAGATTAATTACTCGCCTTACCGCCTGATTTCTTGATCTGACGATTTACGGCACCGGCCCGCGCCGGGGGCCGATCTGAATAGCGAGGGCGCCGTGGACCGCCGTCAACCGTCTCCCAAAACCTTGCGGGAGTTGCTCTCCGGCCTGGAGGGTTGCCGCCTGCAAGGCGCAGAAAACCTGACCGTCACCGGGGTGGCCTATCACTCCGGCGAGGTGGCGCCGGGTGGGGTCTTTGTGGCCCTCAAGGGAGCGCGCACCGACGGCCACCGGTTCATCGCCCAGGCCCTGGAGCAGGGCGCCGCGGCCATTGTCAGCGAGCAGGAGGTGGAGGTCCCGGCCGGGGTGGTTGCGGTGCGGGCGCCCCAGGCCCGGCTGGCCCTGGCCCATCTGGCCGCCGCCTTTTACGGCCACCCCAGCCGGGAGCTGACCCTGGTGGGCATTACCGGCACCAACGGCAAGACCAGCACCACCTATCTGCTGGAGGCCATCCTGGAGCACTCCGGGCACCACGTCGGGGTCATCGGCACCGTCAATTACCGCGCCCGGCAACAGACCTGGCCGGCCCCGGTGACCACCCCGGAATCCCTGGATTTGCAAAGGCTGCTGCGGGCCATGCGCACTGAGGGCGTGAGCCACGTTTTTATGGAGGTTTCCTCTCATGCCCTGGACCTTAAGCGGGTGGACCGCGCCGCCTTCGACGTGGGGGTCTTCACCAACCTGAGCCAGGACCATCTGGATTACCACCGGGACCTGGAGGATTATTTTGCCGCCAAGTCCCGCCTCTTTCTGGAGCTGCTGGCCAACGGCGGCGGCCCCGGACTGGCGGTCCTCAACCTGGACGACCCCAAGGGGCGGGAGCTGCACCGCCGGGTGGGGACCCCAGCCCTCACTTACGGCTGCCATCCCGACAGCCAGGTGCGGCCCTTAGCTTATAAGTTCCGGCCCCACGGCATTCAGGCCCGCCTGACCAGTCCGGCGGGAGAGCTGGAGATTGACTCAAAGCTGGTGGGGCCTTTCAATTTAGCCAACATCCTGGCCGCGGCGGCCACCGCCCTCGGGCTGGGTCTGAGCCCCGAACAAGTGGCCCGGGGCATCGCCGCCCTGCAGGGAGTGCCGGGGCGTCTGGAACGCTTCGGGCCGCCGGAGGGTCCCGCGGCGTTCGTGGATTACGCTCATACCCCGGCGGCCGTGGCCCAGGCCCTGGGCGCCTTGCAGGAATTGAATTTCGGCCGGATCATTACCGTCTTCGGCTGCGGCGGCGACCGGGACCGGACCAAACGGCCCCTCATGGGCCGGGCCGCGGCCGCCGGGTCGCAATTAGTGGTGGTGACCAGCGACAATCCCCGCAGCGAAGACCCCCTGGCGATTATTAAGGAGATCGAGCCGGGGCTTCAGGCCGCGGGCCTGGAAAAGATCAGCGAGGCGGCCGCCAGGCGGGGCGAGCCAGGCTACCTGATCGTGCCGGACCGCCGGGAGGCCATCCGCCTGGCGGTGCGCCTGGCCCGGCCCGGAGACGCGGTGCTGGTGGCCGGCAAGGGCCATGAAAATTACCAGATCTGGGGCGCCGAGCGCCGCCACTTCGACGACCGGGAGGAAGTGACGGAGGCTTTACAGGAGTATCACGGCTGCTGAGGCCGGTAGGGCCCATATCAGGAGGGGGTTAGGGGGGGTAATTGGAGGTTGGCTATCGTCTGTCGCTGATGACGCCACCCCCTCCCCAACCCTCCCCCCTCAAGGGGGAGGGAGTTAAACGCTATGGTTTTAGAGGGTTAGCGTTGTGGGTGCGCCGAATCAGCTTGGCTGCCAGTTGTGTCCCCAGGCGGGCGTACCGTCAAACTTTGAACTTTGAACCTTGAACTTTGAACTATCATTATGGCCGCTACCTTCACCATTGACGAAATTATCGCCGCCACCGGCGGCGTCCTGACCCGGCGGGGGGGCTGGGAGAGCTTCTGCGGGGTCAGCACCGATTCCCGCACCGCCCAGACGGGGCAGCTCTTCATCCCCCTGTCCGGCGAGCGCCACGACGGCCATGACTACATCCCCAAGGCCCTGCACCGGGGCGTGACGGGGGTGCTGGTGGAATATGGATATGTAGGACAGCCGCCCCCGGCTGTTAGCGGACAGGCGAGGGCGGCTGTCCTCCAGGCCATTCCTCCCGAAGTGACAGTCATCGCGGTGCGCGACGCCCTCACCGCCCTGGGCGATCTGGCCGGCGCCTGGCGCCGCCGCTTCCCGGACCCGGTGGTGGCGGTCACCGGCAGTTGCGGCAAGACCACCACCAAGGAGATGATCGCCCAGGCGCTCTCCGGCGCCTTTCGGGTTCATAAAAACACCTTGAACCTGAACAACCTCATCGGCCTGCCCCTCACCCTGCTGGAATTGGAGCCCGGGCACGAGGCCGCGGTGGTGGAGATGGGCATGAACCGTTTCGGGGAAATCCGGCGCTTAACCCAGATCGCCCGCCCCACCGTGGGGGTGCTCACCAACGTCCACGGGGCCCATACCGAAGGGGTGGGGGACCTGGCCGGGGTGGCCCGGGCCAAGGGAGAGCTCATCGAGGCCTTAGACCCGGAAGCCTGGCTGGTTTATAATGCCGACGACCCCCTGGTGGCGGAATTGGCGCGGAATTTCCGGGGCCGCAGCCTGAGCTTCGGGCTGCATCCCGGGGCCGCCCTCCAGGCCGGGGAGCGCCGCTCCCGGGGCGCCCAGGGCCAGGCCGCCCGGCTTCATTATCAAGGGCAAAACTGGACCCTCACCCTGCCCGCAGCCGGCGAACACATGCTGTCCAACGCCCTGGCCGCCAGCGCGGTGGGCCTGATTTTGGGGCTGCCGCCGGCTGAGACCGCCGCCGCGTTGGCGGCCTTCCGCCCCATCCACCGGCGCTCCCAGATCGTCTCCCTGCCTTCGGGGGTCCATCTCTTGAACGATTGCTACAACGCCAATCCCGGCTCCATGGCCATGGCCTTGCAGACCCTGGCGGAGCTTAAGGATCGGGGCCGGGCCGCCGCCGCCCTGGGTGACATGCTGGAACTGGGCGGGGCCTCGGTTCAGGAACACCGGCAGCTCGGCCGCCGGGCGGCCCAGGCCGGGGTGGATTATCTGGTGGTTTACGGCAATTTCCGCCTGGAGGTGGCCGCCGGGGCCCGGGAAGGGGGCCTGCCCGCCTCCCGGATCTTTCCCATCCGCCGCCTGGCCGACGGCGCCCGGGTGTTGCAGGAATTGCTGGAGCCGGGAGACTGGCTCCTGGTGAAAGGCTCCCGCTCCATGCACATGGAGGGGTTGATTGACTTGTTGGAGGAAGCCAATTTTTGAGGCAGGCATTAGCTGATAGCCATCAGCAGGCACAGGGGAAAAGGGGGAAACGGCGAAAAGGGGAAAGTCCAACTGAGGTAATTCACGTCCCATTTACGCAATAGCCAAAAGGGAAATAGAATGGCGAATCTATTCTGGAAGACCAAAGATAGTGTAAAAAGCCTTCTATCTACTGGCTTTAAGACAGAAGAGGAATTTGAGAAATTAGTATTTGAGACTCCGGAGATATTAGAAGACATATTCCTTTTGAAAAGACAGATTAGAGGAGGAGCTAAATCAGGTATTCCAGATATTGTAGGGATTGATAATGATGGAAATATTTGTATCGTCGAAATGAAGAATGTGGTAGTAGATGCATCAATTATTCCTCAAGTATTACAATACGCTTTTTGGGCTGAAACAAACCCTGACAGCATTAAAACACTATGGTTAGAGTGTGCCAATAAACCTGATGACTTATCAATCAGCTGGGATAGTTTTCAAGTAAGAATTGTCGTCATCGCACCAGTTATACGTCCTTCTACGTTGGATATTGTAAAGAAAATTAACTATCCCGTCGATTTGATTGAGATAAACAGATGGCTTGAGGCCGATAATCAACTATTACTCCTAAGAAAACTTGAAGCCGAGAAACGCCCCCCAATTGGGCCAGTTTCTGGACTGAGAAATTATGATGATGAATTCTATAAGCAAGAATATAATAAAGAGAGCGCAAAATATTTTTTAAACTATATTAAAGAGGTAAAAAGGATAATCCACGATAAAGGGTGGAACTTAGAAACAAAATACAATAAGCATTATTGTGGTTTTAAAGCTGGATTTTTTAATGCATTTGGTATAAAATGGATTGGTCGGAAAACATTTGCCTTCTTTTTTAAGTTATCAGAAGAAGAGGCAAAACAAGTTAATATAGAAATGACAAAATATGAATCTTTATGGAAAGAGGCAGTATATTATATTGACCCACAAAAAACTAAAACAAACAGTTTTTTGAATTTATTCGAAATGGCGTATAAGAAGCTAACAGGAGATTAGATGAATTAGTGGACACTGCTTACTACAAGGTTTTTGGTTTTTGCTGAAAGCTAAAAGCTGCAAGCTGCAAGCTACACAGGGGGGAGTTTAGTTGCTTTACCATCTCTTATATCCGCTGAAGACGGTCTTCGGGGGCTTTAACGTCTTCCGCTACATCACCTTCCGGAGCATCTTCGCGGTGCTCACGGCCCTGATCATCTCCCTGGCGGTGGGCGCCTGGTTCATCCGCAAGCTCAAGGCCCTGCAGATCGGCCAGACCGTCCGGGAAGACGGCCCCCAGTCCCACTTTGCCAAAAACGGCACCCCCACCATGGGCGGCCTGATGATTATTTTTTCCACCCTGATCGCCACCCTGCTGTGGTCGGAGTTGACCAACCACTATGTCTGGATGCTGATCCTGGTGACCGTGGGCTTCGGATTCATCGGCTTCTATGACGATTATCTCAAGGTCATTAAGAAGCACAATAAGGGCCTCAGCGGCCGGGGCAAGCTGATCGGTCAGACCATCGTGGCCCTGCTGCCGGCGCTGTGGCTCTACCTGGACCCGTCTTTCAGCACCACCCTGACGGTCCCTTTTTTCAAGCAGTTTCAACCGGATTTGGGGATATTTTTTGTTCCTTTCGCGGTCTTTATTATCGTGGGCACCGCCAACGCGGTGAACCTCACCGACGGCCTGGACGGCCTGGCCATCGGCCCGGTGACCATCGCCGCCGGTTTTTACATGATCTTCTGTTACCTGGCGGGCAACATCAAGATCGCCGCCTACCTGCAAATTCCTTACGTCCGCGGGGTCGGAGAGCTCTCCATCTATTTGGGGGCCCTGGTGGGGGCCGGCATCGGCTTCCTCTGGTTTAACGCCTACCCGGCCCAGGTCTTCATGGGGGACGTGGGGGCCCTGGCCCTGGGGGGCGCCCTGGGCACCGTGGCCCTGGCCACCAAGCAGGAAGTCCTCCTGGCCGTAGTGGGCGGCCTTTTCGTGGTGGAGGCCCTGTCGGTCATATTGCAGGTGGGCTTTTTCAAGGTCTCCAACGGCAAGCGCATCTTTCGCATGGCGCCCTTGCACCACCACTTTGAACTCAAGGGCTGGCCCGAGCCCAAGGTCATCGTGCGCTTCTGGATTATTGCCATTATTTTGGGACTGGTGTCGTTAAGCGCTTTGAAATTGAGATAAATTATTACGTAGCTACTCAATTAAATAACCGGGGGAAAAGGGAAAAAGGGTAAAGGGGGAAAAGGAAAAACCAGGCATATCCAGGAGCTCTCCCCTTTTAACCTTTTCCCCTGAACCAGAATGATAGCAACCCCCTTAACAGTGGAACTTAATGGAACTTAAAGACAAAAAAATTTTAGTCGTCGGTCTGGCCCGCACCGGCGTGGCCCTGTGTCGCTTTCTGACCGAAAAAGGGGCCCGGGTGACGGTGACCGACCAGGCGCCCGTGGAGGTCCTGGCCGCGCCCCGCCGGGAAATCGCCGGCCTGGGGGTCAGGGAAGAGTTAGGCGTCGCCCTCCCGGACTGGCAGGGCTACGACCTCATCATCCCCAGCCCCGGAGTGCCGCCGGAACTGGACTGGCTGACCGCGGCGCGGGATTCCGGCATCCCCATCTGGGGAGAGCTGGAACTGGCCGGCCATTTCCTCGACAAACCCCTCATCGCGGTGAGCGGCACCAACGGCAAGACCACCACCACCACCCTGGTGGGAGAGCTGTTGCGGGCCTCCGGGATCAGGGCCTTGGTGGGCGGCAACATCGGCACCCCGGTGATCTCCCTGCTCTCCCGGCAGCGGGAGGCCGACTGCCTGGTGCTGGAGGTGAGCAGCTTCCAGTTGGACACGGCCCCCAACTTTCATCCCCGGGCCGCGGCCCTGCTCAACATCACTCCGGACCACCTGGACCGCTACCCCTCCTTGCAGGCTTACATCGCTTCCAAGGCCAACCTGTTTCGGGGCCAGAACGGCCATGACCTCAAGGTGCTGAATGCCGACGACCCCAAGGTGGCGGCCCTCGGCGAAGGCCCGGGGCGGGTCTATTTCTTTTCCGCCCGGCGCCCCCTGGAATCCGGCGCCTGGTTGAACAACGGGGCCATCCACGTCCGCCTGGCGGACGGACCGGAGGAGGTCTTTCCCCTGGCCCATATCCGCCTGGCCGGGCGGCACAACCTGGAAAACGTCATGGCCGCCCTGTTGCTGGCCCTGGACGCCGGGGCCTTTCCCCGATTCTGCCGGGAGGTGCTGGCCTCTTTCCGGGGCTTGCCCCACCGCCTCGAGTTCGTGGCCACGGTGGGCCAGGTGGATTTTTACGACGACTCCAAGGGCACCAACATCGGGGCGGTGGCCGTGTCACTGGCGCATTTCGAAGCCCCGGTGGTCCTCATCGCCGGCGGTCGGGACAAAGACACCGATTTCAGCCTCATTTCGCCGCTGATCAAGGAACGGGTCAAGGCCCTGGTCCTGCTGGGAGAAACCAAAGAGCGTCTGGCTCGGGTCTGGAAGGGCCTGGCTCCCGTCTGTCTGGTGAATAACTTGGCCGAAGCGGTGCAGCGGGCCTATGACCTGTCCCGCCCCGGCGAGGTGGTGCTGCTGTCCCCGGCCTGCGCCAGCTTCGACATGTTCAGGGATTACGCCCACCGGGGCGAAACCTTTCAGCGATTGGTGAAGGAACTGAAAGATGCCAAAGGAAGCTAAGGCCGCCGTCTCCCCGGCTCCGGCCCCCCACTCCGACCTGATCCTGCTGGCCGCCGCCTGCTCCCTGATGTTCCTGGGGCTGGGGGTCATCTTTACCGCCAGTAACGTCATGGCCCAGGCCAACTACAGTGATCCCTTTTATTTCCTCAAGCGCCAGGCGATGTATGGGGTTCTGGGGTTGGGAGCCCTGTTCATCGGCTGGAGCATCGATTATCACCGCTACAAAAAGCTGGTCTATCCCTTATTAATTTTAAGCCTCATTTCCCTGGTCCTGGTGTTTATCCCGGGGATCGGCAGCCGGGTGCGGGGCGCGGCCCGCTGGATCCACGTGGGTCCCTTTACCTTGCAGCCTTCGGAATTCGCCAAGATCGCCGTGGTCTTGTTTCTGGCTTACTCCTTTTGCCGCAAGCAGGAAAAGATGAAGTATTTCGCCATCGGCTTCCTGCCCCATATGCTGGTATCCGGGCTCTTCATCGGTCTCATCGGCATCGAAACCGATTTCGGCACCGCCCTGACCCTGGCGGCCATCGTCTTCACCATGCTGTTTGTGGGCGGCACCCGCCTCACCCACATCGTCTTGTCCCTGGGCGGGGTCGTTACCCTGGCGGTGGTGGCGGTCTTGCGAGACCCCAAGAAATTCGCCCGCATCCTCTCCTTCCTGGACCCCGAGAAACACCGGGCCGACGTGGGCTACCAGTTGTATCAATCCCTCCTGGCCATCGGCTCCGGCAACTTTTGGGGACTGGGCCTGGGCCAAAGCCGGGCCAAACTCTTCTACCTGCCGGATTCGCACACCGACTTCATCCTGTCCATCTTCAGCGAAGAGCTGGGGTTCGTGGGCCTGCTCCTGGTCATGGCCTTGTTTGTTCTCCTGGTGGCTCGGGGGCTGCGCCTGAGCCTCAAGGCCCCGGACACCTTCGGCTCCTACCTGGCCCTGGGGCTGACTCTGGTCATCGGCCTGCCTGCGGCCATCAACATGGGAGTGGTAAGCGGCCTTTTCCCCACCAAAGGGTTGTCCCTGCCGTTTCTCAGCTACGGCGGCTCTTCCCTGATGGCCGGGATGTTGGCGGTGGGCATGTTGCTGAATATCAGCCGCCAGATTAAGTGGCCGGCGGGGCCGCCGCCCGTCCAGGCCGCGGCGCCGGTTCCGGACCGCGCCCCCTCTGCGGTCTGAAAGGGCGACGCCGGCTATTGCTGGGGACAAAGCTGCGCCTGAGATGGATCCCGGCCCCGGCAACCTTAGAGAATCAAGAAATTTGTGGAGACTCCGCAATTCTGCCCCCGTCAGCAGAATGAAAACTAGAAACTTGAAACTCGAAACTCAAAACTTAAGAATCGTCATCGCCGCGGGCGGCACCGGCGGCCACCTCTTTCCGGGTCTGGCGGTGGCCCGGGAGTTCAGGGAGCGCCACGGGGCGACGGTCACCTTTATTACCAGCACCAAGACCGTGGCCAGCCGGATCTTGGAGGACGGCGGCTTCCCCTGGGAGGCCGTGGCCGGGCGGGCCATCAAGGGCCAGGGGTTCTTCTCCCGCCTGGGCGCCTGGTGGCATCTGCCAGGGAGTATCCGTCAGGCCCGGGAGCGCCTCCAGGCCCTGCAGCCTCACCTGGTGCTGGGCATGGGCGGCTACAGCTCCGGCCCGGTGGGCCTGGCCGCCTGGTCGCTGAAGATGCCCCTGGCCCTGCACGAACAGAACGCCCTGCCCGGCTTCACCAACCGCTGGCTGGCCCGCCTGGCCGACCGGGTCTTTGTCTCCTTTCCGGCTTCGCTCAACCAGTTCCCCCGGCATCTGGCGGTCTGGACCGGCAACCCCATCCGGGGGGAATTTTTTCGGGACAACCCGCCGCGGCCGGATAGTCCTTTCACCGTGCTGGTCACCGGCGGCAGCCAGGGGGCGCACCATCTGAATATGGAAGCGCTGAACGCCCTGGAGGAACTGGCGGACCTGAAAGACCGGCTCCATTTTTATCATCTCACCGGGGAGGCCGACCAGGAGTTGGTGGCCGCGGGCTACCGGGCCGCCGGTTTTGCCGCCCGGGTGGAGGCCTTCTCCCCCGAGATGCCGGAGTTGATGGCCCGGTCCCACCTCATCCTCTGCCGGGCCGGGGCCTCCACCCTGGCCGAGCTCACCGCCCTGGGCCGGGCGGCGCTGTTGGTGCCCTACCCTTTCGCGGCCAATAACCATCAGGAGTTCAACGCCCGCTTCCTGCGTGACGCCGGGGCCGCGGAAATAATTTTGAATAAAGATTTTACCGGCTCCCTTTTCGCTGGTAAGATAAGGACGGCCCTAAAGCATCCCGAGACCCTGGGGCGCATGGAGGCGGCCTCCCGGCGCCTGGCCCGCCCGGAAGCGGCCAAGGAGATCGTGGCCGGTTGTCTGGAATTGATTCAGGGGAACAATAAATGATTGTTGTGCGGTACGCTCATTAACTATACTGAGGCGCCAATGCCTTGCCTTTATTCCCTCCCCCTTGAGGGGGGAGGGTTAGGGAGGGGGTGGCGTAAAGCTGTCTTCCAACCCACCTCAAGAAGAGTAACAGGATTATGGACTTGAACTACTTAAAAAATTCATTCAGAGAAATAGCCTGGATGATAGATCCATTTTATAAGGGTCTAATGCTTATGGTTTATGTTGGCGGGCCGCTAACTGCTTTATTGGTCTTGGTAATGGCTTACAATAGTCCAGATACCACCACTATGTTAGCGGTTATCATTTTATTGAGTATGGTTGTCGGCTTCAAGTTAGGCCCCTCGCCTTTCTTTCTGGTAAACTGTTCCTGGCTTTATTTCCGGTTTGATAAATTCGGCCTCTGGCTTCCCATTCTCTCTTATTCAATGGTGCTGATAATATTGGCTTTACAATTGGCCGCCAAAAAATCACTAACGCCGAGCAATGAATAAGGTTGGGGGCATTTTACCCTGACCTGCGATAAAAACACTTGCCACCCCCTCCCTAACCCTCCCCCCTCAAGGGGGAGGGAACAAAACCCAGAGTTGTACGGGGTTGGGATTAGATGAAGAACCTTATCCCGCTCGCCAGGAAACTGAGAAAAGGCCAGACGGACGCGGAAGGGTTATTATGGGGGCATCTGCGGGGCAATCAGCTGGCAGGATTAAGTTTTAGGAGGCAGCACCCCATCGGCCGATACATCGTAGATTTCGTCTGTTTGGAAAAGCGGTTAATCCTAGAAATCGATGGTGGCCAACATGATCTTGAAAGAGAAAAGGACGAAAAAAGAACGAATTGGCTGGAGAGCGAAGGATATAGAGTATTACGATTTTGGAATAATGAAGTATTGACCAATATAGAAGGCGTATTAAAAACAATACTATTAAATATCTTCCCTGATTCTAATAATTAATTATTAAAAAGAAATTTAGAAATGACATAAAGCCTGATATAGCGAAAGAGTCAAATAACGCACTGCCTTTGTCTTTATTCCCTCCCCCTTGA
>CAZOCQ010000007.1:0-8328 GCA_964578335.1 uncultured Desulfobacca sp.
AGCACCTGGACAAGGTCTTCGGGGCCTTGAAACGCCTAAAGGAAGTGATTTCGGTCCGGCGGATGATGGGGTAGTAGCCAGTAGCCAGTAGCCAGTAGCCAGTAGTCAGTAGCCAGTAGCCAGTAGCCAGTAGTCAGTAGCCAGTAGCCAGTAGTCAGTAGCCAGTTGTCAGTTGTCAGTTAAATTAACATGGTTCTCAAAGATTCAATGTCCTGGGGTATGGGCGTTGATACTTGCTTGCCATGCCAGTGTATCAACGCTGCACCTAAACGGGCGTTAATAAGGAGGTAAAGCCCATGAAGGCAATATTGTTCCTCCTACCCAAAAACCCATGAACAGGCGGATAACCAAAGGCCGGGTTGCTGGGTTGCCAGCATGGTGACCACCCACCATAAAGGCTGAAAAGATGTGGGTTCGCGGCAAGGCATGGCTTGAGAGTAGTGGAGGTGGGTCCACTGCTCTCACTATTATTATAATATCGAAAGAAATTATTTAGGTAGGGAAAGGCAGGGTAAAATGTAAGTGGTCAGTTACTGGCTACTGGCTACTGACTACTGGCTACTGACTACTGGCTACTGACTACTGACTACTGGCCACTGCCTCAAGCCGGCTTGGCCACCAGGCCGGAGCGCAAACAGCGGGTGCAGACCCGGAGATAACGGACGGTGCCCTGGCGGATGGCCCGGACCTTGCGCAGGTTGGGTTTCCAGCGGCGCTTGGTGTGGTTGTTGGCGTGACTGACGTTATGGCCCACCACCGGGCGCTTGCCGCAGATATCGCAGACGTAAGACATGACGATCCTCCTCAAACTTTTTAACTATATAAAAATTCTCCGGTAATGCAAGAGGGGGAGAGGCGGTTTTCGGTTTTCGGTTTTCAGTTTTCGGTAAAAAAGCGAACATAATCAACAAATTATAATAATTTGCCGAGGTTTGGTTTTAATGTAGAACAGCCGCCCCCGGCTGTTCCTGGAGCAGGCGAGGGCGCCTGCTCCACATAATCATCTTTTGCTAAAGGTTTGAGTCGGGCTGCCTTAATCCCCTCGCCCCCAATGGGGGAGAGGGTTAGGGTGAGGGGGAAGTGGCATTGATGAGAGAACTAAACATGGTCAGGGCGAAGCATTTATGGGGCGTGGCCCTGTTACTGATTCCGGTCCTGATTCTGGCCCTGGCCGCGCCCGCCCCGGCCCGGGACTTGACTATCCAGGAGCAGAAGACCCTTTTTTCTTACGACAATCTGGGGCCGGTGGACCTCTCCCCCAAGACGGTGGAGGTGGAGATGTACCTCTCCCCCAGCCCGGAGTTGGCCGCCGGCCGCCGCATGATCGCCCAGGTGCAGGCCCAGGTGCAGCAGTTCTACGCTCGCCTGGGGGTGAACCTGGTCTTTATCCCCGGCGGCCCCAAACCCGGGCCCCTGGCCCCGGTCCAGCGCCTCCGGGTGGAACTGCTCTCCGACCAGGAGTGGCTCAGCAAAAGCTTCAAGGCCTTCGACGTAGCCCCGCCCTTCCGCCTCCGCTTCCTCTGGGTCTGCCGGGACAAGTGCGCCTATTCCCATCTGCCCCTGTCGGTCACCCACATCTCCTTCAAGCGCTTCGAGCAGGCCCAACTCAGCGACAACCCCAAGGATGAGCCCCGGAACCGCCACTGGCTGGCCAACTTACTGGTCCATGAACTTGGCCATCTGCTGGGTCTTTACCACGCCCACGAATTTGTGAACGACCCCATCCCGGTTAAGCTGCCGGATAAGACCCCCAACTTCATGAGCCAGAAGATCGCCTTCAAGAAGGCCATGGGCTTTACGGAGTTCCAAAAACTGCTGATCCACAGCTACCTGGGCCGCGGCAAGGTTTACCGGCAATACGAGGCGGTGAACTTCGATCCCCTGCGCTACCTGGAACTGGTGAAGATGGCCAACGCCTACCGGGAACCCCTGATGCCGGTGGGCAAAATGGCCCAGCGGGTCAAAAAAGCCGGCCCCAAGACCTTCGACGACGATGATGAGGATGATGAGGATTGAACAAAAGCAGTCAACCAATAAAAGCAAAAACATGACTACAGAAGAAATCATACGACTAATAATAAGTTTTCTGGGTGGCGGTGTTGTAAGTGGGATTATTAATTGGATCAGGACACTTTCATCAGAGAAAAATTCAAGGAGAGTTGATTATTTGGAAAACCAAATAGCTAATCTATATGGTCCATTATATTTTTTTACTACACAAGCTGATGAAATGTTTAAATTATCTCGCAAATTTCTTGGTGCCTATAATGCCGAATATGTTAATCAAGAGTGGAGCAGGATGAACATACTCAAGTAGCATTGAAGAAAGATGCAGATAAAGTTATTGACTTGTCGAATAAATATATCGGTGTTGTAATAAAAAATAATGATAAAGTAATGGAAATAATTGAAAGTAATTCACCATACATTGATAGAGAGGATATTGAATTTTTTAATCAATTCATTGTTGATTACACAAGATATAAAACTGAGATTGATGAAGAAGGGAGAATGGTAACTCCATTTATGATCTATAAAAGACTTGGTTCAGAAATATCCTTTATGCGCCCACAATTTATTGAGAGAGTCAAACAAAAATATTGTGCAAAGATTGCTGAACTTAAAAGTTTTCAATCATAAAAAAATATCCTGCTGCTCTGAAAATGTAGCCGCAGGCTTTAGCCTGCGATATCTGACTCCGGGACGTAAACAGCGCAGGCTGAAGCCTGCGGCTACAGAACCGTCGAGGGTGGCGGTTCTGCATTTTCATGGTTTTGGGTGTTCCTTGGAACATGAATGCCTCGTTCCCAATTTGCACTTGGGAACGCCCTATATTTCCCAAGCTGGGCTTGGACAGTTTCTAACGGGTTGCGCCCTCCGAGTTACGGCGGCCTCGGGCTGTACTATATGCACAGGCGAGACGCCTGTGCCACCGGGCCACGGCTTGTTGGTTTTGTGAAAATTCATTTGACTTTTATTAACTAACCCTATAATATTAAACTAAATATTACCTTTCTTAATAGTTCAACCGTTCTTTGCTTGTTCGCCTGCCAGTAGGCTGCGGCGCAAGTCCTTTTCCTTTTCACCTTATTATTTATGGAGGCTAAGGTTATGAAAAGGACCTTCCTTTTGGCCGTGTCGTTTCTCTCCCTCATCGCCGTCATCCTCCCGGGCGCTTCCCCAGGTGTTGCTGCCGGGCCGGGTCAGGCCCCTCTCCCGGCCCCTAACCGTATCCAGGAAAATTACGGCAAGCTGCCCCTGCACTTCGAAGCCAACCAGGGGCAGACCGCCGGGCCGGTGCGGTTTCTGGCCCGGGGGCCGGGCTGCACCCTGTTCCTCACTCCGCAGGAGGCCGTGCTGGCCTTGACCAGGGTTCAGCAGCAGCCGCAGGGCCGCCTCTCCGGGGTTGCGCCCGCAGCAACCGGAAAGAGAGCCGCGGTGTTGCGGCTGAAGCTGGCCGGGGCCGCCCCGAACCCCGCCATCTCGGGCCTCCGGCAGGTCTCCGGCAAGGCCCACTATCTCAAGGGCAATGATCCGGCCCGGTGGCGCCGGAACATCCCGCTCTACGAAGCGGTGCGCTATGCGTCCGTCTATCCGGGCATTGACCTGGTCTATTACGGCAAAGAGGGCCGCCTGGAGTATGATTTCCTGGTCTCTCCCGGCGCTGATCCCGGGGTCATCAAGCTCAAAATCGAGGGCGCCGAAAAAATCCGCCTCGACTCCCAGGGCAATCTGCTCATGCAGGGCGGGGACTTCCAGTGGGTGATGCAGTCCCCCCAGGTTTACCAGGAACGGGAGGGCCGGCGGACCGCGGTGGCGGGCAGTTTCGCCCTCCTGGACGACCGTCAGATCGGCTTCCGCCTGGGTTTTTATGATCCCCAACTCCCCCTGGTCATTGACCCGGTGCTGGGCTACTCCACCTTATTGGGCGGCCATACCGTGCTGGCCGGCCTGGATGAACAGGGCCGCGGCCTCGCAGTAGACACGGCGGGCTGCGCCTATGTCTGCGGCATGACCTATTCCAACGATTTCCCCACCACCGCCGGGGCCTATGATTCGACCTACAACGGCAACGGCGACGTCTTCGTGGCCAAGCTCAACCCCCAGGGCTCCGGCCTGGTTTACTCCACCTACATCGGGGGCAGCCAGAATGATTGGTCCCACTGCCTGGCGCTGGATGCCGCCAATCAGGCCGTCGTCACCGGCTATACCCATTCCTTCGACTTCCCCGTCACTCCGGGGGCCTATCAGACCACCAAGGGGGGAGGCTCCTCCAATATCGAGGACGCCTATGTCTTCAAACTGAGCGCCGACGGCTCTTCCCTGGTCTTCTCCACCTTTTTGGGGGGCGACCAGCCGGATTGGGGGGAGGGCCTGGCCCTGGATGCGGCCGGGAACATCTACGTGACCGGCATTACCTATTCCACCGTGTTCCCCACTTCGGCCACCGCCTTCCAAAAGATTTACGCCGGCAACGGCGACGCCTTTGTGGTCAAGCTCAATTCCACCGCCTCCGCTCTGCTGTACGGCACTTTACTGGGCGGCAGCCTCCAGGAATACGGCTTCGGCCTGGCGGTGGACGGGTCCGGCTCCGCTTACGTCACGGGGCGGACCAATTCGGACAACTTTCCCACCACCGCCGGGGCCTTCCAGGAGACCTACCATCACGGCAACATGGACGCCTTCATCACCAAGCTGAACGGGGACGCCAGCGCCCTGGTCTATTCCACCTACCTGGGGGGCTCCGGCTATGACTTCGGCCACGGCATCGCCCTGGACGCCCAGGGGAACGCCTATGTCACCGGCGGCAGCGCCTCCTTTGACTTCCCCACCACTCCGGGGGCCTTTCAAACCGACAACAAGGGGCCGATTCAGGCCTTTGAGGGCGGCGGCGACGCCTTTGTCGTCAAGTTGAATAGCAGCGGTTCGGCTCTCGTGTTCTCGACGCTGCTGGGCGGCTTGAATTTCCGGGACGAGGGCCACGGCCTTGCGCTGGATGCGGGAGGCAACATCCATGTGACCGGCCTCACCTGGTCTTACGACTTCCCCCTGGCGAGTCCCATCCAGGCGCTGCACCAGCAAGGAGCCACCGGGGTGAACTCCGCCGACGCCTTTGTCAGCAAATTTAACCCCTCGGGTTCGAGACTCATCTTTTCCACTTACCTGGGCGGCATTCTCTACGACTGGGGCCACGCCATCGCCCTGGACGGCAAAGGCCGGATCTATATCGTGGGCGACACTTCTTCGGTGGATTTCCCCGTGACTCCCAACGCCTACCAGAAGACCCTCAACACCCAGGACGCCTTCATCGCCCGGATCGACCCGGGCGCGCCCAGCGGCCCGGCGGTGTCGCTCTTGCTGTTGGATTAATTAAGGAGGGGCGCCATGAAGTTCAGGGAAATGCTGCTGTTGTTAGTAATCCTGGCGCTGGGGGCCGCGGCGCTGCCGGCGCAGGCCCGGCCGGCCATCGTGGCCGATCACTTGACCCCGCCCTTTTATAACGCCATTCCGGACCAATACATCATCAAGGCCAAAAATCAGTATCGCCTCTATTACGGCCACACCTCCCACGGCAGCCAGATCGTCACCGGTATGGAGATGCTGCTGGACTTGCTGCACAGCTTCAACAGCGGCCCCGGCAGCCTGTCCATCGAGGAGCCGGGCGGCGACCTGGGCCACAACGGCGACCTCGCCTGGTATTACAGCACCCGGGAGCGCCTCGACCAGCCGGGCAACGACCTCAACCTGGTGATGTGGTCCTGGTGCGGCGGGGTCTCGGATAACACCCCGGAAGGCATTGATATTTATCTCAATGCCATGAACCAACTGGAACAGGATTACCCTGGGGTGACCTTCATTTACATGACCGGGCATACCGACGGCAGCGGCGTGGACGGCACCCTCAATCAACGCAACAACCAGATTCGGGATTACTGCCGCAGAAACGGTAAGATACTATTCGACTTCGCCGACATCGAAAGCTGGGACCCGGACCGTAATTATTATCCCGATGCCAGCGATGACTGCGCCTGGTGCAGCGCCTGGTGCGCCTCCCATACCTGCCTGCCTTGCGGCGATTGCGCCCATTCCCACTGTTTCAACTGCTACCTCAAGGGCAAGGCCTTCTGGTGGCTGCTGGCCCGCCTGGCGGGCTGGAACCCCGGGGCGCTGCCGGCTAATTTGCTGATGCTGGAATGATGGCGGGCGCCGCCCCGGGTCCTAGACCGCCGCGGCTTTTTCCCCTTCCACCTGGACGCTGAGGTTCTGGAAGTTGTGGTCCACAATCATGGTGGTGAGGACGCGGGCGCCCTCCCGGCGGGTGGAGACCACTTCGACGTAGTGCGGCACCCCGTATTCATCGGTGAAGCCGATGCGTTCGCCGTCCTTGAAGCCGCCCCGGCGGAACCAGACTTCCGGGGGCAGCAGCCAGGTCTTGCCGTATTGGGCCACGAACTTGAAATAGGAGACGGCGTCAAAGGGAAACAGCAGGTACAGGGCCAGGTCCTCATTGGAGGCCGTCCGGCCCAATTCCGCTTCCAGGCGGCTGCGTTCCCGTTCCAGATCGGTGGCCGGCGGTTTCACCAGGCCCCCTTCCTGGGCCAAAATTTGGGGCCATTTCTTGCCGTCGTAGCGTTGATATTCCAGGACCTTCTCAAAGATCCAGTCCTCCGGCTGATGGAAGGGCAGCGGTCCGTACCGCCCCAGCAGGAGGTTCTTTAAATCCAGGGAGGGATTTTCGTAGCGCCCGTAAAGGACGTTGTTCACCGCGGTGGTCCAGAGGATTTGGGACCCCGGGGTCACGGACCACCAGTTGCCCAGTTCCTGCTGCACCCGGGCCATTTCTTCCAGGATTTGGGGCATGCGGTCCAGGAAGCCGCCCTTATCGGCCTGCTCAAAGGCGCTGCCCACGGCGCCGCCGGTGAGTTTGTAGCGGGCTACGGTGGGGTCGTGACCCCGGAAAGGGCTCTCGAAGGGCTCATAGATCTTGCGTTCCCGGCGCAACAGGTCTGACGACTGGATGAGCGCGTTAATATCCACCCCGGCAGGCTTGCGGTGGTAATCCTCCAGGGTCTGGATCAGGGTGAGGGCCGGGGCCTGGCCATAGATGGAGCCGTAGCCGTGGTCCGACACGTCGCAGAGTTTGGCGCCGTTGAGGATGGCGGCGCTCATGCGGCCGATGTCGTTGCCGTCGGTGTTGCAGCCGTGGTAGTGCAGGATGATCTTCGGAAAGGCCCGGCACAGGGCCTTCACCAGCTTGCCGATGCGCTTGGGAGTCCCCAGGCCGGCGTAATTCTTGATGGAAAGGATGACTTCGGGACCAGTGACCTCCAGAATCTCCCGCACTTTAGAGACATAATAGTCATCGGTGTGCTCCGGGCCGGTGGAGAAACAGACGCTGGGCATCAGCAGCCGCCCGGCCCCCTGCACTTCCTCGAAGACCGGGAGCATGTTGGGCACGTGGTTGAGGAAGTCATAGACCCGCCAGACGTCCACGTAGCGGGCGAATTCCCGGACCACCAGGCGCAGGACGTTTTCCGGGTAATGGCGGTAGCCGAAGAGGGAGGCGCCCCGGCAGACCGTCTGCAAGAGGGTCCGGGGCATGGCCCGGCGCACGATGCGCAGGCGCTCGAAGGGATTGACCTGGCGGCGGATGAGGTCCACGTGCACCGTGGCGCCGCCGCTCACCTCCACCGAAAAGAAGCCGGCGGCTTCCCGGAAAGGTGCCACCCGCACGCTGGTGAGGGGCATCAGCCGGCTTTTAAAGTCGGATTGGGAGACGTCCCGTTCGTTGTTGCACAGGTAGTAGCCTTCCACCCCCCGCAAGGCGGCGAGGATGGCCGCCGGCTTCATGCCCCGGGTGATGCGCTCTTTCATCTTGAGTTTCCAGTTTCGAGTTTCGAGTTTTGAGTATTTAGTCTTTAGTTTCCTAATCTTATATGCGGCGTCATATTTTTGTATTTCCCTATCAGTCTGGCCCTGGCATTAGAAAACTCCCCATCCCTGAGAGGGGGCTGGGGGGAGGGTGGAAAATTTCACTGATAGTCCCGAAAGAAGATGCCACCCCCTCCCTAGCCCTCCCCCCTCGCAGGGGGAGGGGATTTAGTCGTTTGCTGCTTCATACGCTTCTAACTGCCATATTTCATCATATCTCATATTCTTCGAAATATTTGGTATTTCGATATTTCCAATCTTTGCAACTTGGCTCAAACAACGATGTAAATGAGCCCGAATCATCTCTAAAGCTGCGAAATATTTTTCTCTTGCCTGCAACCCCAGACTAAAATCGCTTTTAATCCCAAGAAGTTGAGATTTTGGGTCCAACGTTTC
>CAZOCQ010000007.1:8428-21994 GCA_964578335.1 uncultured Desulfobacca sp.
ACCCCTAACCCCTGACTCACTGCGCATACGGGTTCTTCTCGTGGGCGTTAATTTCGGCGATGAGGCGGGCGATCTTGTCCACCTCCCGTTCCTGCTCCTGGTAGCCCAGGAGTTGGGGATGTTCGTCAATATAAAAAGTGTCCAGCTTCATGGCAATGAAATCGGGTTCGGTAACGATCTGGAGAAAATAAGGGATGGTGGTCTTCACCCCGAGGATCAGGAAGCCCCGCAGGGCCCGGGCCATGCGGTCCACCGCTTCCCGCCAGGTGAAGCCGTAAACCGTCAGTTTCACTACCAGGGAGTCGTAATAAGGCGGGATTTCGTAACCCTGGTAGATGGCGCCGTCCAGCCGGACGCCGGGGCCGCCGGGGGATTGATAAACCTGGACCAAGCCGGGATTGGGCAGAAAATCGTTCTTGGGGTCCTCGGCGTTGATTCGGAGCTCAATGGCGCAGCCCCGCTCCGCCACCTGGTCCTGGGTAAAACTGATGGGTTGGCCCATGGCGATGAGCAACTGCTCCCGGACGATATCAATGCCGGTGAGCACTTCGGTCACGGTGTGCTCCACCTGCAGGCGGGTGTTCACCTCCAGGAAGTAGAAGGAGCCGTCAGGCTCCACCAGAAACTCCACCGTGCCGGCGCTGAGATAGTCGGCGGCCCGGGCGGCCCGCACCGCGGCGGCGCAGATTTCCGCGGTGAGGGCCGGCTCCAGGCCCGCCGGGGCGATTTCGATGAGTTTCTGATGCCGCCGCTGGATGGAGCAGTTGCGGGTGCCCAGGTGGACCACGTTGCCGTAAGCGTCGGCCAGGATCTGCACCTCCACGTGGCGGGGCCGGCGCATGTGTTTTTCCAAATAAACGTCATCATCGCCGAAGGACATCAGGGCTTCGGCGCGGGAGCGTTTCAGGCCTTCCAGCAGTTCCTTTTCATCGGTCACCCGGCGAATTCCCCGGCCGCCGCCGCCGGAGACCGCTTTGATCATGACGGGGTAGCCGTGCCGGGCGGCGAAGTCCAGCGCCTGCCTATCCCCCAGATCACCCGGAGGGAGGTTGGGGGTGGCCGGAATCACCGGCAGGTCCGACTCTTGCGCCAGCCTCCGGGCAATGACCTTGCTCCCCAGGTTGCGAATCACTTCCGGCGGCGGTCCGATGAAGACCAGGCCGGCCTCGGTGCAGGCCTGGGAAAAATTGGGATTTTCCGCCAGGAAGCCGTAGCCCGGGTGAATGGCCTGGGCCCCGGTCTGCCGGGCCGCGGCGATGATTTTGCCGATATCCAGGTAGTCCTTCCGGGGGCCGGCGCCGATGCAGACGGCCTCATCGGCCCGCATGATGTGGTAGGCGTCTTTATCGGTCTCTTCATAGACCGCCACCACCTTGAGGCCCAACTCCTGGGCGGACCGCATGACCCGCACCGCAATCTCACCCCGGTTGGCCACCAGGATCTTGTCGAATTTCCTCTTCACCGGCATGCTCGACTCTCAGTAATGTGGAGCAGGCGCCCTCGCCTGCTCTTTATAAGAACAGCCGGCTGCGGCCGTTCCACATAAACTTTCTCAAATTAGCGACAGTCTTTCGTCGTAAATGAATTCCCGGGTATGCCGGGCTACTCGCCCCGGCTCGATGGTGGTGCGGGCGGCGCCGGTGTCCATGGCGGCCTGGGCCACCGCTTCGGCCACCGCCGGCGGCACCCGGAAATCCATGGCCCCCGGCAGAATATATCCCGGGCTTAAATCCTTGTCCACCAGGCCGGCGATGGCCTGGGCCGCGGCCAGGTTCATGGCGTCATTGATGGTGCGGGCCCGGATGTCCAGGGCGCCCCGAAAAATTCCGGGGAAGGCCAGGCAGTTGTTCACCTGGTTGGGAAAATCGGAGCGCCCGGTGGCCACCACCGCAGCCCCGGCCTGCCGGGCCGCCTCGGGATGAATCTCCGGGTCAGGGTTGGCCAGGGCAAAGACGATGGGGTCGGGGGCCATGGCGCGCACCATGTCTTGGCTCAAGGCGTCCGGCCCGGAGAGGCCGATGAATACTTCGGCCTCTTTCAGAGCGTCGGCCAGAGTGCCGGTGAGTTTTTCAGGATTGGTGATTTCCGCCAGTTCCTGCTTGATGCGGTTCATCCCTTTGGCCCGCCCCCGGTAAACAATGCCGCTGGTGTCGCAGACGATGATATTCCGGGCCCCGGCCAGGAGCAGGATTTTCGCCACCGCAATGGCGGAGGCCCCGGCGCCGTTGAAGACGATCTTGACCTCCTCCAGCTTCCGGTCCAGCAGCTTCAAGGCGTTCATCAAGCCGGCCAGGGCCACCACTGCGGTGCCGTGCTGGTCGTCGTGGAATACCGGGATTTCCAGCCGCTCCATCAGGCGCTGCTCAATTTCGAAACACCGCGGGGAGGAGATATCCTCCAGGTTGATGCCGCCGAAAGCCGGGGCCAGGTTCTCCACCAACTCGATCACCCGGTCGGTTTCCTGGGTGCTGATGCAAATGGGAAAGGCCTCCACCCCCCCGAAGGTCTTGAAGAGGATGGCCTTGCCTTCCATGACCGGCAGGGCCGCCCGGGGGCCGATGTTGCCCAGGCCCAAAACGGCGCTGCCGTCAGTGACGATGGCCACCAGGTTGTTTTTGCAGGTGTAGTCATAGGCCGCCATGGGATCGTCCAGGATCTTTTGGCAGACTTCGGCCACCGCGGCCGGGGCGTAGAGCCGGCGATAAATGACTTCATCCTTGATGGGCACCTTGGCATAGACCTGGACGCAGCCCTGGTAGCGCTGGTGCAGCTCCAGGGCCTCCTGGTCGATGCTCAACTTGCCGTAGTCCTGGCCCTGGGAGGGCAGCCAGGCCAGTTCGCCTTCGTAGATGTAACGCTCCGTCCGCTCGTGAACCCGGCGGGGCGACATCTCTTCGGGTCCCAGTTGGGCCACGCCTGAGGCCTGGGCGGCCCGGGCCACGGCTTCGGACACCACCGGCGAGATGTGCCAGTCCATCTGCCGGGGGATGATATTCTCCGGGGAGAGCTTCTCCGGCGGGATCATGGCCGCCAGGGCCTGGGCCGCCGCCAGATACATCTCAATGTTGACCCGGCTGGCCCCCACGTCGAGACAGCCCCGGAAAAAGCCCGGCGTGATCAGGGAAGAGCGGATCTGATTGGCGCTGTCGGCCAGGCCGGTGGCCACCACCGCGGCGCCGCCGGCTTTGGCTTCGGTCTCGCTGATCTCCGGCTCCGGCAGGGCCAGGGCGAAGACGATGGGATCAGGGGCCATGCCGGCGATCATCTCCCGGGTGACCAGGCCCGGTTGCGACAGGCCGATGAAGACGTCGGCGCCTTTGAGCACCTGCTCCAGGCCGCCTTTGAGGTTATGCGGTCGCACCAGGCGGGCGATTTCCGATTTGGCCCAGTTCATTCCCACCGGGCGATAGACGCTCAAGGCCCCGTGCCGGTCGCAGAGCACAATGTTGTCGGTTCCGGCCACCAGCAGACCCTTGGCCGCGCCGATGCCCGCGGCGCCGGCGCCGCTGATGACGATGCGCACCTGGTCGAGGGGTTTGCCCACCACCTTGAGGGCGTTGTAGAGCGCGGCCAGCACGATGATGCCGGCGGCGTGGTATTCGTGGTGCAGCACCGAGACCCGCACCGCCTTGCGGATGCGGTTTTCGATGGTAAAACACTTGGGCGCGGCAAGGCCCTCCAGGCAAATGCCGCCGAAGGAGGGGGCCAGGATGCGCACCAACTCCACGATTTCATCGGCGTCCTGCGTCTTTAGGGCGATGGGCACCGCGTCCACGTTGGCGAAGGTCTTGTAGAGGACGCTCTTGGCCTCCAGCTTGGGCAGCGCCGCCAGACCGCCGATATTGCCGAACTCAAAGACCTGGCTGCCGTCGGTGATCAGGGCGATGGAATTGCCCCGGCAGGTATAGCGGTACGAGGCGGTGGGGTCCCGGTCGATCTCCCGGCAGACCGCGCCCACCCCGGGGGTATAGATGCGGCTCAGCACCGACATATCCCGGATGGGCATCTTGCTCTTGATGCCGATCAGGCCGCGGTAGCGGCGGCGATATTCCAAAGCGTCCGATTCCGGGTTCATGTTTACTATCCCTTATGATTTGACGAGGGGTATTCAGCAGTCAGCCAACAGCAGAAAACTCAAAAATAATTTATAGATGATTTTTGCGCGCTTGTCATTCACCCACAGCCGAGGGGTTAATTTTTTGTTGCACTAAAGCAGAGGTTATATTTTATCGGCAAACTTTTTAGCCAAGATTTGATTAAATAGTTCTGAATAGCCGATAAACATTTGTATAATTTCAGCGTCAGTCTGGGTACAAGTCATTCCGGTTTGGCGGAGGCGGGAAGATGAAAGCCTGGTTGAGTGTTTTTTGCAGTCTCTGGTTGCTCCTGACCAACTCCCCCGTCTGGGGTCTGGAAGGCCGGCCCGGCTCCCCGGAACTGGACGCGGTGGTGCTCTTCGACCCCCAGCCCCGGGAGTTCCGGGTCAAGGCCGTGGAGATCCCCCGGGACCAGTTAATGGCCTTGCCGGGGGCCACCTTCCAGGTGACCTATACGAACTTCACGGTAGAGCAGCAGCAGGCCTTCCAGCGGGCCCTGGACATCCTGGCCCCGCTGATTAGCTCGGCGGTGCCCATCGTCATCGAGGCCCGCTTCGAGGAGATGGCCCCCACCACCCTGGGGAGCTCCAGCGTCCCCTGGTATGTCCGGGACTTTACCGGGGCCGTGCCCAACCGTTGGTATCCCATCGCCCTGGCCAACAAGATTTACGGCAGCGACCTGAAGCCGGACCTGCCCGACATGACCCTGCGCTTCAACACCCTGTTCGCCGACACTTATTACTACGGCCTGGAAGGCGACACGCCCCTGAACAAGACGGACTTCATCTCCACGGTAATGCACGAAGTCATTCACGGCCTGGGCTTCGCCTCCTGGATCTACCGCGACAACGACGGTCTGGGTTACTGGTACGACGGGGTCCGGCCGTTGATCGGCGACCCCTTCATGTACAACGGCGCCTCCCAGCAGTTGATCAATACCCTGATCTTTCCCAACCCTTCCCTGGAACTGCTGGCCCAGATCACCGGCAATAACATCTTTTTCACCGGCCCCCAAGCCACCGCGGCCAACGGCGGCGCGCCCCCCAAGATCTTCGCCCCCAGTTACTACCTGGGGGGGTCCAGCCTGAAGCATTGGGACGAAATTTACCAGGACACCGGCAACGCCCTGATGACCTATGCCCAGGGCTCCGGAGAGTCCCTCCATTCCCCCGGCCCCCTGACCCTGGGCCTGCTGGCGGACCTGGGCTGGACGGTGGCGCCGCTGCCGGGACCCTCACTGGCCCTCACCCCCCTGTCCCTGGCCAACTCCTGCCAGGTGGGGCAAAACGCCGTCAACCGCACCCTCATTGTCTGGAACACCGGTGGCGGCTCCCTGAATTACACCGTCGCCTCGGACGCCCCCTGGCTTTCCGTCACTCCCGGCAGCGGCTCCTCCAGCGGCGAGCAGGATTATCTGACGGTTAATTTTCTCAGTTCGGGTCTGGCGGCGGGCTCCTATGCCGCCAATCTCACCGTCTCTGCTCCCGGCGCCGCCAACAGCCCCCAGACCGTCCCGGTCTCGCTGGAAGTCGTGTCGGGCACCTCCCAGGGCATCCCCAAATGGACCTTCCGCGCCCTGGGCAGCCTCAGATCATCTCCGGCCCTGGGTCCGGACGGCACCCTTTACGTGGGCTCCAGTGATTACCATCTCTATGCGGTGAACCCGGACGGCTCCCAGAAATGGGCTTTCCCGGGGCAATCGCTGTTTGCCTCTTCCCCGGCCCTCGGCCCGGACGGCACCATCTATGTGGGGTGCAGCGATTACCACCTCTATGCGGTGAACCCGAACGGTTCCTTGAAATGGGCCTTCGCCACTCCTTACCGGGTGCGCTCCTCCCCGGCCCTGGGACCCGACGGCGCCATCTACGTCACCGCGGAAAACGGCAGCCTCTATGCCCTCAGGCCCGACGGCGCCCAGAAGTGGGCCTTCCCTCTGGCCGGGGGGCGCTCCTCCCCCACGGTGGGACCGGACGGCACCATCTACGTGGGCGCCGATGACCAGAAACTCTATGCCCTGCGCCCCGACGGCACCCAGAAATGGGCCCTCGCCACCAGCGGCTACGCCGCCTTTTCCCCGGCCCTGGGCCCGGACGGCACCCTGTACCTGTTGTCCGGGGACGGCAGCCTGTGGGCCGTCCGGCCCGACGGCACCCAGAAATGGAGCCTCAGCATCGGCGGCCCCGACTCCTCCTATTGGTATTCCACCCCCTCCCTGGGGGCCGACGGCACGATTTACGTGGGGTCCAACAACGGCAGCCTCTATGCCGTCTCCCCCGGTGGGGCCGTCCTCTGGACCTATCCTACCGGCGACCGGGTCTATTCCTCTCCGGCGGTGGGGGCCGACGGTACGGTGTTCTTCAGCTCCACCGACGGCAATCTCTATGCCCTTAATCCCAACGGCAGCAAACGCTGGAGCTTCTCCACCGGCGGGGGCACCTCCTCCCCGGTCATCGGCCCGGACGGCACCGTTTACGTGGGAGCCGGGGACGGCATCCTTTACGCCCTTAACAGCGAATCGCCGGGGTTGGCCCGCAGCACCTGGCCCATGTTCCGGCAGAACCCCCGCCATACCGGGCGGTACGGCGCCGGGGCCGGGGTCGCAGCGTTCGTGCTGCTGCTGTTGGAAAATTGAGGCGCGGTGGAGAGGAGGGAAAGAGAGGTTAGGGTACTTTACCTTCTACAAACTATAAACCACCAAGGCGCCAAGGACACCAAGCCGGCATCAGAAAATCCTGGTGTTTTCTTGGTGTCCTTCGTGTCTTGGTGGTAAAAAACTGGTTTTTTAAACCGAAAACCGAAAACAGAAAACAGAAAACCGCCTTACTGTTCCAACTCCACTTTCAGGGCCAGAAAAGCCAGCAAGTCCTTTAAGGTGATGATGCCCACCAGGCGGTCGTTTTCCACCACCAGCAAGCGGCTCAGGCCCGTCTGGTTCATGACGCCCAGGGCCTTGACCGCGTCGGTCTCCGGACCGATAAGGGCTTCCGCCGGGCAATTTTCGGCGATGCGGCCCACGGTCTCCCGGCTCCATTGCTCCCGGGGCACCTCCTTGATATCCCGGGTGGTGACGCAGCCCACCAGGCGCTCATGGTCCACCACCGGAAACATCTTGAAATGGTGCTTATAAACGTAGTCCTCCACCAGGTCCGCCACCGTGAGGGAGGGCGGCACGGTGACGGGGTTGACGGTCATGAACCGGCGCACCGGTTCGCCTTCCAGGCCCTTGCGCACCACCAGCTGCTGATAGGACATCTGCGCGGCGCTCCGTAGAAACATGCCGATGAGCACCCACCAGAAGCCGCCGATGAAGTCCTGCTGGAGGATCCGCAGCACCCCCAGAAAGATGAGGAAGATGCCGAAGGCCGCGCCGATGCCGGAGGAGACCCGGGTGGCCCACTGCAGGTCCTGCCTGACCCCCCAGAGGATGGAGCGGAGGATGCGGCCGCCGTCCAGGGGAAAGGCCGGCAGCAGATTGAAGATGGCCAACAAGGCGTTGATCCAGGCGAGATAGCGCATGACGCCGTTCACCGGCACCCCCCAGCCGCCCTGCAAACCCATCTGGTAAACCAGGTAAAAGACCCCGCCGATCAAGAAGCTGGACACCGGTCCGGCCAGGGCCATGAGGAATTCGGTCTTGGCGTTGGGCGGCTCTTCCCCCATCTCCGCCACGCCGCCAAAGATGAACAGGGTGATGCCTTTCATGGTCATGCCGTAGTGACGGGCCACCAGGGAATGGCAGAACTCATGGAAGATGATGGAGAAAAAGAGGCCCAGGGCCCCCACCACTCCCATGAACCAGTAGGTCTCCGTGGATAACTTAGGGTAAAGATAGGGAAAAAGCCCCTGCGCCAGAGACCAGGTCACCAGCACGGCAATGATGATCCAACTCAAATCGAGGCGCACTTCAAAACCGAGGAGCTTGAACAGGCGCATCCGATGTTCGAACATTAAGGGCCTCCCGCCTTTAGGGAAAAAGTTCCTGGATGCCGCCTCCGCTGCGCCCAGAAAGTTTATTGTAGTTACTTCCCCACCGGGAGTCAACGTCCCGGCTGCCGCGACCGTCGTAACCTGCTACGGACCCGCAATCCGAGGATGAAGCTCAGGAGCAGGAACAGCCCCAGCCCCACCATCCACCAGAGATAAGAATGAATCAGGGGAACCACCTTGTCCCAGCCCTCCCCCAGAAAATATCCCAGGGCCAGGAAAGCGGACACCCAGCAAAGCCCGCCGCTGTAAGCCGCATAGGCGAATTGCCGGTACTCCAAACGGGAGGCCCCGGCGCTAAACGAGGTGAGATGACGCACCCCGGGAAAGAAATAACTGATAAACAGGGCAAATTTGCCATACCTTTCAAACCAGCGGCGGGCCAGGTCGATTTTCTCGCCGCTGAGGCGCAAGCCCAAGGAGAATCTATGCAGCAAGGGCCAGCCGACGTAGCGGCCGACCAGATAGTTTAAGGTAATGCCGCAGATGCTCCCCAGGTAGGCGGCCAGCACAGCCGGCGCCGGTTGCAGATAATGCGAAAAGATGAGAAAGCCGGTGAAGGCCAGGATGGTCTCATCAGGCACCGGCAAGCCGAACATCCCCAGCATCAGGGAGCCGAATACCCCCAGGTAGCCGTAGGTGTTGATGGCATGCTTGATCCAAGGGAGGAAGAAGTCCATCAGGAGAGTTTCGAGTTGTTTGTTTTAGGTTTTTCGACTACCAAAGGCTTTTCAGGCTTTACGGCTAAGCCAAGCCCTCTGAAGCCCCGCTCACTGCTCACTGCTCACTGCCTTCACTCCCCCTGATTTCAATAATTCCTCCAGTTTTTTCGCCGCTCCCTCCTGGCCCCGGGCCTGGTAAATCTCCAGCAGCAGCCGGCCGTTGAGGGCCGCGGCCTCCCGGTCCCCCTGGGCCAGGGCCAGCCGGGTCAGGTCCCTGAGGGTGTCGGCGATGCCGTTGGTGTCCTGCAGACGGCGATAAGCCGCCAGGGCTTCCTGCAAATAATAGTCGGCCCGGCCATAATCCCCCATCTCCAGGAAGAGCCGCCCCAGCCGCTCCTGGTGCGCCGCCAGGCTGCGGGGGCTGCGGCTCACCAGATAAGCCCGGTGGTAATAATTCAGGGCCAGGTCATAGTCTTTGCAGGCCAGGGCCACGTCCCCCAGGTGGGTCAGAGACAGGGCCAGCAAAGGCCCCGGAGGCAGCAGTCGGGCCTGATCCAGGGCTTCCTGATAGACCTGCCGGGCCTCCTGGGTCCGGCCCAGGGTCTGATAGGCCAGTCCCAGGTTATTCAAGGTCTCGGAGAGGGCCGCAGGATCGCCCTGCTCCCGGTTAATCTCCAGGGCCTCCCGGAAATAAGCCGCGGCCTGCTGCGGCTCCTCCTGCTCCAGGGCGATGACCCCGAGATTGTTGAGGTTGGCGGCGATGCCCGTCCGGCGGTCGATGAAGCGGTTGAGCTTCAGGGCCTGGGAGAATTTCTCCTGGGCCAGATTGAAGCGGCTCTGGCGGTAGTATTGGTAGCCTTCGTCGTTCAAGGAGACCGCCTGGGCCTGTAAATCAACCCCCGTCTGAGCCGGCCCGGCGCAGCCGAGACCCAGCAGGCCCAGCACCATGAGGGCAGGGAGCCGCAATTTGGCGATTATCGCACCCCGCTTCATCCGGCCCCCCGTCATTTTTTCTCCGCCTCGCCATCCAGCCGGATGGTGTGTTCTTGGGGCTGCGGCACGTGCCGCCGGAGCAGCCAGGTCTTCTGGGCCGCCTTGGCCGCCTTGTCGGCGTCGTTGACCATGGTCTCGCCGGAGGTCACCAGCCCCGGCAGCCCCTTGCCGGCCTTGTTCAAATAGGTCAGCAATTCGTCCAGTTTCTTGGAGATCTCCGGCAAGCGCACCGCCGCCTCCTTGAAATCGGCCGAGCCCTGGCTCAGGTTGGCGAAGGTGGTTTGGACCGCCGTCAGCGTCTGTTCCAATTGGGCCTTAAATTTTGGATCATTGATCAGGGTGCCCAGCGCCCCCTTGGCCTCCCCCAGGTCGGTGAGGAATTTCGCGGCCGCAGTGACGGCCTGAGTGGTCTCTTTATAGAGCTTCGGGTCATTGACCAACAGACCCACGGTGCCCTTGCCCTGGTTGATCTTGGTCATGATTTCCAGGACCTGGTCAATGGTTTTGCTCAGCCCGCCTTCCTTGCCCACCAGGGACTCGGTGAGGGTGGCCATGTTGTCCAGGATTTTTTGCAGGTTTTCCAGGCTGGGGCCGGCCCTGGCCAGCAACTGGGTGATATCCAGGGGTTCCACGGAAGCCACCAGTCCTTCCGGCGGGATGGCCGGTTTACTGGTGGAACCGGCCGTAAGGTCCAGGCTCTTTTCTCCCAGCAGCCCCATGAAGCCGATGGAGGCTTGGGAATCCTGCCGCACCCAGTCGCTGTATTTCTTGACCACCTGAAAGGTCACCATGGAGTTGCCCCGGGGAGTGATGGTGATGCTTTTGACGTTCCCCACCGTCACCCCGGCCAGATGGACTTCGGAGCCGGCCTTGAGCCCGCTGACGTTCTTGAAAATCGCCCGGTACTCCACGTATTCCTGAAACAGCCCTTCCTGCCGGGCGATGATGACCACCATGACCAGCAAGGCCAGCAGGGAGAGCACCACAAAGAGGCCCACGATGGTTTCATACCTGCGGGAAATCATGTCGTTTTATCCTCTGGGGCCGGTTCCCGGTGAAGAAACCGCAAGATCTCCGGATGGGAAGACTGGAGAAATTCCTCGTAGGTCCCCTGGAAGACCCATTGGCCTTGATACAACAGGACCAGGCGGTCCGCCACCAGTTCCGCCAGGCGCAGGTCATGGGTGACCACGATGGAGGTGACCCGGAGGGCCTGTTGCAGGCGGCGCATCAACCGGCCGATCTCCTCCCCGGTGATGGGGTCCAGACCGGCGGTGGGTTCGTCGTAGATGATGATCTCCGGGTCCAGGGCCAGGCTGCGGGCCAGAGCCGCCCGGCGCAGCATGCCGCCGGAAAGTTCGGTGGGCTCCATGGGCTCGGTGCCGGAGAGCCCCACCTGGGCCAGCTTCTCGGCCACCCGTCGCCTGATCTCCGTCTCATCCCACGGGGTGTGCTGCACCATGGGAAAGGCCACGTTCTCCCCCACTGTCATGGAATCATACAGGGCCGAACCCTGGAAGAGATACCCGGTGCGGAGGCGCAGATCGCGCCAATCGGCGTCGGTTTCGAACCGGGTGACCTCCCATTCGGCGAAGCGGATGGAACCCTGGTCCGGAAAATTGAGCCCCACCAACATACTGGTCAGCACGGTCTTGCCGGAGCCGCTGCGGCCCATGATGGCCACGGTCTCCCCCGGGAAGACCTCCAAATCCACCCCCTTGAGCACTTCATTATCCCCAAAAGTCTTACGAATCCCCCGGAAGGCAATCAAAGCCGTCCCGGGATTCACCCGGGAACCCAGCCCCTCGGGATGCTCAGGGCCAGATAAGGAGGGTGAGTTTGGTAAGGAAGACATCGGAAACCAGGATCAAGAGGATGGCCGCCACCACCGAAGTCTTGGTGGACTGGCCGACCCCAAAAGTGCCGTGTTTGGTGGTATAGCCGTGAAAACAGGCCACCGTGCCGATAATGACCCCAAAGACGCTGGTCTTGAAGATTCCCGGCAGCACGTCCTTCAGGGTCAGGTATTTAATGGTCAGGGTGTAATAGTAGGTGGAGGTCATGCCCACCTGGAAAACGCCGATTAACATTCCTCCCAGGATGCCGATGATATTGGCCGCGATGGCCAGCAGGGGCATGATCAGCATGCAGGCGACAATGCGGGTGACCACCAGGTACTTCATGGGGTTGACCGCCGACACGGTGAGGGCGTCAATCTGGTTGGTGACCCGCATGGAGCCGATCTCGGCCCCGATGCCGGCGCCGCCCCGGGAGGCCAACATGATGCCGGCCAGCAGCGGGCCCAGACCCCGGAAAAAGGTGAAGGCGACGCTGGTGGCGATGTAATTGGTGGCCCCAAACATGGTCAGGACCGTGACCCCCTGCATGGCCAGGACCAGACCCACGGCCAGGGAGGCCACCGCCACCAGGGAGAAGGACTTCACCCCCAGGTGGTACATCTGGGCGATAATTTCCCGGATAAACCAGGGCGGGTGGGGCAGGGTCCGGCAGGCGTCCCAAAAAAACAGGGCCAGGTCCCCCATATAATCCACGAAGTTCATGACCGCATGGCCGGCCCGATAAAAAAAACCTTCCTGCATGAGAGGCCCGCTCACCCAAAAGTTACTGGAAGTACCTATATTTAACTGTCAATCCGGGTAGTGTCAAGCAGAAAGGCCGCGGCGGAAGCAACATCCAGGGCCGGGATAACGCTGCCTCAACTATTTCAAAAATAAGGGCGAATGCTCAATAAGTAATGGCCTCTTTACCTTACCTTAAACCTGTGGCGCCCTTTCACCGTGCCATTCATCTTCTTACCAAGACTTCATTAAATAAAATCAGGAGAAACACCGGGACAGTTCACTGGGGCAGGATAGCCGTGGTTAAGGCTCCAGAAGGACGGCAAGGTCTTGGTGCAACTCCGGGAAGAGTTTCTTGGCGCATTCAGGACAAACCCCGTGGGCAAAATCGAGGTCCAGGTGATCCTTAAAATAGTTTTCCACCGATTGCCAGTACCTCTTATCGTTCCTGATCCGCCGGCAATGGGAACAGATGGGCAATATCCCCTTTAATTCCATCAGCTCGCTGATATCCTCCAGGAGGAGCAATACCAGGGATTTGTCTTTATAGGTGAAGGGCGCCGTGGTCACCAGCAGGTAAATGGGCTGCACGCCCTTTTCTCCCACCAGCTCCATCCGGGCCCGTCGGCGCACCACCCGATGCCCGCGGCTGGATTCGTGCACGGCATTTCTCACCGGACAATCCCGGCAAGCCTCGGACTGCCCGCAGCCCGCCGGCGTCTCCGCGGCCTGGACGCAGTGCAGGATCTCCCCGGCCCGCCGTTGGAGGACCAGTTCCGGCTCGGCCAGCATTTGCGCGGCGGCCAGGTTGTATCCCATGATCCGCACGTCTTCGTCCACCCAAAAGACCGGAGAAGGGATGGCATCCAGGACGGCGGCCTCAAATTCGCCCATATCATCAAATCGTACGGCCATAATGATTCCCAAGCTAAACCAGGGGGCTATCCCTGGCGGTGGTTTGCCACAGGTATGCCATACCCGGGTTAAGGCAAATTATAGCTTTTTCCCCACCACTTCCGCAAATCCATCCCCTGGGCCAGGGCGCGGCTGCTTTGAGCTTATCTGATTTTCTAAAATAGCTTCACGCGGAGAAGGGGATGGAAGGCGTCCTCAGACCATAATTGCAGGGTGGCCGTGGCCGTAGGGTGCGTCTTACGCACCATTTTTTGCCGGCCCGTATTTAATATGGTGCGTGAGACGCACCCTACGCTTCCCTCGAAGGCGGGATGCGCTTCGCTTTCCCGCCCTACG
>CAZOCQ010000007.1:22094-23182 GCA_964578335.1 uncultured Desulfobacca sp.
GAAGGCGGGATGCGCTGCGCTTTCCCGCCCTACGGTGCTCTTCCTACAAAATGAGTCAATTCATTAGAAACATATCTTTGCTGTACTTGCATCCGGTCCCCCCTGCATAATCAAACCTTCTTCTCCCACCTGAGCAAATCCGTCACCTGGGCCAGGAATTTGATAAGAGGAGTGTCAATAGACTTCTTCGTGCGTCCCTACCGTGAGCAGGAGAACAGCTTCCTTTCCTTGGTAAGAAACGAATTCAAAGGTGATTCTGAGATCATAACCGGCGCTGCAAGCCCAGGCTCCAGCCAGTTTGCCTTTTAATTTATGGGTGCGGAGCAGGGGGTGGAAGGCGTCATCAGACAATAATTGCAGGGTTGTGTGCAGGTCTGCGGCAGTCCACGGTCTCTTCCTCACCAGGCGGCGAGCGGCCTTGACGAAGGTGGCGGAGCGCAGCAGCAACCGTTTCACGAGACTATTTCTTTCATCAATTCGTCGGCGGTGACCGCCTGGCACTCCCCGGCACGGAATTCCTGCCTGGCCGCCTCGATTTCCGCGGCTATCTCCTCCCGGCGCTGCTCGATTAACCGTCTTTGCAGGACCTCCAGAAAGGTTTCCTTTTCCTCTCTGGAAAGGTCGTCCACAGCTTCCAAAAGGTCGGCGAATTTTGGAGCCTGAGCCATGGTTGGAAAACCTCCCCCCTGAAAAAATGGGGTACGAAAAAATTTTTGCTTTATTTTACAACAATCCGGGACGTTTTTACACCTTCTTCTCCCACCTGAGCAAATCCGTCACTTGGGCCAACGTCCGCCCTTCTTTGATTTCCTCTCTAATCCTGTTTTCCTTTTCCAGCACGTCCATGGCCCGGTTGGCGTATTCCACCGCCAGGCTCCGGGGCAGGACCACTACCCCGTCGTCGTCGCCCAGGACCCAGTCGCCGCTCTCCACCTTGACGCCGCCCACCCGCACCGGCACCCCGATCTCCCCGAAGCCCTTGGGCTCCCCGGCGTTGGGCATGACCAGGCGGCAGAAGGAGGGGAACCCCAGCCGGGCGATGTCGCCGGTGTCCCGGATGGCCCCGTCAATCACCACCCCGGCCAGTT
>CAZOCQ010000007.1:23192-31749 GCA_964578335.1 uncultured Desulfobacca sp.
CCCCCCAGATGGCCGGCCCCACCCCGCCGGCGTCGATGACCAGCACATCCCCCGGCTGGGCCAGGTCAATGGCCTCCACCGGCTTGGCCCAATCGCCGGGATAGGTGCGCACCGTCAGGGCCCGCCCGGCGCAGCGGGCGCCGGGAAACAGGGGCCGCAGCCCTTCCAGCACCCCGCCCCGGTGCAGGGCGTCGGAGAGGTTGGCGGCGGAGACCAGTTCCAGCACCTTGCGGATATCCTCCTCCCCCACCCGCTTGAACAGGGTGGTGGGGATGACCTCGCCTTGATCCAAGGCCCGGCGAATCTCCCGGGTGGCCGCGGCCGGGTCCTTGGCCTTGGTGATGGCCCCGCCCACGATGACGTAGGCCGCGCCGTGGGCCACGGCGGCCGCGGCGGTCTCGGAGTTGACCCCGCCGGCCACCCCCACCGGCACCGCCACGGCCCGGCTGACCGCCTCCAGGATGGCGAAGGGGTCCCGGCCCCGCATCTGTTCGTCAATGGCCACGTGCACCGAGATGTAGTCGGCCCCCAGCGCGGCCGCCTGGATGGCCCGGGCCACCGGGTCGGCCACTGCGATCAGGTCCACCGCGATCCTGGCCCCGTAATTCTTGCCGGCCTGGACGCATTCGGCGATGGTGGCGTCGGTGGCGGTGCCCAGGACGTCCACGATCTGGGCCCCGGCCTTGGCCGCCACCTCCACTTCGGTGCGCCCGGCGTCCATGATCTTCATGTCGGCCACGATCGTCTTACCGGGGAAGAGCCTTTTCAACTCCCGCACCGCATCCAGGCCCTCGCTCTTGATCAAGGGGGTGCCGGCTTCGACCCAGTCCACCCCTTCGGGCACGGCCAACTGGGCCACGTTGACGGCCCGGTGCAAGTCCACAAAATCCAGGGCAAGTTGCAATATGGGAGGCATATAGTTATTCCTTGGTTGCTGTGATTGGGGGAAAGTAGTCAGTGGCCAGTAGTCAGTAGCCAGAAAAAAATTTATGCCCTCTGACCACTGGCTAATAATTGCATAAGACTTTGTGTGCCGCAACCAATAACCAAAAACTGGCTACTGGCTACTGACTACTGGCTACTCCAAATCCGCGTGGCGGTCCAGGACTTCGCCGTGGTTATGGCCGGCGCGGCGCTGGTAGAGGATGAGGACCACGGCCTCCAGGAACAGGAAGCAGGCCTGCTCGAACAGGCTGCCGGGGCATTGCACCGAGGCGGTTTCCTGGGTCCGGGTGAGCTTGGTGGTGCCGGGGATGGTGATGACCACCTGGGCTTCGTGGCCGATGGTGGAGTCGGCGTGGGCGGTGAGGGCCAGGGTGCGGGCCCCGGCGGTGTTGGCCCGGCGCTGCATCTCCCGGGGGAAGGCGGTTTCGCCGGAGCCGGACAGCACCACCAGCAGGTCGTTGGGGCGGATGCGCGGGGTGGTGGTCTCGCCCACGTAATAGACGGTGTAGCCCAGGTGCATCAGGCGCATCAGGAAGCCCCGGAGGATAAAGCCGGAGCGGCCGCTGGCGCAGCCGAAGATGCGGGGCGCGGCTTCTGTTTCAGCAATCAGCGTCTCGGCCATATCCGGGGTAATCTGGGCCAGCACTCCGCCCAGTTCATGGTGCATATGGTCCAAGGCCGCGGAAAATTGCATGGTTTCGGGGGATTGCGAAAAAAAAGCCCCCCGCGGCTGTCCCGGAAGGCAATCTGGCTTATCCATCTGCGTCCCTCGCGGTCCCGGTCCGGGCCCGCCCGGATCCAGGCTTTCAGGATTATAACGAAACTTAAACAGAATCTAACACAGCCCGGGAAAAATTACTACGATTCTTCGCATTGCTTGCGGATTTCAGCCATTTTTTTTTAGTCGCTTCCGGGGAATTGCATATAAGGTGGGTAAAAAATGCAGGGGCGGCTCGAGAGCCGCCCCTGCAGCCTTACTCAAATGCCAAGATTAATCCTGCTTTTCTTCTTTCGGTGCGCCGGCGACCTCCTTGTACCATTCCGAGTGGTGCTTCTTGGCCCATTTGCGGCCCACCTTGCCGGTCACCATGGCGCTGAAGGTGCCGGGGTTGGCGATGGTGCCCAGGTAAGCATGAGCAATGACCGCAGCCACCAAGATGATGGCGAAGAAGCCGTGAATGGTGGACATCAGGCAATTGAGGGACAACGGCAGGCTGTTCTTGAAGATGAGCAGGATGCCGGTGATCCCCATGATCAGGCTGAGGAGGGCGGTGAGCCAGAAGAAGATCTTCTGCCCGGCGTTGAGCCGGCCCGCCGGCGCCTCCACTTCCCGGCCGCCGAAGTAGCCGCCGTGCAGCCGCAGCCATTCCCGGTCGTAAGGCGCAAAACGGGCGTCTTGACGCCACAGCGCCAGGCTCACCACCGAGGCGGCCAGGAAAACCAGGCCGGAGACCCAGTGGAAGACCACCGCGGTCCCGGGCGAACCGAAGAAGAGCCGCAGCATGGAGACATTGTTATAGAAGAAGATGTAGCCGGTGAGGAACAGGAACAGGAAGGTCACCATCCGGGTCACGTGGGTCCAGCGTTCGGCCAGGCTGAAGCGCTGGATGGCAGGCGGCTCGCCGTAAAAATCGGCGCCCTTGGGTCCCTGACCGGTGTAGTGCAGCACCAGCCCGAAGACCAGCAGCAGGATGCCCCAACTCACATAAGGGGTCAGGTAAAGCTGGTGGAATTGGTTGACGGTAAAAACCCAGGGCTGGCAGCCGAAGAGCTTGCCGGAGCTTATGGTGGCAGGTTTGCCGTCCGGCCCGAACATGTCGGTGACGATCTGCCCTTTAAACATATGGGCCTGGTCGGAATGGCAGTCGGCGCAGCCCTTGGCCCCCAGGGCCAGGCTGACCGGGGCCACGTTGTGGTTGATGTTGAAGCCCTCAATATGGCCTGCCCAGGTGGTGTCCGGTTCAGTCACCACTTCGCCCCGGTCGTTTAAGTAATGCACCTGGCCGCCCTTGTGGAAGAAGGGTTTGACCTGCTGGAAGCGCTTGTTGCCCTGGAGGGTCTCCCGCAGGGCCGTCAAGGCGATCTTGATCTGCTCCGGGGTGTGCAGTTCGGGCTTTTGGGGGTTTTTAGGCTTCAGTTGGGCCGTAGCTTTGTCATAGCCTTTCTTCAACTCCCGGGCGAACAACGGATAGTTGATGCCGTCCTTATCCCGGTTGGTGAAAAAGACGCTCTTGAAGCGGTTCACCGGCCAGAGCTTGCCGTGCTTGTCCCTCTGGAAAGCCGGCTGCCAGGTGAATTCGGCGCCGATGCCCTTGGCCCCGGGTTTGGGTTCCATGGTGGGATAGTTCACCATCATGCCGGTGGTGACGTCGAAGCCCTCGAAACCCGCCCGGTGGAGCGCCGGGATGTGGCAGACCTCGCAGGCCAGCTTGTCCAGATGGTTGGGCCGGATGGACAGGTGCTGCGGCCGGGTGGCCCCCATGTAGCCCGTTTCGTGACAGTCCTTGCAGGTCTTGATGGTGCCGTCCAGGTCGTCCCGCACCGAGGAGACGAATTCATGGCCCTTGGCGAAGTTGTGCTCGATTTTGGCGATCTTGAGCTTTTTATCCTCCACGGACGGGTGGCAATGGGCGCAATTCATGCCCTGGAGGTTGTGAATATCCGGGTTGATCCGGTCGTCCCAGGAGAAGCCCCGTTTCTTGACGTCGGAGACGCTGTGGCAGAAGACGCAGTTCTCCGCCGGCGGCGGATAGGAGAGATCCAAAACGATCTTGCCGTCGTCGTTGAACAGCCGCTTGTTATAAGTCACTTTGGGCTGCTGGCCTTCTTTGACAAACCCTTCCACCTGGCCAATGCCCGAGGCCGCGGTGCCGGCCCACTTGTAGTTGAGCATCTTCAATTGCTTGGTGCGGCCCTTGAAGTCGTAGCCCGGCAGGTGGCAGATGAAGCAGTCGGCCTCCACCACCCCGGTCTTGTCCCATTTGCTTTTGTAGTAGTCGCCGTCCAGGGTTTGGGCCAATTGCGGTTCGGCCTTCAGGCGGGCGTCATAGCGCTTGCCGTCCCGGTCGAACTCCAGGCCGCCGCCCCCCGGATGGCAGGAGCCGCAGGTGGGCTGATAGATTTGTTTCGGGTCGGTGGGGCCGACGCTGATCCATTCGAAGGTGGTGAGGTCAATTTGATCCGGGTTGGCATTCTGCTTTTTCGCCAACTGGCGAAAAGAGGGCGGTCAGAACTTGCCCATCATGCCGTCGGACAACAGCCAGGGCTTCTGCTTATTGAAGTCGTCCTTGATGCGGTCCCAGCCCTGCTGGAAGTGGTAGCCCTTGGTGATCTGGTCGTAGTCGTGGCAGGCGCCGCAGGTCTGGCGGGAGCTGTAAGGCTGGTCGGCGTTTTCCCCGGTCAGGGGGTTGATGATCTTGCCGTCTTCGGTCTTCAGGTGAAAGGGCACGCAGGCCCGGAGCTTGGCCGGGGCCGGCTCCGGGGCCAGCAGCCCGGCTCCCGCCGCCAGCAGGGCCAGGGCGGCCAGGCCGCCCCCCCAGGTCAATTTCCGCCATCCCATTAACCTCAACATCGGGTTTTCTCCTTCCGGATTATGGCCCAGGGCTCGCCCCGGCATGATTTCCACAAAATTTCTTCCAAGCATACTAAGCAAGGAATATGCCAGCGGCCCATAGGCGTCAACGGCGTGGCTTTGCGGGGATTTTGAGCAGACATGTTAAAGGACTGTTAAGCACAATTCATTTAACAAGTGTTAAAACGACCATTAGGTGATATGGTGGGAAGCAAAGGTTTTCGGAAGGGCAGACGAGGAGGGTTGCTGTTCCTGGAAAAGGCGGCAACTTTGAATTATAATTGAAACTATTGGAGATTGACAAAAGAATCCCCTCCAAGCTTTTGGCTTTTCGCTTTAAGCTGAAAGCTAAAAGCTGAAAGCTCATAATGGACCAGACTGCTTCCCTCTTCGCCCCGCCGCCGCCTCTGGCGGCCCGCATGCGGCCCCGGACCCTGGAGGAGTTCGTGGGCCAGCAGCACCTGGTGGGTGAGGGCCGCCTCTTGTGGCGGGCCCTGAAGGCCAGGCGGCTCTTTTCCTCCATGATCTTCTGGGGGCCGCCGGGCAGCGGCAAGACCACCCTGGCGCGGGTGATGGCGAAGGTATTGGAGGCCCGCTTCGCCAGCCTCAGCGCCGTCATGTCCGGGGTGGCGGAGGTGCGCAAGGTGGTGGAGGAGGCCCGCCGCGACCAGGCCCAGGGCCGCCGCACCGTGCTGCTGATTGACGAAATCCACCGCTTCAACAAGGCCCAGCAGGACGCCCTCTTGCCCCACGTGGAGGAAGGGCTGCTCACCCTCATCGGGGCCACCACCGAAAACCCCTATTTCGAGATCATCGGGCCGCTCTTGTCCCGGGCCCGCATCTTCATCTTCGAGCCCCTGTCGGAGGCGGACCTATTGGCGCTGCTGCGGCGGGCCTTGGCGGATCGGGAGCAGGGCTTCGGGGCCATGAAGCTGGAGGTGGCGGAGGAGGCCCTGCATCATTTCGCCCGCCTGGCCGGGGGCGACGCCCGGCGGGCCTTGACCGCCCTGGAACTGGCGGTCCTCTCCACCGAGGCGGACGAGGCGGGGATTATCCGGGTGGACCTGGCCGCGGCCCAGGAGTGCATGCCCCGCCGGGACCTGATCTACGACAAACAGGGGGACGCCCACTACGACACGGTGAGCGCCTTCATCAAGAGCGTGCGGGGTTCGGACCCGGACGCGGCCCTCTACTGGCTGGCCCGGATGCTAAAGGCGGGCGAAGACCCCCGTTTCATTATGCGGCGGCTGTTGATCCTGGCCTCCGAAGACATCGGCCTGGCCGACCCCCAGGCCCTGGTGCAGGCGGCCGCGGCTTCCCAGGCCCTCACCTGGGTGGGGCTGCCGGAGGGCCAGTACCACCTGGCCCAGGCCACCATTTACCTGGCCCTGGCCCCCAAGAGCAACTCCACCATGGCCTATTTTCGGGCTAAGGCGGCCCTGGAGGCCCAAGGCGCTACTAAAGTGCCCACCCCCCTGCAAGACGCCCACCGGGATAAGAAGGGGCTGGGCCACGGGGCGGGCTATCTCTATCCCCATGATTATCCGAGCCACTGGGTGGAGCAGGATTACCTGCCTGAGGAACTGGCCGGGGCCAAATTTTATGAGCCGGGTTCGGAAGGAGCGGAGCCGGAGCTGGCGGCCCGCTGGCGGGCCTTGCGAAAAATGAGGGAAGAATAAGGCCAATGGCGGGAGGCGCGGCGCTTTCCCGGCCCACGGGCTACGGGCTATGGCTTATGAGCCGCCTTAATTATGTCAAAATTGTGTGCATCTGGACAAATGCCGACAGAATTATTATAATTTTAATAATCAGGAGACTGGGGGAGCACAACCTTTTCCAAAGGAGGTGCTTGCCGATGACTAAAATAATCTTTGCCGATGGCGAGCCGCACATCCGGCAACTCTTCTTGGAAGAGTTGCAGGAAGAGGGCTACGAAGTGCTGGTGGCCGGCGCGGGCGGGGAGGCGGTGCAGTTGGTGGACTCCTTCCAGCCTGACGTGGTGATCCTGGAAGTCCTGCTGCCGGATATGTCCGGCTTGGAGACGGGCCGGATCATCAAGGGGAGCCGGAAAGAAACCAGGGTGATTTATTATTCTTACAGCCGCCCCCCCAAGGATCCGGCTTCCTGGGGCGCCGATGGCTTTGTGTTAAAGTCCGCCGATCCGGATCCTCTCAAGGACGTGGTCCGCTCCCTGACTTGAGGAAGTGGCGGCCGGGGGTAAGTCATGGCCATCATGGAGATCAGCGTGGTCCCCTTGGGACTGGGTCACCCGAGTGTCGGGGATTACGTGGCGGAACTGGTGAAGCACCTGGAAAGCGAAAACCTGCCTTATGAATTGACCGATATGGGGACCGTAATCCACGGCGCCCCGGCCGACCTGCTCCAGGTGGCCCTGGCTTTGCACGAATTACCTTTTAAAAAAGGAGTTCAGCGGGTTCTCACCCACCTCTCCATCGACGACCGCCGCGATAAAGAAGTCTTGCTGGGCGACAAAAAGAAATCCGTTAGGGCGCGACTCTAAACCAACCCGTTAATTATGGCGCAAAAAAAAGATTACTACAGCGTATTGGGGGTGGCGCGCAACGCCTCCGTTGACGACATCAAGAAATCCTACCGCAAGATAGCCCTCAAATACCATCCGGATCGCAACCCAGGCGATAAAAACGCCGAAGAGCGGTTCAAGGAAGCGGCCGAGGCCTACGAAGTCCTGCACGACCCGGAGAAACGCCGGGTTTACGATATGTATGGGCATGAGGGCCTGTCGTCCACCGGATTCAGCGGCTTCCGGGACTTCGGGGACATCTTCCGCTCCTTCAGCGACATCTTCGAGGACATGTTCGGCCTCGGCGGATTCGGCGGCATGGGCGGCGGCGGCCCCCGGCCCCAGCCGGGCACCGATCTGCGCTATGATTTAACCCTCGATTTTCTCGACGCCGCCTTGGGCACGGAAGTGACGGTGGAAGTGCCCCGGGTGATCAACTGCCGCACCTGCGGCGGCTCCGGGGCCAAACCCGGCACCCAGCGCATCCCTTGCCCCCAATGCCAGGGCCGGGGCGTGGTCTCCCGCAGCCACGGCATCTTTCAGATCACCACCACCTGCCCCCGTTGCCAGGGGATGCGGGAATTTTTCGCCGAGCAGTGCCCCGCCTGCCACGGCGAAGGCCGCCTGCGGGAAAAGAAAAAGATCAAAGTGAAGGTGCCGCCCGGCATGGACAGCGGCACCCACCTGGTGATGCCCGGCGAAGGCAACGACGGCACCCTGGGAGGCCCCCCCGGGGACCTTTACATCGTCCTGGCGGTCCGGCCCCATGACCTCTTCCGCCGGGAGGGCTACGACCTGCACCTGGAAGTGCCCATCTCCTTTGTGCAGGCGGCCCTGGGGACCCGCCTCACCATCCCCACCCTCAAGGACAGCCGGGAACTGGCGATTCCGCCGGGGACCCAGCCGGGCGAAGTCATCCGCCTCAAGGGCGAGGGAGTGCCCTACCCCAAGGGCTCCCGCAAGGGCGACCTCCTGGTGGAAGTCAGAGTGGTGGTGCCCCGGACCTTGAGCGACCGGCAGCGGCACCTGCTGGAGGAAATGGCCAAGGAAGAAGGGGTGGAGACCAAGGCCCAGGCCAAGGCAGACGCGGAGGATGAGGGCCTGCTCAAGAAACTGTGGCACAGCTTTACGGAGCATAAGCCGAAGTAAAGCATTAATGGCGCAGCCTTGGTAGGGGCGGCTCTTGAGCCGCCCTTACAGGAGTTAATACCAAGTTGCCGTCAAACGAGTAAATGTAGGACAGGCGCCCTCGCCTGTCCGGACAGCCGGGGGCGGCTGTCCTACACTTTCACGGCAAAGCCGGCGGCTCCAGGTTTATTATCTCTTTGACCGCAACTTGGTATAAACCGCCGCCCTCGGCGGTTCAGGGTCATTCGCGCCGCAAGAACAGAACTTTTCAAGACAGTTCCTCATGGACCTGCGGCCCACCCGCAAAGCATAAAAAGTTTGGTAGAGCGGGCCTCCGTGCCCGCCAAACCTAAGATGCAGGCTGGAAGCCT
>CAZOCQ010000008.1:0-28552 GCA_964578335.1 uncultured Desulfobacca sp.
TTGGCAATCTTGCGTTTCTGGCCGTTCACCACCTGTCCCAGCAGGTCCCCGGCCAGGTCTGAGGCCCGCCGTAGGGCCTCGTCTCTCAGGTGGGCGTAGCGCTGCGTCATGGCGGCGCTCTTGTGGGTCAACAGCTTTTGCAGGGTGTAAAGGTCCACCTGCCCCGATGAGGCCAGCATGGAAGCGTAAACGTGCCTCAGGCCATGCAAGGCCCGGAAGTCCCTGGGCAGGCCGGCGGCCTCTTTAATCCGGGTGACTTGCTTGTTAATGTCGGTGCGCTGCCCTCCCCCGCGTCCGGGGAAGACAAAGGGGCTGCCGGTCCTGGGGTGCGCGCTCAAAAGCTCGCGGGCCGCCTGGTTCAGGGGTATCTTTTGATCCTGGCCGCCCTTGGGTCCCCGGATATGGATAAAGCCCCGCTCAAAATCCACGTCCTGCCATTGCAGTTTGAAGAGCTCCCCCCGCCTCATGCCGGTGAACAGGGCCATTCTCATAAAATTGGCCGCCTGTTGGTTGGAGTCCTGCTCAATGGCCGCCAGGAGCGCCCCAATCTGCTCTAAGTTCAAGTCTTCCGTCTTGAGGTTGTTTACCTTCGGCATTTCGATAATAAACGCCGGGACCGGGCAAAGCTGCATTTTGTTGGCGAAGTTCAGCAAACGGCGCAGCAATTCCAAGACATTCTTGACGGTTCCGGCCTTGCGTGTTTTGAGTAGCTTGAGGCGCAGCCGGTCCACATCAAACGGGGTAAGGCTGCCGGGTTCACGTTCTCCCACCAGGGGGTTGATATGATTCTGATAACGATTTTCATCCGTGACCGCACCCTTTAGCCCTGGGTTCCGGTCCCGGTATTCCTTCCACAAACGATTGAAAGTCCAGCGGGCGGCCCCTGCCTGCTTTTCGGCCTCTTGCCGCTTCCTGGCTTCCTTGCGGGTCAGGCGCTTGCCTTCTATGAGTTCGCCCCTGATCTTGGCGGCCCTGGCCGGGGTCATATCGTCTTTAAATTGCCGCCCGGCCTTCTCTTCAATGAGCTTGCCGCCTTTCTTGAAAACGACATAGTAAACCCTCTCAAGGCCGGGGCCGCCGATCCGATCGGCCTCCCGGTAGAACACTCCCGGATAATTGGTTTTATGGCGCTTCATGGCTGGCCCTCCCCGTAGGTTGGAAAAAGACTAAAAAAGGTTGGAAATCTGTTTTCCCGCTCGTCCCGATGTAGCCTAACCCAAATGGACGTTTCCCAATCGTATTTCCAACCCCTGAGACTAATATAAGGGTATTTGTCGGTAAGTCAAGAAAAAAGATAAGTGTTTTTAAGCAAGAATTACAAGGACTTTATAATGTGCCGGTAAAGGTAGGTAGGTGCTTTCCTTAGTGCTCATAACCCGAAGGTCGCAGGTTCAAATCCTGCCCCCGCTACCAATATAAATGAAGGGGGTTAGCTCAAAGAGCTGGCCCCTTTTGCTTTAGTTGGAAAATCGTGGTCACCTTTTTTGTGAGGGGTGGCCGGGAAATGGCCCGAGCCTGTTTTTATTACAAGCAGCCCCTGCTGAGAGTATCCCATTCCGGCCTTTCTTCCCAATTATCCGGCAATTTCCGGAGCCGATTGACATAACCCGATATTTGGCTAATATCAAATATATCCTTCGACATCTCCAGAGCAGGGCTGATCAGGCGGGAGGTGAAGAAAATGGACGATTTTTTCCTTAAGAAATTTACGCGCCGAGATTTCCTGGGAGACACCGCCAAACTCTGTTTCCTGGTTGGGATGTCTTTAATCTTCGATTGCACTGAGTCAGCATCGTCGCTTAATGGGCCGGAGACTGAAGTTGCAAAACCCGGCAACAGCGCCGCTGATTTTGAACCGGCGTATCTGAAACTTCACCAAACGGGTGAATTGAAGAAGCGGGCGGAAGAACTCTGGGCCATGCTGGCAAGTTGCCAGCTCTGTCCGAGAGAATGCGGGGATAATCGTCTGGAGGGAAAGAGCGGATTCTGCCGCGCTCCCGGGGCCAGACTCATTGTTTCGGGGTATCATCCGCACTTTGGCGAAGAAGGACCGCTGGTTGGCAAAGGCGGTTCAGGAACCATCTTTTTTTCCCATTGCAGTTTACGGTGTGTTTTTTGTCAAAACTGGGAAATCAGCCACCTGGGGAGAGGCTCTGAAACAAATATTAATGGACTGGCCGGAATGATGCTGCGGCTGCAAGAAAAAGGCTGTCACAATATTAATCTGGTTACTCCAACGCATTATTCACCCCACATCTTAAAAGCTCTTGACGTGGCGGCGGGCAAAGGGTTGCGGCTCCCGTTGGTTTACAACACTTGCGGGTGGGAGCGTCTTAAAATAGTCAGGCTTCTTGATGAAATCGTGGATATTTACCTCCCCGATTTTAAATACTGGGATAGCGCCAAGTCGGCCAAGTATTCTGCCGGGGCAGAGAGTTATCCTGAGGTTACCGGGAAGGCCATCATTGAAATGAACCGTCAGGTCGGCGCGGCAAAACCGGCCAAACAGGGCATTATGCAAAGAGGACTGCTGATCCGGCATCTGGTTATGCCTAATAATACCGGCGGTTCGGAAAAAATCATGGAGTGGATCGCCGCAAATCTGCCCAAAGATACGTATGTCAATATCATGGCGCAATACACCCCGGCGCATAGAGCGTATGATTATCCGGAAATATCCAGAAGAATAACCGGCAGGGAATATCAAACGGTGGTCCGAAGGGCAAAAGCCATGGGGCTGACAAATCTTTATATTCAGGGATACCGGTGGCCGCAATGAGGGCCTTTGCCTAGATGGCGCAGTTCATTTCAGCTTGCGCTTGCTAATTGGTTGGAAGTTTTCTCCCAGCTCCCATTCCAGCACGCAGACAACACACCCACCGTTTGCCGGCGAGTCGGCTTCAGTGGTTCAGGGCCTGAAGGACCTGCGGCCAAAGTTGCCCCGCCGGGCCGGGGAGGAAGTAGTCGGTGAGGTTTCGGGTGAGGCTGGTCGGCTCCAGGTTGTTTTCCACGATGGCGGCGCCCCACTCCTTGGCGGTGTAGGGGAGATAGCTGGCCGGGGCCACTTCGCCGGAGGTGCCGATGACCAGCAGCAGGTCGCACTCCCGGGCCAGTGCTTCGGCCTCCTGTTGGGCCGCCTCCGGGATCGCCTCGCCGAAGAAGACCACGGCGGGCCGGATGAGGCCGCCGCAGAGGCAATATAAGGGAGGGTGCTCAAAGTCCAGGGTCTCCCGGGGATGATGGCCTTTGCAGGTGTCGCAGACAAAGTGCAAGGCGTTGCCGTGGTATTCCACCACCCGTTTGCTGCCCGCGGCCTGGTGCAGGTTGTCCACGTTCTGGGTGATGATGCCCAGGAGCAGCCCCCGGGCCTCCAGTTCGGCCAGGGCCAGGTGCGCCGGGTTGGGGCGGGCCCGGGTAATGACCGCGTCCATTTCCTTGAGCAGGGTCCAAACCTTGGCCGGATTGGACCGAAAAGCCCGGATATGGGCGTACTCCATGGGATCGAAGCGGGACCAGAGGCCGCCGGGACTGCGGAAGTCGGGGATGCCGGACTCCACCGAGATGCCGGCGCCGGTCAAGGCCACTATTCTGCGGCTTGGGGCCAGGAGGGCCGCCAGTCGCTCTGGAGTGATTTCCTTTTGTTTTACGGTCATAGGTCAGCAGTTAGTCGCAATCTTTTTACCGAAAACCGAAAACTGAAAACCGAAAACGGCCTTAGTTCCCCCAGAGATTTTTGAAATGGTAGGAGACCCCGAGGACAAAGCGGTGATGGGGGAGATCGAAACTCAGGGTTTGGATGGTGGGGTTGATCCCCAAAGCGGCCGGGGACTGTTTGCCCAGGATAAAGTTCTGATATTCCACCTGCCACTGATAACTGAACTTGTATTCCACGAAGATGGCCAGGTGCGGGGTAAACATGTAGCGGAGGCCGGCCTGGGTTTCGAGGGCCAGATTCTTGGCCGAATCATACCTGGCGTAAACTATTTCAACCCCCGGGCCGATGCCCAGATAGGGCTGCAAGCGCCCGAAGGTCACCTCCTTATCCTTCAGCAGGCCATAACGCACCACCAGATTGACCTGCATGGCCCAGATGTCGAACCAGTCGGACCCGGTAAACAGCCGGCTGCCGCCGATGGGCGCCGGCGGGGACAGGACGCCGTTGCTCCCCCGGATGGCGTTGCGGGAAAAATTGGTCTCCGCTTCCAGGCCGAACCAGGGGAGGGTGTCGAAGTAACGGCCGAATTTCACCCCGCCCACCATACCGGGTTGGTAGTTGACATTGCTGGCGGTCCGTCCGGAGATTCCCGGGGGCCAGCCTTCATTAACGCCCCACCCTTGGGAAAATTTCCAATTGGCGGAAGGCAGATAGGACAGGCCGGAGTAGGCCGCCAGGTACCACTCGCCGGGCCCGATTTGTTCCTCATAGCCCCGCACCCTTTGGGCCGGGCTGTTTTTGTAGATAAAATAGGCCGCGGTGGAGAGGGCCAGGCCGCCCAGGGTCCAGGCGCCGAGATTCACCAGATTGATTTCGGGACGCAAGACCGCCAGGGCCGGTTGTCTGGCCCCGGAAACGGTCAAGAAAACGAGGATGAGCAGGATGGCCAGGCCTTGGCGCACTGCGGCACCGCCTATTTCAAACCCACCAAAACAATGCCGGCCGTCAGGGCGATTTGCCCGATAATGGTGGCAATATCCTTGATCTGCCGGAGCCACTCGATTCGCTCCAACTGCTCCGGGATCACAATGGTGTCGCCCGCGTCCAGCCGCAGGGAACTCAGTCCGCCCACATGGAAGACATATTGATTGCCGTCCCAACTGTTGCCCAGCCACTTAAACCCTTTCCGGCTCACCGCGGCGCCGTTGACCTTGATGACGTAAACCTCCTTGTCGTCGGCAATCTTGGTGGTCCCGCCGGCCATGGTGATGTATTCGCTGACGGTGCGGTAGGGGGCATAGACGATGGCCGTGGGGTTGAAGACCGCGCCCACGACGTTCACGGTATTCTGGCGTTCGGGGATCATCAACTGGTCCCCGGCCTCCAGGATAATATCCTCCGGGGCGCCCCGGAGGATCTCCGGGTCGGTCAGATTGATGATGATGCGCCCCATCGGCTCGACCTTGCGCAGGGCCTCGATCATCCCCAACTGTTGTTTGGTCATCACTTCGGAGCGCTTGGCCTCGGCCGCCTCCAATTCGGCCCCGGTGCGCGCCGCCGACAAGGACAGAACCTGGGTTTCCAGGCGGTCAATGGCCAGCTTCAATTGCTGCTTCTGAATCGCCTTGGTGGAACCCCGGGTCAAGACCGCTCCCAGTGGATAGGCCAAGTCAGTGAACCCTCCGGCCCGGGCCAAAACGGAACTCAGATGCTCCCCTTTCCGGAGGGCATAGGTGCCGGGGTACTTGACTTCGCCGGTAAGCGTTACGGTGCGGTCCACGTTCCAGTCCGGCACCGGCCGGATAAAGACATAGTCATAAGGCTTCAGCAGCAGGTTATCCGCGGTCTTGCCGGCCAGCGCCCGGAAGGGTCTGAAATAGAGGCGCTCGGTGGCGGGTCCCTCCGGGGTGACGGCCACCCGGCTGATCTCCGCTTCATCTTTATTGGCGTAAAGCAATAAGCCGCCGGCGTAACCGATGAGGTCCTTGACCCGCAGATTCTCGGAGTAGCCGTATTCTCCCGGATTCTTGACGGCTCCGGCGATGACCACCTTCTTTTCCACCAAGTCGGGCACCGGGAAGATCTGCACCAAGTCGCCGTCAACCAATCTCAGGGTCTGGCCTTGGGAGATGTACTTTTGCAGGTCTTCGTCGAACAATACCATCTCCTGGCGGCCCTGGACCCGCAGCACCTGCACCCGGCCTTTGAAGGCGGTGTCTCCCAAACCGCCGGCCAGGCGCAGGAGGTCGTCCAGGGTCCTTTCCCGTTTCAATTCGTAGATGCCGGGAATTTTCACCGGGCCGCCTTTCAATTCCTCCCCCGGTTTTCCGCCCGTCTGGGGGCTGCCGATGGCGGCCAGCGGCCCGATGGGGGGGATGAAGATGACGTCTTCCGGCAGCAGGCGGATGTCCTTGCTCTTATCGCCGCGCAGCAGCAAGTCGTACATATCGAAATGGGCGATCACCTTGCCCCGGCGCCGGACCTGGATATGGCGCAGGGAGCCGGCCTTGCTGGGACCGCCGGAGGCAAAGAGGGCGCTCACCAGGGTGGAGAGCGAGGACACGGCATAACTCCCCGGAAACCGGGCCTGGCCCACCACATAGACGGTGATGGTGCGCAGGTTATCGAGGGTGACGTTCATCTGGAAGTTGGTGTATTGCCGGGCAAATTCCCGGTCCAGGACTTCCCGGAGCTGTTGGTAGTTCAGGCTGCTGACGTGGACCACCCCCACCTTGGGGATATCGAGGTTGCCGTTGCGGTCCACCGTGAGCTGGTAATTCCCCTGCACGCTCCCCCAGATGACGATGCGCACCGTGTCACCCGGGCCGATGACGTAATCCGGCCCCACCGGGACGTTTTGCACCGGCAGGAAAGAGGCCGGCGGCTGATAGAAAAAACTATAACCGAACTGTTTAATTAGCAGGCCATGCTTCGCGGCCCGGGCTTCAATGGCCGAGGTCTCTTCAGGTTGGCGGGGAGCGGTGGTCATGACCTTGGGGGCGGGGGGAGCCTGAGGCCGCTGGGCGGGCAACTCGGACTTGTCCGCCGGCCCTACCCGTTGGAGATAATACTGGGCCTGCTCCTCCAGGGGCTGGCTCCACCCCTGGGTGGGGGGCAAGAGGAATAAAAAGATCAGGATAAGGCTGATAAATTTCTTGGCGGTCATGAGGCCTTACTTCCCAGAGTCTCAGAAAATTGAATGTATTATGGGTTATGGAACTTTTTTTGGCAAGATAATTCGGGTTTAACCAATTTTCCCGGGTTGTCATCCGGCGGACAAAGTTGTATGTGCTTTTTTTCGCAATGTCATAATTTTCTTGACAAAATTGACAAAAAGGTACTTGCTTATTCGAAATAGAGCGAAACATTGCTCATTTTCCCTCTTAACCATCATCCGGGTGTTCCAATTCGGCAGGAACGTAATCGGCAGGAGCTGAACCGTCTCTTAAGGACCTGGGCTCAGGTTGCAAAGTTAATCGGGGCCATTTCTCGCCACTCCAAGGGATCACCCCTTGGATAACCAGTAAAGTTATCAGCATTACTTGCTTTAGTTTGCTTCAAGGCGCGGGGAGAGCTGACTTGCGGCGTCGGCGGCGGCCGGGGGAAAGGCCAGGAGCCGCCCCGCCGTCTTTGCAAAGGAGCCGATCCGGCCGCTGGGCCGGTGGCCATAGCCCCCCGTTGCGGGGCGGCGAATCTCCGAAGGAGGACAGACCCATGCCGCGTTACCAATTAAATACGAGATGCCTGTTTGTTGACGCCTTCAGATCCAAAGATCCGGAAAATGACGATCACGACCCGGCCGAGAAAAAACCCGTTGACCTTCCCTGCGCCCATGTCATGCACGTCAAGAATGACCACGGCAACCACGATTCGGCGGAATATGTCAGCCTCAACGACACGGCCGCCTTCATTACCCGCTTCATCGTGCTGCGGGTGGACACTGATACGGTGCTCCCCAAAATTGTGGAATCCGAATACGGGATATCCCCAGCCGATGCCGCCGCTGAGGTCGGAAAAGTGGTTGATATGTTGAAGCCTAAATATATTCATGAGATTCCTAAAAAAACCTACCACCGGAAGCATGAACCTCCCGGCCCTGACCCCAGCTTCCCGGGAGGAAAACACAAGGGCAAATACGACCTGGACTTCAGGACCAATTTCTTAGGCGTCAGTTTTATGAAAGGGCCTTTATGAAGATAATCGGCCTGGAGCCGACCAACCGTTGCAACCGGGCCTGCCGGCATTGTTTCCGCAATAAGGCGGATGCCCCCGGTTCACTGCCCCTGGAGCTGGCGGAAGCGGTCCTTACCGAGGCCGGCGCCCTGGGGTTTAAAACGGTATGTCTGACCGGCGGTGAGGTGGCTCTTTACCCTTTCCTGGGGGAGTTGCTGCGGCTGATTGCGGCCCAGGGCTTCGAATTCACCCTGGTCACCAACGGCTACCGGTTCCGGGATTACGTCTTGCCCCTCTTATTGGAACCCGAGGTCAAGGAGCAGTTAGCTTACGTCAGCTTCAGTCTGGACGGGGCCACGCCTCAAACCCATGACGGCCTCCGGGGGCCCAAATCCTTTGCGGAAGTTCTGGAAGGGATGGCCCTGTGCCAAAATCACCGCCTCCCCGGGGCTCTGAAAAGCCTGATCACCACCGCCAACCGGGGCGAGCTGACCGAGCTCGCCCTCTTGGGGGCCCGGCTGGGCGCGGTGGAGCACGCCTTCCTCCATCCCTTTCCCACCCCTGCTCTGATCAGCGACGGACTGTTACCCACTCCCCAGGAATTGAAGACCACCATTCGGTGGATCCAGGACAACCTCATGGGGGTCATCCGGAACCGGATCGCCATAGAAGGGTATTGCGCCGAAGGAATCCTGCTCAACTGCGGCCATCTGGTGGATTACCTGAACGTGGATTATCAGGGCAATCTCATCTTCTGTTGCACCCTCTCCCACACGACCATGGGCGACGGCGTCCCCACTGCCTTCGGCGCCGAGCTGGTGGCCGACCTTAAGCAGGTGCCTTTTAAAGAGGCCGTAGTCCGGCAGTTCCGCCAGGCCGCGGCGCTCACCGAGGCCAGACTGCAAGACGGCAACGGGCAGGGGCTCAAGGAAACCCCCTGTCTCTGGTGTTTGAAACATTTCGGCAAGCTTAACTGGCTCAAAGACTTTCCCGATTCACCCTGGACCGCCTGGTTGCTGGAAAATAACGGTGATAGGGTAAACCGGTTGCAGCAAGGTCGGGGATAGCAAGTTTCTTTGTGGTCCCCAAGGAGGGGGAGATGAAACGCACTGGCTGGCTGGGCTGGCTGATTCTGATCCTTTTGGCCGACTTCTTCCTGCCCCCCTGACTGGCGGCCATGACCGGAGGGCCTCCGGTGGCCAGGCTGGTCTCCATTCAGGGGCAGGTGTCGGTAAAGCGCGGCGGCGCCGACCGGTGGGAGGACTGCCAGATTGGGGAGACTCTGGTGGCCGGCGACGCGGTGCGCACCGGTCCCGCTTCCGGCGCCTCCCTCCTCTGCGTGGACGAGAGCCAGATCAGACTCAATGAGAACACCATCGTCATCCTGAAGAGCATCGCCCCCTCCCCCCGGCTCAAGCAGATCGCCCCCACCAAAGGCGAGCCTCCGCCCGCCAGCCACTATGAGGTGCCCCAAGGGGAGATCTGGCTGCGCAACAAGCATGAAAAATTCCGCTTCGAGTTGGAGACCCCGGCGGTCACCGCCATCATCCGGGGCACGGAGCTGAACATCAAGGTGCAGCGCAACGGCGCCACCAGCGTCCTGCTGCTGGAGGGCAACGTCTGTCTCAACAACCTGCAGGGGGAAGTCTGCCTGCGCCCGGGAGAGGAGGGCTACACCATTCCGGGGCAAAGACCGAGCAAACGGCTGTTGGTGCAGCCCGAAGACGCGGTGCAATGGGTGCTCTATTATCCGGGGATCATCAGTTACCGCGACCTGCCGCTCACTTCGCTCCCCGAAGAATCCCGCACCCCGCCGGGTCCGCCGGCCGTGGCCGCTTTGCTCCGGGAGGGGGAGACCGCCTATGACCGGGGCAACCTGGCGGCGGCCCGGGAGCAGGCCCAGGCGGTTCTGGCCCGAGACCCGGAAAACCCCCGGGCTCTGACCTTGTTGGGCTGGGTGAATCTGCAAGAAAATCACCCGGAGGAGGCCCTGAGACAGTTCCGCCGGGTGCGCCGGCCTGACGACCTGACCGTGGTGGGCCAGGCCCTGGCCCGGGAAAACCTGGGGGATGCCACCGGGGCTTATGAGCTCATCCAGGCCGCCGGTCAAAGGGGTAAACCCTCGCCGCTCCTGGCGGTCATGTCCGGCTACTTTGCCCTCATGGCCGGGCGGGTGGACGAAGCCCGGTCCCGGCTGCAGTCGGCCGCGCAGCTGCCCCCCCCGGCCTCCAGATTGGCCCGGGCTTTAATGCCCCAAATCGACCTGGTGCAAAACCGCAAAGACGCGGCCCAGGCGGCGGCCTCCCAGGCCCTGGCCCAGGCCCCGGACTCGCCCATGGCTTTGTTGGCCATGGGCCTGGTGAAGATGGCCGCGTTCGATCTCCCCGCGGCCACCCGCTACCTGCAACAGGCCATCGAGGCGGACCCCCGTTTTGTGGACGCCTATGTTTACCTGGCCAAAATCTGGTTGGGTTCCGAGTATCTTTCCAGGGCCCAGAAGATCATTGATCAGGCCCTGCAAATCGCCCCCCGCGATCCCGCCGTCCTCAGCCTGGCCGGCTTCGTCCGCCTGGGATTCCGGGACTACTCCGGGGCCTTCAGCCTGTTTAACCGGGCTGTCCGGGCCAACCCCCGGTTCGGGGAACCGCACCTGGGACTGGCCATCTATTTTTTCCGCCACCGGGATTTCCGCCAGGGACTGGAGGAGATGCTCACCGCCACCCTGCTTGATCCCAGGGTGGCGTCATACCAGACCCAACTGGGCAAGGCCCTCTACCAGACCCGCGCCTTCGACCGGGCCCTGGAAGTTTACGATTACGCCAAGACCCTGGACCCCCGGGACCCCACCCCGTATTTTTACAAGGGCATCGCTCTCTCCGACCTCAACCGGGCGGGTGAGGCGGTCCAGGAGATCAACAAGTCCATCGAATTAAACGACAACGTGGCCATGTTCCGGGCCCGCAGCCTGCTGGAGCAGGACCTGGCGGTGCGGAATTACAGCCTGGCCAAGTCCTACCAGCAGTTGGGACTGAATGAGTGGGCCTTCAGCAAGGCGGTCACCGCGGTGAACTATCATCCCTATGAAAGCTCGGCCCATCTTTTCCTGCGGGACGTCATCCTGGGGGCCCGGGCCGGTTCCGAGGCGCCCTTTCTCACCGGCGGCCTGCTCTTTTCCACCGCCAGCATCGAGGCGGCGCTCTATCGGGTGCTGTCCCGGGCCAATCAGGCGACCTTCAGCAACGTTCCCCTGGCCGGGACCGAGTCTCTGGGGTTCACTACGGATTACACCCCCATGTTCGAAATGCCTTATGGCCGGGCCGTCGTTTCCGGGGGCATCGGGGCCTGGGAAGGGAAAAAATCCATCCAGGATCACCAGGCCTTGCTTTACGGAGGCGCGCCGGGAATGGCCGCCGCGGCCTATGGCCGCTACTACGACAGCCGGGGGACCAACTGGCCCTCCGCCGTGGCGCAGCCGCCCACTTATACCGCCGACTCCTTCAGCGGCACGCAACGGGCTTACGACGTCCAGGGGGTGGCCAAATGGGAGCCCACCGTCAAGGGAACCCTCACCGGTTTCTTTGAATCCTCCGATCAAAAGCTCAACGCCGCCGGCACCTACAAGGCGCCTCCCCAAGCCCCCATTGTGGACACCATTAACGCCGCCTTTTCCGACCAGGCGGTGCAGCGCCAGCAGCGTTATGAAGCCGCTTATTATCATCGCTTCAATCCCCAGGCGGCGTTTTTGTTTTATTATTCCCGGTTGCAATACCCCTTCCACCTGGTGCAGACCCCGGCGGCCGCCTCCAGCATCGACCTCGGGCTCGGCCCCCTCGGCTTCCCCAGCTTTCCCATTTACGAACAGGCCTATCTCTCCCAGACCTTTGACCGGGCCAGCAACAACATCCAGGCCCAGCAGCACCTCCGCCTCTCTTTCCTGGGCCAGCACAGCCTGATCGGCGGCTTCGACTACCTCACCGGTCCCGGGGTCAGCCAAAGAAGCCAGCAGACCATCGTTGACACCATAGACACCTCGGCGCTGGCGCCCTTCGGCTTCCCCCCGGCGCTGACCGCGATAACGCAAGGCCAGGCGGATTTCCGGCCGCCGCAGTGGAGCTACAGCTTTTTCTTATTGGATTATTGGCGCCCTCACAAGGACCTGGTGTTGGAACTGGGCCTCTTTAAGGACTTCAACAAAGCGGTGCGGCCTTTCTTTCAGCAAAACATCTACACTTCTTTGTGGAGTCCCCGCTTCGGGGCCAATTACCAGTTCAGGGTCAAAGGCGCCCAGCACGTCCTGCGCGCCGCGGTAGGCCGCTACCTCAACACCCACCTCATCACCCAGCCGCTCCTGGTGCCGGCGGAAACCGCCGGCTTCCCCTGGGCCATCGACTCGGGCTCGGGCGCGGAAATCCGGCAGGCCGGGGCGGCCTGGGAGGCCCAGTGGAACGCCAAGACCTTTACGGTGCTCCGTTTCAGCGCCTTGCGGCTCTCCACTCCCACCTTCTTTACCGACGCCACCGGGTTCGACCAACCTGTCTGGCAGACCTGGAAACGTTATCAGGTCTCCCTGGTGCTGAACCGCATCCTTCTCTCCTCTCTGGGCCTGTCCATGGGGTTCATGGGCAAGCGGGTGATCCCCGACCTCAGCTATGTGGACACCGACGGTCTGAGGTCCTTTGCCGAATTCAACGCCTTCGTCGGCCTGGCCTACCTGCACCCCCAGGGCTGGCTGGCCCGGGTCAGGCCGCTGCTGATTCAACAATACGGCAACTTCCCCGGGCACCAGGCGGACAACCCTTTTGTCATCCTGAACCTGACCCTGGGCCGGGAGTTCCCCCACAAGCGCGGTTTCGCCCTCTTTGAAATCCAGAACCTCTTCAACCGGCGGCCTTTTTATTCCCTGGAGCCGGCCAGGGACCTGGAATTCTCCAATCAGCGGAGGTTCTTGTTCAGACTTGGCCTATATTTCTAAAATTCTGCAATCGACCCCGCAAAGGGTCGCCGGCCTCACCCTGTTGGTCTTTGCCGGCCTGGCCCTCCTGGTTTACCTCCAGGTGGGGCAGACCCTGGAAAATCACGCCCTGGACCTCTGTTACCGCCTGCGGCCGTACTCCCCGCCTCCCAAGGAACTGCTCATCGTGGCCATTGATGAGCATTCCTTCCAGGAGCTTAATAAAGCCTGGCCCTGGCCGCGGCGCTATCATGCCGAGGTCACCCGCAAGCTCAAGGCCGCCGGGGCCCGCCTCATCGTCTTCGACGTCCTCTTCGCCGAGCCCAGCAACGCCGAGGATGACCGCGTGCTGGCCGAAGCCATCCGCCAGGCGGGCAACGTCATCCTGGCCACTTCCCTGGAAATCAGTGAGAGCCCCCAGGCCTTGCGCCGGATTTTGGTGGAGCCCTTCGCCCCTTTCCGGCAGGCGGCCCTGGGGCTGGGACTCACCCTGGTCACTCCGGACGCGGACGGCATCGTGCGCCGGTTTCGCTGCAAACTGGGCGACGTGGAAACTATTCCCGAAGTGGTGGTCCGCCACCACCGGCCGGAGACCGTACTGCCGCGCCGTTTTTGCGCCCTGATTCATTACACCGGTCCCACCGGCCACCTCCACACCGTGGCCTACAGCCGCGTCCTGGAGGAGCCGGCGGCGCGCCTGACGCCCCTGGTGCGCGGCAAGATCGTCCTGATCGGCCGCATCGTCGGGGCCTCCCCCACTCCTCTGGCCGATTCCTTTTACACCCCCTTTTTTGCCAGCAGCAATGGGCAACTCATGTCCGGCGTGGAAATCCACGGACAGGTGATCCAGACCATCTTGCATAAAAGTTGGGGGCGGGAATTGCAATCGGGTCCGCAAATAGGGGTCTACCTCGCAGTATTGCTGCTCTTCGGCTGGCTGCTGACCCGGGTCTCCCCCTTTACCGCCATCTGCGTTCTGCTGGGCTTCATTGTGCTAATCTTCGGCCTCTCCGGCTATCTGTTTCTGCATTGGAATTTTTGGTTCCCGCCGGTGCTCCTGTGCGGGGGACTGGCGATGGTCTATGCCGGACATATTATTGCCCATTCCTGGCTGGAGTCCCGGGAAAAGCGCTGGCTGCGCCAGGTCTTCGGCCAATATGTCTCGGATTCCCTGGTGGAGAGCATCATCGCCAACCCCGAGCGCCTCCAGTTGGCCGGCGAAGAAGTGGAGGCCACCGTCATGTTCGCCGATTTGGTGGGGTTCAGCTCCCTGGCCGAAAGCACCGCGCCCAAGGAACTGATCCGCTTCCTGAATGACTATTTCTCCACCATGACGGAAATCATCCTGGCGCAGGGAGGGACGGTGGACAAATTCATCGGCGACGCCATCATGGCCTTTTGGGGGGCGCCGCTGCCCCTGGCCGACCATGCCCGGCTGGCCTGCGAGGCGGCCCTGGAAATGCAGGGAGCCATGAGACAATTGCGGGAAGATTGGCAGGCCCAGGGGTTTCCTCCCGTGTCCACCCGCATCGGTTTACACACCGGTCCGGTGGTGGCCGGCAACGTGGGTTCGAAAAAGCGGTTCAATTACACGGTGGTGGGGGATACGGTAAATCTGGCCTCCCGGCTGGAACGGGCCAATAAGGTTTACGGCACGGAAATCATCCTGAGTGAAGCCACCTATAGGCGGCTGACCAACTCCTTCCTGGTCCGGGAACTGGACCTGGTCCAGGTGCGGGGCCGGGCTCAGCCGGTAACCATTTATGAGCTGCTGGACTTCCGGCACCGCCTCAGCCCCCCGCCCTGGTTAAGCATCTTCGCCGCCGGACGGGAAGCCTACCGGGAGGGAAAGATAGCCGAAGCCGCCACCCGCTTCCATGAAATCCTCGAAGATTATCGGGAGGACCCGCCTTCCAAGGTCTATCTGCAGCGCTGCCAGAAGCACCTCGACAAGCCCTTGCTGACGGAATGGCAAGGCGCTTCGGTGCTGGAAACCAAATAGCGGCGCAGAGGGCCCAAAGTGGATTTGGGGATTAGGCTAAAAACTGAGGAGGTTCAAATGTATTCAGTCAGAGAGCATTTCTTGTATTTGGACGACCGGCAAGTGGAGTATCGCCATTCCCCCAATTGTGGCGGGGTTATCACCCCCAGCCTCATCGTCGTCCACTACACCGGCGACAACAGCCTGGAAGGGGCCTTGTCCTGGCTGGTGCATAGCCGGGGTGACGAAGCGGTTTCGGCCCATTTGGTGATCGCCAAAGACGGCGCGGTTTATCAATTGGTGCCGTTCAACCGGGCAGCCTGGCACGCCGGGGAGAGTTCTTACAACGGCAGATCCGGGTGCAATTCCTTCTCCATCGGCATTGAGAACGTGGGGATCGGCGATGAGTGGCCCGAGACTCAGGTGGAGGCCAACCGGGCCGTCATCGCAGCCCTCTGCCAGGTTTACTCCATTGAGGATATCGTGGGCCATGAGGACGTGGCGCCGGAGCGCAAATCGGACCCGGGCCCCAATTACCCCTGGGATCGGGTGACTTCCTGAGAGGCGGGAGTTTCCTTCGGGAACCTGGAGTGGTTCGAGGGTTTCAAGGAGAATAAGCTCAGGAGCGGTCGAGAAAAAAATTACTGGTCGGGGCGGGCGGATTCGAACCGCCGACTTCCTGCTCCCAAAGCAGGCGCGCTAACCAGGCTGCGCTACGCCCCGACATGCACTAAGGCGGGCCAGATCATTTTTCAAGCCGGCTAGAATCTCCCGCAGGGCCGCCAGGGCGCGGGCCCGGTGGCTGATGCGGTTTTTCACCTCCGGCCCCAGTTGGGCCATGGTGGCCCCGTACTCCGCCACCCAGAAGACCGGATCGTAGCCGAAGCCCTGGCTGCCTTGGGGAGCCAGGGCGATGCGCCCGACGCACTCCCCCCGGGCCCGGAAAAGGCGGCCGTCCGGCAGGGCCAGGGCGATCTCGCAGACGAACCGGGCCTGGCGCTGCTCGTTGGGGACCTCCCGGAGTTCCTCCAGGAGTTTGGCCCAGTTGTCGGCGTCGCTGGGGGCCGGGGTGCGGTCCTGGGCATAGCGGGCCGAATAGACCCCGGGGCGGCCGTTCAGGGCCGCCACCTCCAGGCCGGAATCGTCCGCCAGGGCCGGCAGCCCGGTGAGCCGGGCCACCTCCTGCGCCTTGTAGGCGGCGTTCTCGGCGAAGGTGGACCCTTCTTCGGGAATCTCCGGCAACCCCGGAAAAGCGTCCAGACCCAGCAGCTCCACTTCCAGGTCCTTCAGGATTTCCCGCAACTCCCGGAGCTTGCCCGGATTGCGGGAGGCCATCACCAGGACAGGGGCAGCCATGGGCGCAGGGCCTCGTCCTGGATTTTAAAGAGCTCTTGCAGCCCTTCCTGGGCCAGGGCCAGCATGGCCGGCAGCAGGGCGGCGGGGAAAGGGCCGGCCTCGCCGGTGAGCTGCACTTCGATGAGCTGGCCATGGCCCGTGCCCACGAAGTTGGCGTCCACCGCGGCCTGGGAGTCCTCCTCGTAGTCCAGGTCCAGCCACAGCTGGTCCCGCCAGGCCCCGACGCTCACCGCGGCCACCTGTTCTTTTAAGGGCAGGTCCGTCAGCAGGCCCTGGCGCCGCAGCCCTTCCAGGGCCAGGGCCAGGGCCGCGAAGGCCCCGGTGATGGCGGCGCTGCGGGTGCCGCCGTCGGCCTGCAGCACGTCGCAGTCCAGGATGACGGTGCGGGGCCCCAGGGCCTTCAGGTCCACCGCGGCCCGGAGCGCCCGGCCGATGAGGCGGCTGATCTCCTGGGTGCGCCCCCCCAGCTGCCCCCGGCGGGACTCCCGCTCCTGGCGCCCGTGGGTGGCCCGGGGCAGCATGGCGTATTCGGCGGTGACCCAGCCCCCGCCGGTATGGAGGCGAAAGGCCGGCACCGTCTCGGAGACGCTGGCGGCGCACAAGACCCGGGTGCGGCCCCAAGTGATGAGGCAGGAGCCTTCGGCAAAATCGAGATAATTGGGGGTGAGGGCCACCGGCCGGAGCCGGTGAGGGTCGCGTCCGCCGCGGCGGGGCATAGTAGGTTCCTTATCTTGCCGTCTTGGCGCAGGAAAGGTTTCTCGCCCAGCCGCCAAGCACGCCAAGGTTAATCCTTAAGAGATCGGCGCAAGGTGTCGATGACCATATTGAAGGTGTCGTTGAAGGAGGCGGGGGAGACCCGGCCCACCTCGATGAATTTCACCACGATCTCCTTGGCCGCCTTCAGGAGCACTTCCTCCCGGGGGGCCAGGGGGGCGGCGGCTCGCTCCCGGCTCATGGTTCGACTCCTTTAGTTAGGTTTCAGGTTTCAGGTTTCAGCTTTCAGGTTTTGGGTTTTGGGTTTTGGGTTTTTTTGAGGTAGTTTGTCAGTAAGTCTTTTGCTTCCGCCGCGCCTGGCATAAAATTAAGGCAGATTTTGTTCCAAAAACCTGAAAGCCGAAACCTAAAACCTAAAAAAGGCCCCGCGGGCCAGAAGAAGGCCGTCTTGATGGCCGGCGGGGCGGGCAAGAAGAACCGGGGACAGCCCTCCTTAAAGGAAGATGATAAACTAGTGACTGCGGCAAGGCAAGGGGAATCAAAGCGGGACATCCGGATTCTGGCCCCCCAGGTGGCGGCCCAGATCGCCGCCGGAGAGGTCATCCTGCGCCCCGCCGCGGTGGTCAAGGAACTGGTGGAAAACTCCCTGGACGCCGGGGCCCGGGCCATCGTGGTGGAGTTGGAAGAAGGCGGCCGCCGGCTCATCCGGGTGGTGGACGACGGCTGGGGCATGAGCGCGGCCGAAGCCCGCCTGAGCCTGGAGCGCCACGCCACCAGCAAGCTCAGGTCCGAAGCCGACCTGTTGGCGATCGCCACCCTGGGGTTTCGGGGCGAGGCCCTGCCCAGCATCGCCGCGGTGAGCCGCCTCACCCTGTGTACCTGCGAGCCCCGGGCCGCAGCCGGCTGCCGCCTGCGGGTGGCGGCGGGAGAAATCCTGGAGTCCGCTCCCTGGGGCGGGGCGGCCGGCACCCAGGTGGAGGTGGCCGAGCTTTTTTTCAACACCCCGGCCCGGCGCAAATTCCTGAAGAGCAAAGAGGCCGAGCAGGCCCAGATCGTCGAGACCCTGCGGCACCTGGCCCTGGGCGCCCCCGAGGTCCACTTCATCTTAAAGAGCGGGAGCCGGGTGCTGCTGAACGCCCCGGCCACGGCGGAACTTAGGGATCGGGCCGCGGCCGTCTTCGGGGTGGAGGCGGCGGCCCGGCTGCTGCCGGTGGCCCTGAGCCACGGCCCCCTCCAGGTCGCCGGACTAATCAGCGACCCGGATTTTTCCCTGGCCAGCGCCCGCTTCCAGGTCTTCCTGGTGAACCGCCGGGTGGTGGCCGACCGCCTCCTGGGCGCGGTGCTGAAGGAGGTCTTTGCCGGGCTGCTGCCCCGGGGACGCCATCCGGCGGTGGTGCTCCAGTTGACCCTGCCGGCCCTCGACCTGGACGTCAACGTCCATCCCGCCAAGACCGAGGTGCGCTTCCAGGACCCGGGCCGGATCTACCGCGTCCTGCTGGCCGCCCTGCGCCAGGCCCTGGGGCCGCTGACCGCCGCGCCCCTCAGTTATACGGTGACCGCTCAGCCCGAGGCCCCCCGGGCCGCCGAGGCCTCCCTGTGGCCGCCCTCCCCGGCCCCGGGTTTTCCGGGGGCGCCGGGGCCGGGGGCGGAGCCGGCCCCCCTGCCGCCCCTGTGGGCCGCGGCGTCCCCGGCGCCCCGAACCTGGCGCTTCCAGGACCTGAAGCTCATCGGCCAGTTGCGGCACACCTATATCCTGGCCCAGGCCCCCGAGGGCCTGGTGCTCATCGACCAGCATGCCGCCCATGAGCGCATCCTTTACGAATCCCTGCAGGCCAGGGAGCCCGCCGCGGCCCGCCAGGCCCTGCTCTTTCCCCGGGTGGTGGAGGTCCCCCCGGTCCAGGCGGACTGGGTCCGGGAGCACCTGGAGGTCCTGGCCCAGACCGGTCTGGCCCTGTCCCCCTTCGGCGGGGCCAGCTTCCTGCTCACCGCGGCGCCGGCCTTTCTGGCCCACGCCGACCTGGAGGCGGTGGTGGCCGAAGCGGTGGAAGTCTTGTCGCCTTTAAAGAGCGGCGCCTCCCCCCAGGCGGTGATGGAGCAGGCCCGGCAATTTATGGCCTGCCGGGGGGCCATCAAAGCGGGAGAGGTCTTGCCGGAGGAGGCCATGCGGGCCTTGCTGGCCCAACTGGACGAACTGCCGGTCTCCTCCCACTGCCCCCACGGCCGCCCCCTCTGGCGTCTCATCCCTTACGCCGAGATCCACCAGAGCTTCCGCCGCAAATAAGAGGGAGAAAGGCGAAAAGGGGAAGAGGCGAAAAGGGAAAAAGGGGAAAAACCCAGGAGTGTCCGGCAAGGTTGTTGCAATAAGAAAAGACAAGATGATAGCCAAATCTGCCAATCCCTATAACATCTGGAGTTCTTTTGTTTTTCCCCTCTCCCCCAATGGGGGAGAGGGCAGGGTGAGGGGGAAGTGAGCAGTTGATGAAGCCACCCCTCACCCCAACCCTCTCCCCTCGCAGGGGAGAGGGGGTTTTTCTGTTTTCGACCTAAGTCTGGACTAACCACGGATAAAATGGTACGGTCGCAATTGTTCCCTTTTAATTTGCCAGCGCTCTTGCAAAATCGCTGCCGGACACTCCTGGGGAAAACCCCTTTATTCTTCATACCTTTCCCCTTTTGCCCCTTTCCCCTTTTTCCCCAAGTGCGGAAAATCGGCTATAATTTCCTTATATGGCAGGATTGGTAACTAATAAGGTGGCGGTCATATTAGGCCCCACCGCGGTGGGCAAGACCGGGGTGGCCCTGGAACTGGCCGGGCGAGTGGGCGCGGAGATCGTCAACGCCGATTCCCTCCAGGTTTACCGGGAGCTGGACATCGGCACCGCCAAGCCCACCGCGGCGGAACGGGCTTTGGTTCCCCACCACTTAATCGACGCGGCGGACCCTCCCGAGCCTTATGACGCGGCCCGCTATGTCCGGGAGAGCCGGGCGGTCCTGGCCGGGCTGCACCGCCGGGGAGCGCCGCCCCTGGTGGTGGGGGGCACCGGGCTCTATCTCAAGGCCCTGCTCCACGGCCTCTTTGCCGAGGGTCCGCCCCGCCGGGACCTGCGGGAGCGCCTGCGCCGGGAGTTGATTGAGCTGGGGTTGCCCGTGCTGCACCAGCGCCTGGCGGCCCTGGACCCGGTCACCGCGGCCCGGCTCCATCCCCACGACACCTACCGCATCCTTAGGGCCCTGGAAGTGATGGAGGCCACCGGGCGGCCCCTGGCGGAGCTTTTCGCGGCCCATTGCTTCCGGGACTGCCCCTACCGGGTCCTGAAACTGGGGCTGAACCTCCCCCGGGAGGAACTCAACCAGCGGATTGCGCAGCGGGTGGAGGCCATGTTGGCCGCGGGGTTTTTGGCGGAAGTGGAGGGGCTGCTCGCCCGCTATCCCCCGGACCTGAAGCCCTTGCAGTCTTTGGGCTACCGGCACTTGAGCAAATTCTTGCAAGGGCAGTGGTCCTGGGAGGAGGCCGTCGAGCGCCTGAAGATCGACACCCGGCGCTACGCCAAGCGCCAACTCACCTGGTTTAAGGCCGACCCCGAGGTGCGCTGGTTTCACCCCGGCCAAACGGCCGAGCTGGCCGGCGCCTTGGAGGAGTTTTTCCGGGGGGACTGAGGGGTCAGCAGGGAAGGGTGAGGCGGCGGTTGACCGTGAAGGTCTTGGGGCCGGAGGCCGGTTTTTTGCGCCGGGCCGCGTTGAGGTCTTCGCCCAGCACCAGGATGCCCTCCGCCGGTCCTTGCAGGTTCTGGAGCAGGTGCAGGCGGCAGAGCAGCAAGGCGGGGGCGCCGCTTTCCCGGCGCACCGGCAGTTCAAAGTCCCGGACGAGCTCCCCGGCGGCCACCCTCGCCAGTTTGGCCCGGGCCCAGGCCTGCCAGTCCGGCTCCACCAGCAGTTCCACCAGGTCCCGGCCCAGGGCCTCCAGCCGCGGCCAGCCGGTGAGCCATTCCGCCCCCTGGTTAAACTCCAGGATAATCCGGTCCAGGGTCACCACCACCAGCAGGATGCGGGCGCCCTGCAACCGGGCCAACCCCGAGGTCTCTTCCGGACCCGGAGGCGGCGGGGGGGCGGCCAGGGGCAGGTCGCGGAATCCCAGCATCCGTTCCACCGCGGCGGCCAGTTGGCCGAGCCGGTCTTTGGAAACGAACTCCGCGGCGCCCTGGTTCAGACCTTTCTGGGCCAACTCCGGACTCATGGCCCCGGAGATGAAGATGAAGGGCACCTCCGGGCACTCTTCCTGGGCCAGGGCCAGGGCGGTGAGGCCGTCAAAGGCCGGCAGCCGGTAATCGGCCAGGATCAGGGCCGGGCGAAAGCCGGTCAGGGCTTCCAGGAAAGCCGCCCTGGTGGCTACCCGCCGGAAATAGAGGGGCAGTCTTAACTTACAGAGCTCATATTCGATGAGTTCGGCGTCGTAATCGGCGTCTTCCAGAATGAGGATCTTCCAGCGTCGATCCATATCCAACCCTCCGCCGCAGAGGAGGAGGCCGGCCAACTTGACGCCGCAGCAGGGGAAGTTCTACGGGGGAAGCCTCTGGCCGGCTTGGGCGCTCCCTGAGCTAACGATAAGACTTTTTTACCCGGTGGCAAGATCATCTGTAAAAGTTTTTAACGTGGCGCCCAGCCGGGCGGTTGTTACCCTGCTGGCTGTTAACCGCGCGGCCTCCAGGATTTCTTGACCGGGCCGGCCGGGCGACCGGGACTGCCGCCGCTGCCAGGATTTATGGGCGCCCCGGCCTTTGCCGGATTTTTCCTTGGAGGTTTTGGCTTTTGCGGCCCGCCCCCGGGCGGGCTTTTGCACCCCTCAGCCGCTGGCGGGCCGCTTCTTAGCGGCCCCCGGGCTGTTCTTGGGCAGTTTGGCCAGTTGCCCGGGCGCCGCCGGCGCTGCGGCCCAGACCGCCGCGCCCGGCCCCCAGGCCAGGACCGTCAGCAGCGCCACCAGGATTGGGAGCTTGCGGTTCACCGCCATCATCGTGGTTTTCCGGAAATCTGCTTATCCTGCCGGTTATCATAGCAAAATCCGTACCTGTCAGCCAGGCTTTATTGCCGGTCAAGAGAATAATTTTCACTAACGGCAATCCCGGCGCGAAGGCGGTGGCCGCCGGCCGACTTGACAAAGGGGGCCGGCTCAGAGTAAATTTGTCCATAAATCTTGCATCTTGCCAGGGGTGCGGCTGGCCGGTTCTCCAGAGGCCCCACCGGCCGCCGGGGCGCCGGAAAATTAGGGCGCAAAGGAGGCGACCATGCGAATCCGGGAACGGATGTTGCCGGCGGGCTGGTATCCGGGCGGCGCCGGCGGCTGCCGGGCGGAAATCGAGCGTTTGGCGGCGGGGTTGGCGCCCTTGCCTTCCGGGGTTAAGGTCTTCGGCGGCATCGTGCCCCATGCCGGCTGGTACTTTTCCGGCAAGGCCGCGGCCCGGGTCTTCGGCCTGGCGGCCAAGGCGGCTCAGCCCCAGGTGGTGGCGGTCTTCGGCGGCCATCTGGGGGGCAACTCCCCGCCCCTGCTGGTGGATGACGACGCCTGGGAAACCCCCCTGGGAAATCTCCCCCTGGCCACGGAATTTTACGATCCCTTGAGAAAGCGCCTGGCCCTGGGCGCCGAATATCCGGGGGACAACACCATCGAAGTGCAGCTTCCCATGGTGAAGTACTTCTTCCCCCAAGCCCGGGTGCTGGCGCTGCGCGCCCCCCACAGCCCCCAGGCCACGGCCCTGGGAGAGGCGGTGGCCGCGGTGGCCCAGGAATTGAAGGTGTCCCTGCTGGTCTTCGGCTCCACCGATCTGACCCATTACGGCCCCAACTACGGCTGGGCCCCCAAGGGCCGCGGCCCCGAGGCGGTGAAATGGGTCAAAGAAGTCAACGACAAGCGTTTCATTGACGCCGCCCTGAAACTGGACGGCCCCGGCATGTTACAGGCGGCCCGGGAAGACCAGAGCGCCTGCAGCGCCGGCGGGGCCGTGGCCGCGGTGGCCGCCGCCCGGAAACTGGGGGCCCGCCAGGCCGTGCTGCAAGATTACTATACCAGCTACGACGTCATGCCCGGGGACAGTTTCGTGGGCTATGCCGGCATCCTGCTGGAGGGGTGAGGCCTGCTCTCCCCCTTTCCCCCAATCCATTGCTGGGGCGCCCCTAAAGGTTCGCCCTGGGGAGTCATTATGCCCCCTTTCTCTTTTTGGAAATTTCCGGTTTCCCTGCTTTTGACGGCCCTCCTCCTGGGGGGCTGCGGGACGACCAGCCAGGACCTGAAACAGGAATATCAGGACGACGTGCGCGGCACCCGGGAGAAATGGGACCGCCTGGAAAAAAGCTACGAGAGCCATCAGTACTTCGGCTACAGTTCCCCTGACGCGAACCAATGGAATACCACCGACTGGACCTTGTGGATGGATACTCACGGCGGCGGACCGTGAGACTCTCCGGGGATTTTGGGGAGTCCCCCGGCCCTCAGCGGCGCCGCGCCCATGCAGACTTTGAGTTCTTTGGATTTTCCCCGCGTAACCATGCCTAGCACAGATAATGGGCATTACTCCTCTCTCCGCTCTCTGCGTTTCTGCGAGATAATAACGTTTCTCGCCGAGGCGCAGAGGCCGGACGCCATTCTAAGCGCGGTTAATTAAGCCGCTAACTATAACAACCATGATTATTTAGTTTTTTCAGGCCACCATGATAGACATTTTTCCCTGGCTCATGCTGGCGACGGCGGCGCTGACCGCGGTCTTGGTGCTGGTCCTGCTGGTCCTGACCTTGGGCGCCGGGAAGCTGGCGCGCGAAGAACTGCGCCTCAGCCGGGAGGAGTCCCGCAGCGCCGCCAAGGAGTTGCGGGAGGAAGTGGCTGGCAGCCTGAAGGCGGCCAACGAGGTGCTCTCCAGAACTCTGGCCGACCTGGGGCAGGTCCAGCAGGCCCAGCTGCAAGGCATGACCAAGCAGTTGAAAGATTTGGCCGAATCGAACCAGCAGGCCCTGGATCGCATCCGCCTCACCTTCGACGCCCGGGTCAAGGAGCTGCAGGAAGGCAACGAAAAGAAGCTGGAAGAGATGCGGCGGACGGTGGACGAAAAACTGCACCATACCCTGGAAAAACGGCTGGGAGAGTCCTTTAAGCTGGTGAGCGACCGGCTGGAGGCGGTGCATAAGGGGCTCGGCGAGATGCACCATCTGGCCACCGGGGTGGGAGACCTGAAACGGGTGCTGACCAACGTCAAGGCCCGGGGCACCTGGGCCGAGGTGCAGCTCGGGGCCATCCTGGAGCAGATCCTCACCCCGGAGCAGTTCGAGAGAAACGTCCGGGTGAAGCCCGGCTCCTTAGAAAGCGTGGAGTATGCGGTGCGGCTGCCTGGTCCCAAGGACGATCCCGGGGCCTGCGTCTGGCTGCCCATTGACTCGAAGTTCCCCCAGGAGGACTACCTCAGGCTGCTGGAGGCCGCGGAGCGGGCCGATTCGGGGGCGGTCCAGGCGGCTACCGAAGCCCTGGGGCGCACCGTAAGGGCCGCAGCCAAGGACATCCAAACCAAATACCTGAGTCCCCCCGGCACCACTGACTTCGCCATCATGTTCCTGGCCACCGAGGGGCTTTACGCCGAGGTCCTGCGGCAGGCGGGACTGGTGGAAGACCTCCAACAATCTTTTCGGGTGGTGGTGGCCGGCCCCACCACCCTGGCGGCCCTCCTGAGCAGCCTGCGCATGGGCTTTCAGACCCTGGCCATCGAGCAGCGGGCCGTGGAGGTGTGGCGGGTCCTGGGGGCCGCCAAGACGCAATTCGGCAAATTCGGCGAAGTCCTGGACAAGGTCAAACACCATCTCGATATGGCCGGCAAAACGATTGACAAGACCGGGGTGCGGACCCGGGCCATAGAACGCACCCTCCGTGCCGTGGAGCAACTGCCTGAGTCCGAGGCCACGGAGCTTCTGGCCCTGCCGGCGGCCGAGGCGGAGGAGAGCGGCGAAGAGGCGCCGGGGGCGGAGGCGGCTCCGGAGCCCAAATAGAAAAAAGATCAATCCCGGTTCAGCCGCCAGTCATAATCCTGGTAGGCCACCTGCAGAGTCGCGGCATTTTCCTCCATAAACCTGCGGTCTTCCTCCCGGTTCAAGTAAGGCGCAATAAAGCGGAAGAGCTCAACCCGGCTTGCCCCAAAGTCCCGCCCATACCATTTGAAAATGCTCGATAAGGAGACGCGCCGAGCCTCTTGGTCAAGGAGCACGCCACCGCCGTTCAAAAAGGCGCTGGCGGCGATTTCCAACTCCTCCTCCAAGGTTTCCGGGGAATAGACGTCAATGAAGGGGCAGGAAGAAGAGCCGCACACCAGGGTGAAGTGGATGCGGGGGTCGAGGGGTTCCACCCGGTATTGCAGCCGCGGGTCGCCCGGGCGGAAGCGGCGGAAGAGGCCATAGGGGGGCCGCCGGTTCCCCCGGAGGAGGCCGTGCTCAATGTCGTCCGGGCTGAAAAAGTGCTCCCCTATCTGATAATACACCCGGCGGAAGAAGTTCCAGACCTCTTTGACCGAATCTTTGAGGCCCAGGGCGATGACCCCGTGGATGACGATGACGTTGTACAGGTTGATCCAGAAGGCGATCTTTTCCTCCCGGGCGGCCAGCGCGGCCAAGTCCATATTCTTCAGGTTATGGCTCAACTTCAGGAAGTCTTGATAGATTGCCGATCCTTGCATGTTTTCATACGCCACCCGGCCGCGTTCGGCGTCGATGAAGGCCCCTTTTAAGTTGCCCATGGCCCGCTTGAGGGCGGCGGCCATTTCCGTGGGGTCCACCCCGCCGGTGGGCTCACCGTCGTTTAACAGGATTGGTTTGAAGGGATTGCGCCACTGCATCAGTTTCCCTCTTTTTCGGTTCGGCGCGGCAGGGCCGGCTATTTTAGCGGCGCCAGGCCAAATAGCGGCTAAACCACCGTTTCACCCTGGGGGTCAGCCGGGTGCGGTTGTACAGATCGCCGGTCTGCCGGATGGCCTCCGCCTGGGTGGGGTAGGGATGGATGACCGCGGCCAGGGCCCCCAGGCCGAGCCTGCCCGCCATGGCCGCGGACACCTCGCTGATCATCTCCCCGGCGTGCCGGGCCACGATGGTGGCGCCCAGGATCTTGTCGGTCCCGGCCTGGACCAGAATCTTCACGAACCCTTCTTCCTCGCCGTCCAAAATGGCCCGATCCACCTCGCTCAACGGCTTCACGAAAGACTGCACGGCCAGGCCCTTTTTCTGCGCCTCGGAGGCGGCCAGGCCCACCTGGGCCACCTCCGGGTCGGTATAGGTGCACCAGGGGATGGTCAGGGCGCTCAGCTTTTTGCGTCCGAAGAACAGGGCGTTTTGGATGACGATCCGGGCCGCGGCGTCGGCCAGGTGGGTGAATTGATAGGGCAGGCAGACATCGCCGGCCGCATAGATATTGGGATTGCTGGTCTGCAGCCGGTCATTGACAATGACCCCCCGTCCTTTGCCGCCCTCGTATTGCACTCCGGCGGCTTCCAGATTGAGGCCCTCCACATTGGGGGCCCGGCCGGCCCCCACCAGGATTTCGTCCACCTCGATTTCCGCCGCTTGGCCGTCGCTCTCGTATTGCACCACCTTCCCGGACGAGGTCTGGAGCACCAGCCGGGGTTTGGCGTTGAGGATAAGGTTAATATCTTCCTTCAAGAAGACTCTTTGGATAAGCTCAGCCGCTTCGGGGTCTTCCCGGTTCATGAGGCGGTCGTACTTGTGCAGCAGGGTCACCCGGCAGCCCAGGCGCTGCATGGCCTGGGCGAACTCGCAGCCGATGGGGCCGCCGCCCAGGACCAACAGCCGCGCCGGTCGCCGGGTGAGAGAGAAAACCGTCTCGTTGGTGAGAAAACCGGCTTCGGCCAGACCCGGAACCGCGGGATGCACCGGCCGGCCCCCCGTGGCAATGACCGCCTTTTTGAAGCGCAGGGTTCGACCGTCCACTTCCACCGCGTCTGGGCCGGAGAAGCGGGCGTTTCCGAGGAACACGTCAATGCCCAGGTCCTGAAAGCGCTGAGCCGAATCGTGCCGGCTGAGGCCCGCCCGGAGGCGCCGCATGCGCTCCATGACCGCGGGGAAATCCGCCTCCGCGCCCGCGGCCTGCACTCCGAAACGGCCGGCCTCCCGAAGGTCAGCCACTACTCGGGAGGAGCGAATAATGGCCTTGGAAGGGACACAGCCGTAATTCAGGCAGTCTCCCCCCATTAAATGCCGCTCCACCAAGGCCACTTTGGCTCCCAGGCCCGCGGCCCCGGCGGCGGTCACCAGGCCGGCGGTGCCGGCGCCGATGACCACCAGGTTGTAATGGGCAGCCGGTTCCGGGTTTTGCCAGGTCGGCGGATGGACGTGGGCCAGCAGGGCTTGGTTATACTGGTCCAGGGGGCTGACCGCCGGCTCCCGGTAGGGTTCGCCGGCGTTTGGGCGTTCCGCCGCGGCTTCCCCATGCCGCAGCCAGGTGCGCAGGGAAAAGAGATCGTAGCGCTCCACCAGCCGGGGGAACCAAAAGAGCAGCAAGACCAATAACAACCCCCACAAAAGGACCAGACCCCGGTTGGCCGACCAAAGGGCCGCCCCGAAATAATTGTAGGCCAAAGTCAGGGGCAGCATCCCCAGGAAGGTGGCCAGGCTGAAGGCCCGCAAGGACATCATGGTGAGCCCGGCCCCGTAACTGACGACTTTGAAAGACACGAAAGGCAGTAACCGGGAGAGGGCCACCACCTTGGCCAGGAGGCGGTCCGAACAAAGGGTGCAAAAATTGATATGCCCGGAAAGAAATCGGACGATGAAATCTCGGCCTAAATAGCGGGCCAGCAGAAAAGCTGCGGCCGCTCCGGCCGTAGCCCCCGCCGCCGAATAGAGGGTGCCCAGATAAGGGCCGAAGAAGGCTCCGGCGGCAACGTCCAGGGGCAGGGTGGGGAAGAAAGGAATGATCACGGCCAGGGCCATGGCCGCCATATAAAGCAAGGGCGCCAGGCTGCCGGCCTCCCCAAGGATCTTTTGAAGCCGGTCCGGGGGGAGATAAGCGGTCAGATTCCACCAATAGTCGGCTAAAAACAAAAGCAACACGAGAGCAAACAGCATCCTCTTCAGGATAGCTCCCAGGTTCATGGCGAGGGGACCTCTGCGCGAAGGCCGCACGCGGGCGGCCTGCCCTCTGAACCCCCGAATGAAGGCGCGCCAACCCGCTTGGGGACAGAATAATCCATAGGCATGTTCAGGTCTTGCGAAGGCGCCCCCTCACTCCTGGACCGGCGTCCGGCGGGGGAAGACTACCCGCGGCGGTCGCTTCGGGTGAAGGAGAACTCCACGGCCGCCTTGGCCGGCTTGCCGCCGATTTCCAGCACGGGATAGGCCAGGAAATTGATGGGGCCGGCAGCAGGCCCCGGGTCCACCACCAGGTCCCGTCCCCGGCTGAATTCGAAGCGGTTGGCCGGATGATGGCCGAAATAGTAGGTGGCCAGGTTGGAATATTTGTTGCCTTCGCTGATGTCCACGGGCCACCACTTGCCCTCGGCAAAGAACTCCGCCCAGCAGTGGTAGCCGTCCACCCCGCCCTCGTTGCGTTCCGACGGGATGGCGGCGCCGATGGCGAAGCGGGCCGGGAGGCCCACCGCCCGGGCCAGGGCAATGAAGTAGGAGTGAAAATCCGTGCAGTTGCCGGTGCGGGCGTTGCAGGCGTAAACCGCGTCGCCCTTGCCCCAGC